>CALEJW010000044.1 GCA_937898635.1 uncultured Pseudomonadota bacterium | reverse complement strand
CTTCGAGCCCGCGTCGCCGAGCGTGAAGTCCACCGCTCCCGCCAGGAAATGCTCGAGCGAATGGCCGTCGCCGCCGACATCCGCGAGGACATCTCCGGCGAGCACGGCTACCGGGTCGGCCGCCTCTCCGCCCTCCTCGCGAAGGAGATCGGCTGGGACCGCGACTCCTGCAACGCGATGGACATCGCCGCCCGCCTCCACGACATCGGCAAGATCGGCATTCCGGAGAAGATCCTCCTCGACGAGAAGACGCTGCGGGAGGCCGAAAAGCACTTCATCGCGTCACACACGCTGGTCGGCGCCGAGATCCTCGCCAAGAGCGACATCCCGCAGGTACGGATCGCGGAGGAGATCGCGCGTTGCCACCATGAATGGTGGGACGGCACGGGCTACCCTGCCCGCCTGAAGGGCCTCGACATCCCGCGAAGCGCGAGGATCGTCGCGCTCGCCGACGCCTTCGACGCCATGACCCATGGGCGGCCATACGCCCAGGCCGTCTCCATCGGCACGGCCCTGGACCGGATCGCGGGCCTTCGGGGCGTCCAGTTCGACCCCGAGCTCACCGATCACTTCCTCGCGCTGGTCAGGCGGCTGGCCTCGGCCAACCAGGACCTGGACGCCTACCTTGGCAAGGCCGCCCGCAACTCTCCCTTCCTCCGGGCACGGGCGAAGATCAAGGAGATGCTGGCCCAAGGCCGTGATTCGATGGCGCTTTCGCCCACGCCGGCGCCTCCCGGCACTCCCTTGAATTGACCGGAATCGGCCGGAAACCTATAATTCCGGGTTCACCGATTCCCCGATAGCTCAGTCGGTAGAGCGACGGACTGTTAATCCGCAGGTCGTTGGTTCGAGCCCAACTCGGGGAGCCAGTATTGAGATGAACGGCCCGCCTCCCAGGCGAGCCTTTCGCTTTCCGGGGCCTCTCCTCCCGCCGGCAGTTTCGGGATCACTCCCTCGTCCTATCGGCTGCGCCCGGCAGGCGATCCAGCGCCCGCCGGGCCGTCGCCTGGAGTGCCTTCCACGTGGCCTCCACCTCACCGGGCTTGGGATACGTGAGCGCGATCCGCCGGACCACGGCCTCCAGGGCCCCTGCCCTGTCCCTTTCCCTGCGAGCGGCGGCTTGCGCGGCGCGAAAGTCCGCGGCGTTCACCAACTCCACCGGCCGGTCCTGGCAGACGCCGACGCATTGAGCCGGTCCGTCGATCTTCCCGCAACCAATGCATTGCCACGCCTGGAATGTCTCCGCCATCGCCACCTCTCCCCGCCCTGGTTTGCGGCCCGTCAAGCCCGGTGCTAAGCTAAACATGCATTGTATATGCCTCTTAACTGACGCCAGGATGCCGACCATGAACCAGCCCGTCCACGCGCATGTCCATACGTCCCCGGACCACCTCTACGCCTTCGACGCCCGCGGCATCGCCAAGCGATTCCGCCACGCCGCCATCTTCGGCGCGCTCGATGCGTTGCGTCCGGGCGAGACCATGCGCTTCGTGAACGACCACGACCCCCTGCCCCTCCTCGACCAGCTGCGCAATCGCTATGGCGAGGCGGTGTCCATCGAGTACCGCCAGCGCGATCCCGGCGCGATCGTGATCGACTTCGTGGTGACGGGCTAGCGCCCTTCAGGTTCCCGTCGCCTCGCGCATCAGGTCCCGCCACCGCGCATAGCGGCGCAGCAGGGCTTCGTCCCGGGCGGGCTCGAAGATCTCCTCGGAGGCCCCGGCGTTCCAGGCCTCCGGCCGACCCGCCGCGAGGTAACCGATCCCCCGCGCCGTGGCCTCGGGGTCGTCGCGGCGGTGCACGGCCAGGCCGCTCGTGGACGCGAGCCTTTGGCACAGCCCGTCCAGGCGCGAAACGCCCCCGCTCGCCCGGATGCGCTTCGCGGGCGACACGAACTTCCCGATCTCGTCGAAGTTCGCCTGCAGCAGGAAGGCCATGCTCTCCACGACGGCCACCGCCTTCTGCCAGGGTTCGCCCTCCCCCACGAAACGCGATTCGAAGTCCGGCTTCCAGAAAGGCCCCCCCAGCCCCGCGATGCCGTTGAGGAAGAGGGGCGGTTCCCCCGGGGCTTCGAGCCATTCCGGGAGCCTCGAGACGGGATCGGCGATGCCCAGCTCCTTTTCCAGCCATTCCAGCGCGGTGCCGGCGCCGTTCACGTTGCCTTCCAGCGTATAGACCGTGGTCGCGCCGTCGTCGAGGATGATCCCGGTGAGGCTGCGCGGCGCGTACCCCGGCTCCGTGGTCACCGCGCGCTGGACGAACGCGCTGGTGCCGATGTTCACGTAGGCCGAGTCCTCCTCGGGCCAGCCGAAGGCGAACACCGCGGCCGACTGGTCGCCGTTGACGGCCGTGAGCGGCATCGTCACGTCTCCCACGCGAATCGTGCCGAAGCGGTGGCACGTGGGTACGCTCCTCGGGAGGTAGCCCGGCGGGATGCCGAAGAGCGAGAGGAGCTCGTGATCCCAGTCGCGCGTGTGGATGTTCCAGAGCTGCGTCCGCGCCGCGCACTGGGGATCGGCCAGCATCGACAGTTCCGAGGTGAGCCGGAAGACGAGGTAGCTCGCCTGGGGTCCCCAGCAGAGCGTTCCGGCCTCCAGGGCCTCGCGCACCTCCGGGAGGTTGTCGAGCGCCCAGCGCAGCTTGCTCGCGCCGTAGTGCGCCGAGAGGAAGAGCCCGGTCTTGCGGTGCACCGCCTCGCCCTGCGGTTCGAACTGCCGCAGCCATTCGTGGGCGCGGCGATCCTGCCAGCTGAAAACGGGCGAGAGGGGCCGGCCGCCGCGCGCATCCCAGCAGGCACAGCTCGCGCGCTGGCTCGCGAGTCCCGCGGCCGCCAGGTCCGCCTTGCGGTCGCCCAGCGGCTCGAGGGCCTTGAGCGCGGCGGCATAGATGGAGGAAACCATCTCCTCGCCATCCTGTTCCGCGCGATCGGGCTGCGGCCGCGCGAGGCCGATGTCGCGCGACCCGGTCGAGACGACGGAGCCGCTTGCGTCGAGCACCACCGCCCGGGTCGCGTGGGTGCCCTGGTCTATCGCGAGATAGAGGGGCTCTCCGGTCACCGCCGCGTCCCCGTCAGGCCGTCTCCGCCACGGAAGGCAGGCCCGCGAGCGCCATGGCGAGCTCCTTCTCGTCGTAGTTGATGTCCTTCAGCTTCCCGCCGAAGTAGTCGATGTAGGCCTGCATGTCGAAGTGCCCGTGGCCGCAGAGGTTGAAGAGGATCGCGCGCGACACGCCCTCCTCCCGGCACTTGAGGGCCTCGTCGATCGCGCCCCGCACCGCGTGGTTCGCCTCGGGCGCCGGGACGATGCCCTCGGCGCGCGCGAACTGGACGCCCGCCTCGAAGCACTTGAGCTGGTGGTAGGCGGTGGAGCCGATGAGCCCGAGTTCCTGGAGGTGGGACACCAGCGGCGCCATGCCGTGGTAGCGCAGGCCACCCGCGTGGAAGCCCGGGGGCGTGAAGGTCGATCCGAGGGTGTGCATCTTGGTGAGCGGCGTGAGGTGCGCCGTGTCGCCGAAGTCGTAGGCGTAGCGCCCGCGCGTGAGGCTCGGGCAGGCGGCGGGCTCCACCGCCACGACGCGGACCTTCTTCCCGCCGCGAAGCTGCGCGCCGATGAAGGGGAACGCAATGCCCGCGAAGTTCGATCCGCCGCCCGTGCAGCCCACGATCACGTCGGGGTAGTCGCCGGCGAGCTCGAGCTGGGCCATGGCTTCCTGCCCGATCACCGTCTGGTGCAGGAGAACGTGGTTCAGGACGCTTCCCAGCGCGTACTTCGTGTCCTCGCGCTGCGCGGCCACTTCCACGGCCTCCGAGATCGCGATCCCGAGGCTTCCCGGGTGGTCGGCGCGCTTGGCGAGGATCTCGCGGCCGGAGTTCGTCTCGCTCGAGGGCGAGGCGATGCAGCGCGCGCCGTAGGTTTCCATCAGCGCCCGGCGGTAAGGCTTCTGGTCGTAGGAGACGCGCACCATGAAGACCTGCACCTCGAGGCCGAAGACCGCGCCGGCGAAGGCGAGCGAGCTGCCCCATTGCCCGGCCCCGGTCTCGGTGATGAGGCGCTTCACCCCCGCCTCCTTGTTGTAGAAGGCCTGCGCGACGGCGGTGTTGGGCTTGTGGCTCCCGGCGGGCGAGACGCCCTCGTACTTGTAGTAGATGCGCGCCGGGGTCTGCAGCGCCTTTTCCAGGCGCCGCGCGCGGTAGAGCGGCGTCGTGCGCCATTGCCGGTAGACGTCGCGGACCGGCTGCGGAATCTCGATCTCGCGTTCCGTCGACACTTCCTGGCGAATGAGCTCCATCGGGAAGAGCGGTGCGAGATCGTCGGGGCCGATGGGCTGCTTCGTGCCGGGGTGCAGCACGGGTGGCAGCGGCTTCGGCAGGTCCGCCGCGATGTTGTACCAGGCCTTGGGGATGCGTTCCTCGTCGAGGAGGAACTTGACGGTGTCGCTCATGGCATTTCTCTCCGGAAGGGACGAAGCGTGACGCTGGCGCCAGTTTACCCGGGCGCCCGTGTCACGCTATCGGCCTGCCGGCACCGGCCGCTTGACGCCGATCAAGCGGCCTTCGCGTGCCCGGCCTACGCGAACGTGTCTCCCATCAGCGTGCGGAACCAGACGAACATGTCCTCGTAGTGGTCCTTGCTCGCCGAGCGCGCCTCGCCGGAGGCGCCGGGCACGGCCTTCATGGTGCGCGTGGCGGGGTCGTACGCGAAAACCGCCGTGAGCCACGAGGCCGTCGACGCGGTGATGGGCGAATAGCACGAGGAGTTGGTCACGGGCGCGGGGTCCGGGGCGCCGCCTCCGAGGATCCTCAGGATCGCGTCCGCGCACACCTTGCCTTCCTGGTTGCCGATGTGCCCCGCCTTGGGCTGCGTGGTCGCCGAGGCGTCGCCGATCACGTGGAAGCCGGGCATCGCGGTCGACTCGTAGCCCAGCACGTCCACCGCCGCGAACCCGCGCGCGGCGTTCGCGAGGCCCAGGTCCGCGAGAAGCCTCGGCCCCACGTTGGTGGGGATCACGTTGAGCACGTCGCCCCGGAAAGCGCCCATGCCCGTGTGTATCGTCCCCGCCGGCGCGTCCACGCGAACGACCGGCGCGTCGGGCACGTAGTCGATGACGCCCGCATGGGTCACCCCGAACGCATGGGTGAACGTCTCGCGTTCCGCCGTGATCGCGGGGTTCGCGTCGAGAACGACGACCTTCGAGCCCGGCTTGTTGCGCTTGAGCCAGTCGGCCACCACGCAGGCACGCTCGTACGGGCCGGGCGGACAGCGGTACGGCGCGGGCGGCACGGTCATGACGAAGGTCCCGCCGGCGGGCATGGCGCGAATCCGGTCGCGAAGCGCGGCGGTTTGCGCCCCGGCCTTCCAGGCGTGCGGCACGAGCGCCTGCGCCTCGGGGGTCGCGAGTCCTTCCGGATAGTCGAAGTCGATGCCGGGAGCCACCACCAGCCGGTCGAACGCCAGGGTGCGCGGGCCCGACGCGGTCGCGACGGTGAGGGTTCTCGCCACCGGGTCGGCCGCGACGGCCTCTCCCCGGACCAGCCCGATGCCGTAGGCGGAGGCGAGCTTCCCGTGGTCGAACGCGAGGGCGGGCATCTGCACCGAACCGTTGAGCACGAGGTTGGAAAGGATGTTCGAGGTGTAGGCGGCCTCGCGCTCGACGAGCGTCACCTGCACGCCGCTCCCGCCCCACAGGCGAAGGAACTTGGCGGCGGCGGCTCCGGACATGCCGCCCCCGACCACGACGACGCGGCCGGACAGGCCGGTCACCGGCAGGGTCGGTGCTTGCGTGCCGGGCCGCGGACGACGCCGGCGATCGTCGTCGTCGGCGAGGGTGATGGCGGGAACGCCGGCGGCCGCGCAATAGGCGGCCAGGCGCGCGAGAAAGCGTCTCCTGTCGGTGGGCATGATCATGGCGGCGTCCTAGCGGGTCTGCTTCGAGAAGTAGTCGGCGATCGCGCGAAGCTGCGCGTCCGTGTAGCCCAGGGCATGGATCGTCATGATCTCGCCGCGCTTGTTCTCCGCCTTCATCTCGCGAAGCTCGCCGTAGACGTCGCTCGCCGACTTTCCGGCGAGCCTCTCGAACGTGCCGTCGCCGCGCCCGTCGGTGCCGTGGCACTGGAAGCAGTTCGAGGCGAGCAGCCGCCCCGGGGGCGGGGGGGTACCGGCCTGCTGGGCGCCCGCGAGGGCGCTGCCGAGCGAGGCCAGGGTGATGAGGATCGTCTTCTTCATGGAAACCTCCGGTTGGCAAAAGGGATCGATTGGCGCTTCAATTGAGGACAGCACGATGGGTGCCATGCTGAATCCCCCTCCTTAACAAGGGCTTAAGGAGCGAACGCCGAAATGCCTGTCGCCAGCCGGCAACTCCGGGAATACCCCTGGCAGGCCAAGCGCCTGATTCAAGGGACCTTTCGCCGTCGCCGCCCGGCGCCAATCGCGGATTCCGGCTTTCTTGAACCAGTTCATGTATGCGCCGTGGGGTCTTTTCCACAATGTCGTCACGCTGCGGCCGGGACCCGTCCCGCAGCCATAACCGCCAAGGAGAACCGCACCATGTCCGCCCTCGCAGCACTCAAGCGCCACGCCCCTGTCGCGGCGGCCGCCCTCGCCCTCACGGTCGCGAGCGCCTTCGCCCAGGAAAAGAAGGCCGAGCACCCGACGACGGAAGCCGAGATCAAGTACCAGGCCGGTGGCTCGCCGCTCGCCGGCGTCGAGATGTACCAGGACATCAACCCGAAGGCCCCGCCGATGAGCAAGGCGGAATTCGACAAGGCGCGCCAGATCTACTTCGAGCGCTGCGCCGGCTGCCACGGCGTGCTGAGGAAGGGCGCCACGGGCAAGCCCCTCACGCCCGACATCACCCTCGCGCGCGGCACCGAGTTCCTCAAGGTCTTCATCAAGTACGGCTCGCCCGCCGGCATGCCCAACTGGGGCACCTCGGGTGACCTGAACGACGCCGAAGTGGATCTCATGGCGCGCTACGTGCAGCAGACGCCCCCCACCCCGCCCGAGTTCGGGATGCCGCAGATGAAGGCGACGTGGAAGGTCATCATCCCGCCCGAGAAGCGCCCGAAGAAGAAGATGAACAACTACAACATCGAGAACATCTTCTCGACGACCCTCCGGGACACGGGAGAGGTGGCGCTCATCGACGGCGACACCAAGAAGATCATCAACATCGTGAAGACGGGCTACGCGGTGCACATCTCGCGCACCTCCGCCTCCGGCCGCTACGTCTACGTGATCGGGCGCGACGCCAAGATCAACATGATCGACCTGTGGATGGAGAAGCCCGACAACGTGGCCGAGATCCGCACCGGCCTCGAGGCGCGCTCGGTCGACACCTCCAAGTTCAAGGGCTACGAGGACAAGCTCGCCATCGCCGGTTCCTACTGGCCGCCGCAGTTCGTGATCATGAAGGGCGACACGCTGGAGCCGATCAAGATCGTCTCCACCCGCGGCATGACCGTGGACACGCAGGAGTTCCACCCCGAGCCGCGCGTGGCGGCCATCGTCGCCTCGCACTTCAAGCCCGAGTTCGTGGTGAACGTGAAGGAGACCGGCAAGATCCTGATGGTCAACTACCGGGATCTCGAGAACCTCAACATCACCGAGGTTCCGGCGGCGCGCTTCCTGCACGACGGCGGCTGGGACGCCTCCAAGCGCTACTTCCTCGTGGCGGCCAACCAGTCCAACAAGATCGCGGTGGTGGACGCGAAGACCAGCAAGCGCGAGGCGATCGTCGACGTCGACAAGATCCCGCACCCGGGTCGCGGCGCCAACTTCGTGCACCCGAAGTGCGGCCCCGTCTGGGCGACCGGCCACCTGGGCAGCGAGAAGATCGCCCTCATCGGCACCGACCCCGCCAGGCACAAGCAGCACGCGTGGAAGGTCTGCGAGATGCTCGACGGCCAGGGCGGCGGCAACCTCTTCATCAAGACGCACCCGAAGAGCAACCACCTCTACGTCGACACCCCGCTCAACCCCGATCCGAAGCTGCACCGTTCCGTCGCCGTCTTCGACATCAAGAACCTGAAGGCGGGCTTCAAGGTGCTGCCGATCTTCGAGTGGGCCGGCATCAAGGGCGAGGCCGCGGGCCGGATCGTGCAGCCCGAGTACAACAAGGCGGGCGACGAGGTGTGGTTCGCGGTGTGGAGCGCGAAGAACCAGGAGTCCGCGCTGGTGGTGGTGGACGACAAGACGCTCAAGCTCAAGGCCGTGATCAAGGACCCGCGCCTCATCACCCCGACGGGCCACTTCAATATCTACAATACGCAGCACGACGTCTATTGAAGGGTTGTTCGATGCACCTCCCTGATGGCCGGCGTCCCCACGCCGGCTTTTTTTTGACCCTCGCCGCCGCGCTCGCGGTGCTCGCACTGCCCTCGCAGGCGCTGGAGGCGACGTCCGCCGACGGCCGCTATCGCGTGGCCACGGATGCGGCGCAGTCCTCGCTCGTCGTGCACGCGGGCGAGGACGGGCGGGTGCTGCGCCGCATTCCCCTCGTCGACCGCAACCTCCGCCCGGGTCGCCTCGCCTGGATCCTCGACCTGCCCCGGCGCGGCAGCTTCCTCGCGGGGTTCGAATCGCTCCCGGAGGCCTGGGAACTGCCGTACGGCGACAAGGCGGAAGCGGTCTATGGCGGCCTCGTGCACGACTACCGCATGGGCGAGGGCATCGCCGAGCCGGGACCCCTTCCGGTCCGGCGCATCCCGCTTTCATCGCCGCTGCCCCGCCCGACGCCCGACGAACGGCAGGTCCACGTCGCGTGGCCCGATGCGGCGCGGCCCGGAAAGCTCCATGTCCTGAACCTCGACGTTCGTCGCCTGGTGGCCGAGGCCGATGCGCCCGCGTTCCCGGGCCTTCGCGGCGCGCCGCGCGCAGCCGCGGCGCTCCCGGAGCGGCTCGATCCCGTGAAGGTCGTCGCGGCGGCGAGCCGCGTGGAAGAGGCCATCGATGCGGTCGCCGCGACGGTGAGCGTGATCGAGCGCGCCGACGCGTTCCGCGAGGTGGCGGGGACCCTGCGCGACCTGCTCCGCTACGAGCCCGGAGTCTCCGTCGAGAACGGGGCGACGCGCTTCGGGCTGGGCAACTTGAACATCCGCGGCCTGGACGGCAATCGCGTGCAGATGACGGTGGACGGGATCCGCCTGCCCGAGAGCTACCGCGTCGGGAGCTTCTCGAGCGCTTCGCGCAACGCGCTCGGCCTCGGCCTGCTGAAGCAGGTGGAGATCGTGCGCGGGCCGGCTTCCGCCATCCACGGCTCCGATGCGCTGGCCGGCGTGGTCGCCTTCACCACCCTCGACCCGGGGCCTTTCCTGCGCGAGGGCAGGCGCGCGGGGGGCGAGGCGTTCGCGGTGTACACCGGCGCCGACGGCGGGACCGCCCGCGGCGGCGCGCTCGCGCTGGAGGCGGCAGGAACGCAGTTCCTCCTGGGCGCCGAGCGGGTGGACGCCCGGGAAACGGAGAACCTCGGCACCCAGGGCGGCACCGGCGCCGCCCGGACGCAGCCCAATCCCCAGTCGATCCGTGCGGAGAACCAGCTGGCGAAATGGACGCTGCCCGTGGCGGGATGGCGCTACACGCTCACGGCGGAGCGGCACGCGCGCGACGCCCGGACCGACGTGCTTTCGCTCAATCCGCAGTCCTCGCGCACGGTGAGCCTCCTCGGCGATGACCACGCGAGGCGGGTCCGCTACAGCGCCGAGGCGGTGGGCTACGGCATCGGCCCCTTCTCGCGCCTGTCCCTCACCGCATTCGGGCAGCAGTCCCTCACGCAGCAGGACACCGCCGAGGAGCGGGCCAACACCACCGCGACCTGCCTTTCCGCGCCAGGAACGGTGCGCTGCCTGCGCGAGCCGCGCTTCCGCTACGAGGCCCGGGAAAAGGGCCTCATCGCCATCGGCGAGGCCGAGCCGAGAAACTTCGGGCTCGAGCACCGGCTCGTCGTTGGCGCGGAATTCTCGCGCACGCGAGCGACGGAATCGCGCGACGGGCGCCAGACCAACCTCGTCACGGGGGAGGTCACGAGCGTCGTCGGCGGCGAGCCCCTGCCCACGCGCGATTTCCCGGTCACCGACACGGACCGCTTCGGCGCCTTCGCGCAGGACTCGATCGTGGCGCCCGGTTCCCGCTTCACCTGGATACCCGGCATCCGATTCGACGCCTTCCGCGTCCGCCCGCGGCCGGACGCGCTCTTCGTGACGGGCAACGCGGACCGCCCGGTGGCCTCCCTGTCGGACGAGGCGTTTTCGCCGAAGCTGGGCGTCCTCTTCCGGGCGAGCGAGGCGCTCACCCTGCATGCGCAGCTCGCCACCGGCTTTCGCGCGCCCCCTGCGGCGGACCTGAACATCGGGCTCACGAGCCTGCCCTCGGGCTACACGGTCATCCCCAATCCGGACCTCGTGCCGGAGACCTCCCGGGGCGTCGAGTTCGGGGCGCGCGCGAAGTCCGGCGCGCTCGAGGCCTCGGTCACCGCCTTCTACACGCGCTACGCCGACCTGATCCTGTCTCGCGCGGCGCTGCCCTGCCCCGCGGACCCGCGCTGCGTGCCGGGGGCCACGGGCACCTTCCAGTCGCAGAACGTGTCCTCGGCCCGCATCTACGGTGTCGAGGCCCGGGCGGCGTGGCGGTTCGCGAAGGGCTGGACCGCGCGCGCCGCGCTCTCCATCCCGCGCGGAGACGACACCGGCCGGGATGTCCCCCTGAACGCGATCGATCCGGCAAGGCTCGTCGCGGGCGTGGGCTACGAGTCGGCGAGCTGGGGCCTTGCGCTGCACGTCACGCACGCGCGGGAGCAGTCGCGCGTGGACCCGGCTGCCGGGTTGCGCTTCGTGCCGCCGGCCTGGACGAGCGCCGATCTCACCGCCTGGGTGAAGCCCTTCCCCTCGCTCGAGATCGCCGCCGGTGCGTTCAATCTCGGCGACCGCAAGTACTGGCTGTGGTCCGACGTGCGGGGCCTCACGAACGTGACGACGGGGTTCGACCGCTACACGCAGCCCGGCCGCAATTTCGGGATCAACGCGCGCTGGAGCTTCTGAGACGCGGGCGACGCGGGTTAGACTTGCCGCTCGACCCTCGCAGGAGGTGAGCCCCGCATGTTCGCCCGAGCCGCAGCCGCACTGGCATTGGCCCTTCCCCTGACCGCCCTCGCCGCGCCGGACCCTGCCGAAGGCCGGCGGCTCGTCGCCGAGCACAAGTGCGAGGCCTGCCACCAGCGCAAGGCCCGCGGCCCGGAGGGAGCGATCTATCTCCGGAAGAACCGCATCGTCACGAGCTGGCCGAAGCTCAAGTCCCAGGTCGCGCTCTGCGGCACGGAGCTGAACCTCGGGCTCTTTCCCGAGGACGAGGAGGCGATTGCCGCCTTCCTCGACGCGACCTACTACCGTTTCGGGGGAAAGTAGCGCCCGAGGCTAGTTGAAGGCCTCGGCGCGCTTCATGAGGTCCTCGAGCCCGGGCTCGTCCGGATTGCGCGGCTTGCCGGGATGGATGATCGCCACCTGGCAGGTCTCCGCCGCCTCGACCAGCTGGCGGTAGGTGCCGGCGTTCACGTCCTTGATGTAGGCCTGCTTGTTGTCGTTGTAGGCGAACATCTCGGGATTGATGAGCTGGCATTCGTTGCAGCTCGGGCACCGGGCGGTCTCGATCCACGGTTCGTCGGAAGGAGGTTTCGCTTCCTCGGCCGGCGCGGCCTGCGCGGCCGCGGGGGGCGCCGCGTCCGCGGCCGCCGCCGGAGAGGCCGGCGAGGCGGCCGAAGCCTTGCGGATCGCCTCCAGCGCCTCGTTCTGCTGCGCCTCCCAGGCGGTGCGCTCCCGGGCGAGCAGGCGCTCGGCGTGGGAATCGTGGATGCCGGCGTGCTCCTGCAGCCGGTGCCAGAGCAGCAGGCAGCGCCGCGTGGCCTGCATCATCTTCGCGTCGACGAGCACGCGGTGCAGCACCTCGTCGTCGTCAACGGCGAGCACGTAGGGAATTCGCTCCGCGGACTCGCGCTCGGGAAGAGCCAGCCACTGCGCGGCCGGCATCATGGCGGCCGTCCAGCGCTCGCGCGGCACGACGGCGAAATGCCCGGCGTTGCGCCGGTCGCACAGCGCGAAGTCGGCGAAGGTGAAGGCCACCGTCTCGCGTACCCGCTGCAGGGAATCGTCGGCGTACTCGAAGGGATCGGCCGGCCAGTCCGTCTCGGGATCGCGGTTGTGCTCCAGCGAGAAGCGGGTCGCCCAGTTCTCCCCGCCGGCCGCGTCGTAGACGAAGGCGGGAAAGGCGCGCGATTCCTTGGCCGCGGCGGCCGTGAGGTAGCGCGGCAGCGCGCTGGCGTGGTCGGGCGCGCCGGCGAACACGCTGAAGAGCGCGGGCCCGCGGCAGCCCATGCCCTGCTCGACCCGGTGGCGCATCCGGTACAGGGTGGAGCTCGAGGCCTGGAGGGCGAACATGCCGCCCAGTCCCATCGCGGCCGTGGCGAGCCGCGCGGCGCGGATGCCGAAGGCGAAGTGCCCGGTGCCGATCGAGGACTCCTCGAAGAGGTCCGTGATCTGCACGACCACCTTCACCGGAAGCCCCGAGGAGAGCGTGTCCATGAGGCCCGCGTTCTCGGGGGCGTCGTTGCGCCCCACGGGAATGCTCACGAGGTAGTCGGGGAAGAGCGCCATGTCCTCGGCCGCGAGGGAATTCTCGTCGTAGGACTCGAAGTAGGGATCGTGGTCCGCCTCGTCGTAGCCGTTGCGCGTCTCGAGGTCGGCGATCGCCATCGCCTTCACCAGCTCCACCACCTGCGGAAGGCGCTCGCGATAGGCGGCGACCGCGGCGGCGACGTTGTCGAAGTGGAAGTCGTGAACGGGCGCGTCGCTCGCGATCCGCGGGGAGGCGTGGAAGCGCTGGGCCTTGAGGACGGAAAGCGCCCATTCGATGCGCTTGCGTCGCGGCGCGGGAAGCTGGTCCTTCGGGACGTTCCGGACGACCAGCCGCGACATCGCGTCGAAGTCGAAGTCGGTCGCGTGCAGGCCCCCGACGCTCGCGCGCAGGGCCTCGGGCCGCTGCCCGGCCTCGGAGTGCGCGAAGGCGGCGCGCAGGATGTCGGAGAGCTTGCGCTGCAGCGCGTCGATGTGGCCGTGGAAGAGCTCCCCCTTCTGCGCCTGCACGTGGCGCCAGGCGTGGGCCATGAAGCGGGCGGGCAGGCGCTCGTCGCAGTCCACGAGCTCGCCATCGGCCTTGAGCGTGTCCCCGGCCAGGGCCAGGATCTTCGCCACGCTCTCGTCAGCGTCGTCGGCGAGCTTCGCGGCGGCGGCGGCCCAGAGCTCGGAGACGCTGCCCTCGGTCCCGGCGGCCAGCATCGCGCGCATCTCGCGCTCCAGGCGCAGGACGTGCTTGCGAAGGCGCTCGCCCTCGAGCCCGCGCGGGGCGAGGGTTTCCAGGACGTGGTTCACCAGCAGCGTGAGCGAGGCGGCGAAGCCGTCGGTCGCGCCGTTCTCCAGGAGGACCAGCGGGTAGTCGTGCCGCAGCCGCGCGAGGTCGCGGTAGCCCGCGAGGAGCGCCGGGCGCATCGGGCGCGCGTCGACGGGCGCGAGCCCCTCGCCCGATCGCCGTCCCGTCAGGTGGAAGACCAGCTGGTCCTGGAACTTGGCTGCCATGTCCATCTCTTGTTGCCTCAACGGTCGTTGTCGCGCCGGGCGCCTACGCGGCGCGGTCCTGGCCCTCGGCCTCGGGCCAGAAGGTGAATTTGTCGAACTCCGCCTCCAGCCCCTTGCGGATCGCGTCCACCGTCCGCGGCCCGCCCGCGCCGCGAAGGTCCTCGTAGCACGGCACTTCGGGGTTGTGGTACAGGACGCCCACGGGGATCGGGTCCTCCGTGGAGGCGATCTCGCGGGCGCGGTGGATGTCGAGCGGATCGTGCTCGCGCTGGTTCTTGTAGGTCCGGGCGAGCTCCGGGCTCGGCTGCAGGCCGTTCGCGTGCGTGAGGAGGAGCGTCTTGCCGGGGTCGTGCAGCCAGGGCTCGAACATCTTGGGCAGGAACTCGGGGCAGCGCTGGATGATGCGGATGAACGAGAAGCCGCGGTGGTGGAACGCCTTGGAGACGATGTCGTACATGAGCTCCGGGATCCAGTCCACGGCCTGCGCGACGAACGAGACGTTCTGCACGCCCAGGGTGACCGTGAGGGGGTTCAGCGCCTCGAGGACGGAGCCGCGCGGCGTCGTGTTGCTCCTGAGCCCCACGGGCGAGGTGGGGGAAGCCTGCTTCTTCGTGAGCCCGTACACGTGGTTGTCGTGCAGGATCACCGTCATGTTCATGTTGTAGCGGATGGCGTGGATCCAGTGCGCCGCCCCGATGGAGCAGCAGTCGCCGTCGCCCGTGTTCACGAAGACGTTCAGGTCGGGGCGCGCCATCTTCACGCCCTGGGCGATCGGGAAGGCCCGGCCGTGGATGCCGTGGAAGCCGTAGGTCTTCATGTAGTGGGGAAAGCGGCTCGAGCAGCCGATGCCCGAGACGAACACGGTGCGCTCGGGCGCGAGGTTCTCGTCCCGGCACAGGCGCTGCACCGCCGCGAGGATCGCGTTGTCGCCGCAGCCGTTGCACCAGCGCGGCACGCCGCCCTGGTAGTCCTCGAGGTTGTGGTGCTCCTCGTGGAGCTTGATGATGCACTGGGACAGGGGTCGGGCCATCGCTATCGTCCTTCGTCGAGTTTGGCGCGCAGCGCCTTCACCACGTTGCCGGGCTTGATGGGCTGCCCGCGTGCCTCGCTCCAGCAGTCGACGTCGACCAGGAAGCGCGAGCGCAGCATCATCGCGAGCGCCGTGTAGCGGCGGTTGTTCTCGTCGATGAGCTCGTCCTCGAGGCGGTCGCCCCAGCCGCCCTCCACCGCCATCACCTTGCGGAAGCGGCGCAGGATCTCGCCGATGCCCGAGGGCATCGGCTGGATGAAGCGAAGGTTCAGCGAGGACACCTTGCGGCCCTCGGCGCGAAGGCGCTCGACGGCCTCCTCGATCACGCCCTTCGTGCTCCCCCACCCCACCACCAGCAGGTCGCCCTCGGGGTCGCCGAACACGGGCGGCGCCTTGAGCGTCTTCTGCAGCGCCGCGAGCTTGAGGCTGCGGGCGCGCAGCCCCTCCTCGTTGATGGCCGGGTCGTAGGCGACCTTGCTCGCGCGGTCGTGCGCGAGGCCGGTCACGGTGTGCATGCCCCCCGGCTGGCCCGGCACGAAGCGCCGGGCGATGCCGGTGACGGCGTCCCAGTCGTAGGGCTTGGCGCCCGCGGGCAGCGGCGACTGGTCGAGCGGGGGCGCGAGCCAGTCCTCGCTGAAGACCGGCCGCGGGAACGGCGCCTGGGCCGTGGCGAGGCTCGCGTCCGAGAGGACCACCACCACCATGTTGAAGGTCTCGGCGATCTTCCTCGCGGTGATCATCGAGTAGAAGCAGTCCTCGATGCCGCTCACGGCCATCACGACCTTGGGCGCGTCGCCGTGGCTGCCGTACACCGCGGTGAGGAGGTCTCCCTGCTCCACCTTGGTCGGCTGCCCGGTGCTCGGCCCTCCCCGCTGCACGTTCACCACCACGAGCGGGATCTCGGCCATGACGGCGAGACCGAGGCCTTCCTGCTTGAGGGAGAAGCCGGGGCCGGAGGTGATCGTGACCGCGCACCGCCCCGCATAGGAGGCGCCGATCGCGAAGGCGCAGGCGGCGATCTCGTCCTCGGCCTGGTGGACCATGCCGCCCACCTTCTCGAAGCAGTCCGACAGGTAGTGGGACGCGGAAGTCGCCGGCGTGATCGGGTACATCGCGCAGATGTCCATGCCCGAGGCGAGCACGCCCAGCGCGATCGCGGTGTTGCCGTTGGTCACCACCTGCGCGACGGCGCTCTTGCGCGCGGGAATCGCGTACTTGAAGTCGAGGTTCGCCTCGGCCCACGCGAATCCCGCCTCCAGGAGCTTCACGTTGGAGTCGATGATCGAGCGGTCCTTCTTGCCGAAGGTGAGGGCCACCTGCTCGCGGCCGATCTGCAGGTCGAAGCTGTAGATGCTGCAGAGCATGCCCAGCACGAACATGTTCTTGCCGCGGCGCGCGTCGGTCATGAGGGCGCGGCATTCACGCTCGAGCGGGATCTCGATCACGCGGTAGCCGCCCTTCTTCAGCGCCTCCACCGTGTCCTCGAAGGACTTGACGATCGCCGCGTCGCGGTGCTCGCGCCAGGCGTTCTCCAGGAGGATCGTGGCGCCGGGCTTGAGCTCTCCGGCGCGCACCCGGCCGAGGAGCACCTGCTCGTTGAACGCGACGGCGAGGTCCGTCTCGTCGCCGCCGTTGGTCACCTGCTTCGCGCCGATCCGGATGCGGATGCCGCTCGCGCCGGCCACGCTTCGCGCCGGGGGCTGGATCTCCGCGGGAATGATCTCCACCGTCCAGATGCCGTTGCCGCTGCGCGCGGCGATGGCGGCGAGCGACTGGCCGCAGCGCTGCGCGCCCTCGCCGGAATCGCTGATCACCTCGACGATGTGCTCGGGAAGGACGACCGCGGGCTTGGGCTTCGCGGCGGGGGCGCTGCGGGCCCGGGTCGATCGTTCCAGCTGCTCGGTTTCGCTCATGGGGGTGCCTTGGAGGTCCTTCCGGTGTCGGGGTCGCCGGGGGCGGCGCTAGGCGAGCCGCACCCGCGCGAAGTTGTGCTCCGCGGCCGGGATGCCGAAGCGCCGGCCGGCCGGGTCGTCGGTGTCTGGGGTGTAGACGCTGTCGGTGTCGCGAAGGCCGAGATAGGCCTTCATGCTCCTCGCGGCGGTGCGCCCGGCGCCCATCGCCTGGATGACGGTCGCCGCGCCCGTGACGATGTCGCCCCCGGCGTACACGCCCGCGATCGAGGTGGCGAGCGAGTCGTCGGTCTCGATGTAGCCGCGCTTGTTGAGCTTGAGTTTCGCCGTCTGGCCGAGGATCGGGTTCGCGTTCGTGCCGATGGCGAAGACGACCATGTCGGTCTCGATCTCGAATTCGCTCCCCGGCACGGGCACGGGCCGGCGCCGGCCGGAGTCGTCGGGTTCGCCCAGCTCCATGCGGATGCAGCGCATCGCCCGGACCGCGTTCGAGGCGTCGCCGAGGAGCTCGATGGGGCTGGTGAGCCAGTTGAAGTCGATGCCCTCCTCCTCCGCGTGGTGCACTTCCTCCGCGCGCGCCGGGGCCTCCGCCTTGGTGCGGCGGTAGATGCAGTACACCTTCTCCGCGCCCAGGCGCAGCGACACGCGCATCGCGTCCATCGCCGTGTTGCCCGCGCCGATGACCGTCACGCGCTTGCCGGGCTGCAGCGGCGTGTCGAAGTTCGGGAAGTCGCGCGCGCGCATGAGGTTGCAGCGCGTGAGGAGCTCGTTGGCCGAGAGCACGCCGTTCAACGACTCGCCCGGGATGCCCATGAAGCTCGGGTAGCCGGCGCCGGTGCCGATGAACACCGCGTGGAAGCCCATCTCGGTCACCATCTGCTCGATGGTGAAGAGGCGCCCGACCAGCGTGTTGCACTCGAAGCGGATGCCGAGGCGGCGCAGCTTCTCGATCTCGGCGTCGATCACGTCGTTGGGCAGGCGGAAGTCGGGGATGCCGTACTTGAGCACGCCGCCGGGCTGGTGGAAGGCCTCGTAGACCACGACCTCGCAGCCCGCCTTGGCCATGTCGGCCGCGCAGGCCATGCCGGCCGGGCCGGCGCCCACGATGCCGACGCGGTAGCCGTTCGGCTCGATGTAGGGGATGTTGGCCCAGCCTTCGCGGATCGCCATGTCGCCCACGAAGCGCTCGAGCCGCCCGATGGCCACCGGCTCCAGCGTGTCGCCCACGGTGCACACGCCCTCGCACTGGTTCTCCTGCGGGCACACGCGCCCGCAGATCGAAGGCAGCAGGTTGGTGTCGGTGATGATGTCGTAGGCGCCCTGGTGGTGCTTCTCCGTGATCTTCTGGATGAAGCCGGGGATGTCGATCCCGACCGGACAGCCGCGCACGCAGGGCTCGTCGGCGCACTGCAGGCAGCGCTCGGCCTCGACGAGGGCTTCCTCCAGCCGGTAGCCGAGCGAGACCTCCCCGAAATTCCGGGCGCGCTCGCGCGGGTCCTGCTCCTGGACCGGCGTGCGCTCCTGGGGAATCGTCCTGATCGTCTTCTTCTTGGCCATTCTCGCCATTCCTTCCGTATGCCTTGTGCCTTGCCGGGGTGCCTTGCGTCGCGCTTCAGCCGTCCGTCGACGGACGGTCGTCGATCGCGGGCGCGGGCTCCGCGGCGAGCGCCTCCTTGCCGGGCATGCGGCAGCTCTCCTGCCAGCGCTCCACGGCCTCCTTCTCCGCCGTGCGGTAGCGGGTGAGCCGCGCCATGAGGTCGTCGAAGTCCACGAGGTGGCCGTCGAAGTCGGGCCCGTCCACGCAGGCGAACTTCACGCTCTCGCCGATCTTCACCCGGCAGCCGCCGCACATCCCGGTGCCGTCCACCATGACCGGGTTCAGGCTCACCATGGTCTTGATCCGGTGCGGCCGCGTCGCCTCGGCGCAGCCCTTCATCATCACCGGCGGGCCGATGGCGACCAGTTCCTCGATGTCGGCGTGCTTCGCGATGGCCTGCTTGATGCCCTCCGTGACGAGGCCCTTGATCCCGGCCGAGCCGTCGTCGGTGCACAGGATCAGCTCGTCGCAGCAGGCGCGGAACTTGTCCTCCCAGAAGACCAGGCCGCGGTTGCGGAAGCCCAGGACGCCGATCACGTAGGCGCCGCTTTCCTTCCAGGCGCGCGCCTGCGGGAAGATCGGCGCCACGCCGAGGCCGCCGCCCACGCACACCACCTTCTTCTTGCCGCCGATGTGGCTGGGGATGCCCATCGGGCCGACCATCGCGTAAAGGCTCGTCCCCACGCGGCAGTTCTTCTGCATCTCCCGCGTGGTCTTGCCGACGGCCTGGATCACCAGCGTGACCGTGCCGGCCTCGCGGTCGAAGTCGGCGATCGTGAGGGGTATGCGCTCGCCGTGCTCGTGCTCCATCACGATCACGAACTGCCCCGCCCGGGCAGCCCGGGCGAGCATCGGGTGGCGCACTTCGAGCAGGTATGTGACGTCGGAGAAATCCTCGCGGGCGACGATTTCGAAGGATTGCGACGGTTCCGGACTCATCTTGACGGCCCCTCCTGGGCTTGCGGGCGCGTCCTGCGTCCGCCTGCCGGAGGGGCCCCAGGCCCCGGTCCCGGCAGATCCTGTTGGACTTTGGGGACATTAGGCCCACCGGGGTCCTATCCTGTTGATCTGCCGCAATCCGGCCGGGAGTTGCCGGGTCGCCGCGGCGGGCGTGGCATGCCGTTGGCCCGCGGGCGGAGCGCCCTCAGCGGCCCGGGGCGAGGGTCGCCCGGGCCGTGTCCAGCGCGGCCTCGAGGTAGGCGGAGTAGAAGTCCGGCAGGAGCATCCCGGCCAGGGGTTCGGCGATCGGCCGGCCTTCCCCGTCCCAGAAGACCACCACGGGCGCCGCGCGAAAGCCGTGGGCGCGGGCGATGGCGGCATGGGTGGTCGTGCGCCCGGAAAAATCGACCACGGCCTGCTCCCCGTCGATGTCCACCTGCCGCACGATCGCCTGCCCGGCCCGTCGCGGATCGCGAAGCAGCGGCGCCAGGTGCGAGCGGCGCACGATCTCGCAGTAGGGGCAGCCCGGCAGGCTGAAGAGGACGACGAGGGGCGCCTTGCGCTCGCGCGAGAGCTTGCCGTCGGCCCGCAGGTCGGTGGCGAGCGCCATGCCCGCCGGGAGCCTCGCGCCGGCCGCCGGCGCCAGGGCGATCGCGCCGGCCAGGAGCAGGAAGCGCCGCCGGTCGAGGCGCCTCATTTGCCGAGGGACTCGCGTTCCATGAGGAGGAAGGTGCCGTAGGCGTTCACGCGATTGGCCGCCTCGAAGGCCGGCAGGTGCGCGTAGCGGCTCCAGTCGGTGCGCCGGTAGGCCTCCTCGAAGGGCACGAAATCGGCCACGGCCCGGCCCATCTCCGCGCGCAGGAACCGGAGGTAGTCGCGGGTGAGCTCGAGGTCCTTCGCGGGCTCGCGCGAGACCTCGCCATGGCCCGTCACCATGAGCCGGGGCTTCAGGTCGATGAGGCGGGAGATCCTCGCGAGCCACGCCTTGCTGTCGGCCTCGCCGACGAAGGGCACGCGGCCGGTGAAGAGGATGTCGCCGGAAAAGACGACCCCCTCCCCCGGGACGACCACCACGAGATCCTCCGCCGAGTGGGCCGGCCCGAAGTGCTGGACCTCGAAGCGCACGCCGCCCAGCGTGAAGGACTCGTCGCCGTCGAGCCAGCGGTCGGCCATGACGAAGGGCATGTCGCGGTCCACCCAGGGAAAGAGGGCCTCGGCGCGCTGCGCTCGCCGGCGCACGGCCTCCCCGCTCGTGAAGTACGCGAGGGAGCCGCGGTGGGCCCAGACCTCCGCCCCGGCATCCTTCAGCGGCTGCAGGCCGTAGAAGTGGTCCGCGTGGTAGTGCGTGACGATCACGCGGCGGATCGGCTTGTCGGTGACCTTGCGGATCGCCTTCACCAGCTCGAGGCCGAGCGACGGCGACCCGAGCGCGTCGACGACGACCACGCCCTCGTCGGTCACGACGAAGCCCGCGTTCGAGTTGTAGCCCTCGTTGGCTGCGCTCGCCACGCCAGGACCTCCCTGCACGTACCAGGTGCGGGACGTGACCTCGACCGGCTCGACGCGGGATTTCACGGCCGGAAAGCCCTGCGCGGCGGAGGCGGTCACCACCCACGCGGCGAGGGCCGGCGCCAGTAGCCGTCGCAGCCGCATCAGGCGATTCCGGCGTTGCCTTCCATCCCGACCAGCTTCGGCAGGTTGATCTTCACCGGCGCGATCGACTTCCTGTCCCGGAGATAGGTGGTCACCACGTCCCAGATGGGCTCGCCCTTCGCGCCCTCCGCGACGGGCGCCCAGCCGGCCACCTTGTACTTGCGGCCCGGCTCGATGGGCTTGCCGCCCAGGCGCATGTCGGAGATGCGCTTGCCGATCGCCTCGCCCGGCGTGCAGGTGTAGGTGAGGCCGCCGACGCGCACCATGTCGCCGCCCTGCTGGTAGTAGGGATCGGGGTTGAAGAGGTTGTCGCCCACGTCCTCGAGGATCGTCTTGATCATCTCGCCGGAGAGCTCGCTCAGGGTCGTCTGCGGGTAGGTGATGGCGGTCCAGTCCATCACGTGGTCGAGCGTGATCGCCTGCCCCGGCAGGAGCGTCGTCCCCCAGCGGAATCCCGGCGAGAAGGCGATCTCGGCGCCTTTCACCTGCAGCAGCGCGTCGAGGATCACCTGGTCCACGGTCCCGTTGAAGTTTCCCCGCCGGTAGAGCAGCCCCTCGGTCACCGCGAGCTTTTCCGTGAGCTTCGCCTCGTGGGGAGCGCGGATCCGCTGGATCAGCGAGGACATCGCGGGGTCCGGCGGGAGGAGGTTCGCGAACACCGGAAGCAGCCGGTACTTCCAGCCCGCGATCCTGCCGCCCTTCACGTCGAAATCGAGGACGCCGAGGAACTTCCCGTTGCTGCCCGCGTTGGTGACGAGCGTGGCGCCCTTCGCGTTCTTCACCTCGATCGCCTGGGGCACGCCGTCGTGGGTGTGGCCCCCCAGGATCGCGTCGATGCCCGTGACCCGCCCGGCGAGCTTGAGATCCACGTCCATGCCGTTGTGCGAGAGGAGGACCACGACCTTCGCGCCCTTGCCCCGGGCGTCGTTCACCGCCTTCTGCAGTTCCGGCTCCTTGATGCCGAAGGTCCAGTCGGGAACCATGTGCCGCGGGTTGGCGATCGGCGTGTACGGGAACGCCTGGCCGACGATCGCCACCGGCACGCCGTTGATCTCGCGCATCGTGAAGGGCGCGAAGACGGGATCGTTGAAGTCGGTGGTCGAGACGTTCTGGGCCACGAAGTCGATCCGGCCCTTGAAGTCCTTCTCGACCACTTCCTTCACGCGCGCGGCGCCGAGGGTGAACTCCCAGTGGGCGGTCATCACGTCCACGCCGAGTTCCTTGCAGGCGTCCACCATGTCCTGGCCCTTGCTCCAGAGCGCGGTGGCGCTGCCCTGCCAGGTGTCGCCCCCGTCCAGCAGCAGCGCCCCGGGGCGCGAGGCCTTGAGCTTCTTCACGAGCGTGGCGAGGTGGGCGAAGCCGCCCACCTTGCCGTAGGTCCGGGCGGCCTGCGCGAAGTCGAGATAGGTGAAGGCGTGGGCCTCGGCGCTGCCGGGACGCACGCCGAAGGCCTTCAGCAGGTGCTCTCCCACGAGGTGCGGCGCCCGGCCCGAAGCCTCGGCGATGCCCAGGTTCACGTTCGGCTCTCGAAAGAAGATCGGCAGGAGCTGGGCGTGGCAGTCCGTCATGTGCAGCAGGCTCACGTTGCCGAAGCGCGGCAGGTCGTAGAGCCGCGCGCCATCCGCCGCGGCCAGGGCCTCGCGCGAGGCGATGGGCAGCCCCGCGGCAGAGGCGATGGCGAGGATGTTGAGGAATTCGCGGCGGTCCATGCGGCTCCTTGCGGGTCAGAACTCGAGGGTATCGGCGATGGCCTTGATGCCGGCGCTCGCGCAGACGTCGTCGGCGTCGCCACCGGGGGCTCCCGAGACGCCGATCCCCGCGATGATGGAGCCGCCCGCCTCGATCTTGAGTCCCCCGCCCACGGCGACCACGCCGGGCAGGTGGCGGATGCCCGAGGAAGGCTGGCCCGGTTGCGTGATCCTCACGAGGTCGGCGGTATTGGTCCGGAAGGAGACGGCCGTCCAGGCCTTGTTCGTGGCGGTCTCCGGGGAATGCGCCCCCGCGTAACGGTCGCGCAGGACCACGTGCAGCAGGCCCGAGCGGTCCACGACCGCGACGGCGACCTGGTAGCCGTCGGCCCGGCACTTGGCCATGGCGGCCTGCGCCGCCTTGAGCGCCGTTTCCGGCGTGAGGGCCTTCAGCGAGAAGGTGGCCGATTCCGCCGCGAAAGCGGCACCGGAAACCAGCGCCAGCAGCAGGGAGAGGCGCGCAAGTGCATTAGTCATGGCTTATGTTCCTCCGCAAAAAAGGGGCGGGTGAACACCCGCCCCTGGGTGGGTGGAACGTTCAGGCTAGCCCTACTTGTTCACCGGCGAATTGGGGTCCATCAAGAGTGCGACGATATCCTTGATCTGGCCCTCGGTGAGGATCTTCTGGTGCCCGAAGCGCGGCATGCTCGAGCAGGCCGACAGGGCGTGCGAGTTGTACACCTTGGTCCAGGCGTACTTCTGCACGTCCGGCCCGTAGCCGCGCACCTTCGCGAAGTTGTAGAGGCTGGGCCCGATGGTGCCGTAGGACAGTTCCGCCTTGGTGAGCTGGTGGCACGCGTAGCAGTTGGCGCCCGAGGGCTTCGCGGGGTCGTCGCTGAACTGCCCGCCGCGGCCCGACTGGGCGATCTTCTCGCCCGACTTCCAGTCCCCGAGCATCTGGCCGTCGGCCGGGAACTTGACCTGGGCGAGCTGCTCCTTCTCGATCTTCGCGGCGACGTCCTTGGGCAGCCCGTTCTCGCCGGAATACTCCGAGCAGGTGCGCTGGAGCGTGTCCTGGTCCAGCCGGTCGAGCTTGGCCTGTCCCTTGGCCGAGAAGCTCGCCTTCATGACCGCGAGGGACTTGGTGTAGAGCGCGTAATCCGACGGCGCGGTGGCGCAGGCGGAAACACCGGCCGCGAGGACCGCGAGGGCGATGAGATTCTTCTTCATGGGTCGTCTCCCTTCAGCGCTTGATGGCGGGCGCGTTGAACGGGGCGCCGTTGGCGTTCTTCGCGAGGAACAGGGTCAGGGCGACCGAGGCCTCGGAGGTGAACTCCAGGTGGGGGAAGCGCTGCTGCCGGAAGCAATCCTCGAGGCGCCACTGGAAGGTGCGGACCTCGCCCTGCGAGACCCGGTAGGCGGGCCAGGACGTGTAGGCGCGCTGCGCATCGGCCTTCTTGGTGAGGTTGGGCAGGTCCTGCAGGCGGATGCGGATGTTGTCCACGGCGTGGCAGGTGGCGCAGGCGAAGTCGTAGGGCCCGCCGCGGTGGAAGAAGATCGTCTTGCCGATCTCGAAGGCCTCGGCCTCCTTCGGGTGGTCCGTCTTCACGTTCATCACGTGGCCGCGGGACTCCGCTGTGATGAAGGCGACGAGGGCGTCGTTCACGACCTTCTTGCCGGAGCCGCCGAACGGGTCCTTCTTCGCCTCCGCCGCCGTCAGGCCCTGCAGGGTCATCCGGCAGGTGACGAGCCGCGATTCGAGGTCCTCGACCTTGCCGCTGTCGGCGAAATAGCGCGGCAGCTCGGCGTACGCCCCCTTGACGACGCCCGGCCCGAGGCCCAGGTCGCATTTCTCGAGGGACGCGTTCTTGGGGCCTGCCTTCTGCTTCCAGAGCGCCTCGCCCCGCGCCTCCCACAGCTCCGCGGGGTTTCCGTCCGCCAGCGCCTGGCGGTAACGCTCGATTTCCTCGACCGCCGTACGCTCCTGCGCCAGCGCGCCGCCGGCCGCCAGGAACAATGCCGCGCATGCGGCGCGTGCCGCCGCTTCCCAGGTTCGATTCACGATGCTCCTCCGTTATTTGTTTCCGGGTTCCCGCGCTCGGATTGCTGCTAGGGCTTGAGGTAGACGTAGCCCTCTTGTGCCTGCAGGCGGCTCACTTCGGCGACACCCGAGGGAACGATCTTCACGCCCTGGATGACCTTGTTCTTGTCGATCTTCCCGCGCTCGAGCGTGAAGGCGCAGAGGCGGAACTCCACGCCGCGGCCCATGAGGTCCTGCACGATGGCGTCGTACGGGCTGTTGTTGGCATCCTTCGCGCCGTCCAGCAGGAAGCGGATCCCCTTCGAGTGCGTGACGAAGACGATCTTCGCCTTGGGATCGGCCTTGAGGTGGTTGTTCGCGTTGCGCAGCCCGTCGGTCGCCTGCTCGTTGCCTTCGTTGATGTGGTAGATCACCTTGACCGCGTCGCCGGAGGCGGCGAGAGCCACCCCGCTCGCCGCGACGGCGAGCGCCGCGACGGCGGCCAATGTCCCCAGGATCTTCTTCATGGTCTCCCCTCCTTGTGTTTGGCCGGCCGGCATCGAGGCCGGCTCGGGTCCTACGAGATCGTCGCTTCGTCGGTGCGCTTGTCGCCCTTGTTGTCCGTCCAGGTGATCGACACCTTGTCGCCGGGCTTGCCGCCCGCGAACTTGAAGGAGAGGAACGGGTTCTTCGAGACGGCGGGGCCCCACTGCGCGGAGAGCACGACCTTGCCGTTGTGCGAGGCGGTGACGTGCTGGATGAAATGCGCGGGAATGGTCTCGCCCTTGGAGTTCTTGCGCGTGCCCGTCTCCATGTCGTGGCTCATGAGCACCTTCACTTCCACCTTGTCGCCGGACATCGAGGCCCGGATCTTCATCGGATCTGCCATGGTCTTGTCTCCTCGATCAGCCGCCGCAGCCACCGATGGTGACCTTGACTTCCTTGGTGGTGTAGTAGAACTTGCCGTCCGCCTTCACGAGCGCCGTGACGTTGGAGGTCTGGCCCATCTTCACGCGGGTGGTGACGCCGGCCTCGGTGCCCGCCGGGATGTCGAAGCTCGCGGCGAGCGAGTTCGGGTTCTTCTCCACGAGGAGCGCGATCGTCTCCGTCTTCGGCAGGCGGCTCGAGATCGTGAACGGCACGACCGCGCCGTTTTCCGCGATGTCGGGCGAGTTGATCACGATGTCCTTGCTCTCCGTCGCGCCGGCACCGCCCATCGCCTTGACGGTGTCGTTCACGCTCTTGGTCTTGAACGCGGCCTCGTTCCAGGCCTGGGCCCAGGCCCCGCCGGTGCCGAGGAGGCCCGCGCCTGCCACGAGCCCCATCACTGCCATGCCTCCGGTGCCCTTGAGCACCCTTCTCCGTTCGTTGTTCATCTCTCGCTCCTCGAGTCCTGGTGTTTGGACGGTATGCCTTCCCGGGAACCGCTTCTCCTTCCGGCGCGCTCGCCGGCCGGTGCGCCCTGGCGCCCCGAAACCCCGGCGGTCCGTGGGGTTTCGTTATTTGGGGGGTATGCGCCCGCGCGGTCTATCCCCGTATCGGGTAAGCGAATCTACCCGATTGGGTAGGTGGACGGGGTATCCCCGCGAATTATTCCATGGGCCCGCGCAGGGCGGGGGACCGCATTCGTCGGCGCAATCGTTATCCGCTAGGATTCGCCCATGGCACCTTCCCGGCCGCAGTCCGCCAAGGACATCTTCGACCTCACCGGCCGCGGCGAGGACATCCGGGAGGCCGCCGAGGCGCTCAAGGCCATGGCCCACCCCCTTCGCCTCAAGATCCTCTGCCTGGTGGGCGACCACGAGCTCATGGTCCAGGAGATCGTGGAGGCCGTGGGCACCTCACAGAGCAACATCTCCCAGCACCTCGCCGTGATGCGCGAAAGCGGCCTGCTCGGCTCGCGCAAGGAGGCCAACAAGGTCTTCTACCGGATCGAGGACCCGCGCATCCTCAAGATGATCGCCATGATGCGCGAGGTGTTCTGCTCGCTCTAGGCGGCCGGGGGCTTTCCCGACCAGCGCGCCGCCGCGGCCTCGTCCGTCTCGCGCGCCTCCACCCAGCGTTCGCCCGACCCGGTCCGCTCCTTCTTCCAGAAGGGGGCGCGCGTCTTGAGGTAGTCCATGAGGAACTCGCAGGCGGCGAAGGCCTCGCCCCGGTGCGCGCTCGCGACCGCCACCAGGACGATCGCGTCCCCGGGGGCGAGCGGCCCCACCCGGTGGATCACCCGAAGGCCGAGGAGGTCCCAGCGGCCCTCGGCCTCGTCACAGATCGCCTCCAGGGCCTTTTCCGTCATGCCGGGATAGTGCTCGAGCGTCATGGCGCTCACCGCGCTGCCCTCGTTCAGGTCGCGAACCAGCCCCACGAAGGTCGCCACGGCCCCGACGTCGCGCCGTCCCGCGGTGAGCGCGGCGATCTCGCGCCCGGCGTCGAAGGGCTCGGCCTGGACGCGCACGCGGGGCACCGGCCTAGCCTCCCGTGACGGGGGGGAAGAAGGCGATCTCGTCGCCCGGCTTGAGGGGCGTGGCGAGGTCGGCCATGGCCTTGTTCACCGCCACCCGCCAGGCGCGACCCGGGGCGAAGGCTTCCGGCCAGCGGCCCTCGCGCGCGCGCAGGCGCTCGACGAGGTCCGCGACCGTGGGCGTTCCCGGCGGCAGGGGCAGCAGTTCGCTCGCGCAGTCCAGGCGCTCGCGCAGGCTGGCGAAGTAGAGAACGGTCACCATGCTCAGTCGGAGACGGCGGAGAGCCGGCGCTCGCGCCCGCCGGCGACGAAATCGGCGATGAAGCGCGCGATTCCCCGCGCGTCGTCCAGGTCGAAGCGCGGCAGCGCGGTCTCGAGCGGCACGTCGCTCGCCACGGCGATCACGTGCGGGTCGCCCGGAAAGAGCAGCGGCCGCTCGCCGCCGGAGCGGTGGACCTCGATGCGTGCGATGGGGTCGCGCTTGTAGCCCTCGACGAGCACGAGGTCGCAGGGCGAGAGGTGGCGCAGCTGCTCCTCGAGCGAGGGCTCGGCCTCCCCGCGCAGCTCGTGCATGAGCGCCCAGCGCCGGGACGAGCTCACCAGCACCTCGGTGCAGCCCGCCTCGCGATGGCGCCAGGAATCCTTGCCCGGCCGGTCCACGTCGAACTCGTGGTGGGCGTGCTTGACGAGGGAGACGCGCAACCCTTCCTTCACGAGGAGCGGGACGACCTTCTCGATGAGGGTGGTCTTGCCGCTGCCGCTGTAGCCGGCGATGCCGAGTATCTTCATGGCGCTTTTCGTGGGGTGTGCCCGGGAATCATAGCCGAGCTAGTCGGGCCGGGGCACGACCGAGAGCTGCGGCGCGCCCTGCCCGCCGCCCTCCTCGCCGCCCTTCGCCTCCGGCAGCTCCGCCCGCTCGATCGCGGCGAAGCGCTCGCTGATCTTGCGGCTCGAGATCTGCACCTGCCCCGCGTCCTCGTGCGCCTGGCGGATGTGCTCGGCGAGCTTCCTCATGCGATCGTCGAAGCGCCCGAAATCCTTGCCGAGCTTGCCGAGCTCGTCCTTGATGATGTGGATCTGCTTGCGCGTCTCGACGTCCTTCAGGACGGCGCGCGCCGTGTTGAGAACGGCCATCAGGGTCGTGGGCGAGACGATCCACACGTGGCGCTGGCCGGCATACTCCACGAGGTCGCGGTGGTGCGCGTGGATCTCCGCGAAGACGCTCTCGGCGGGCACGAACATCACGGCGCCGTCGCCCGTCTCTCCGGGGACGATGTACTTCGAGGCGATGTCGTCGATGTGGCGGCGCACGTCCGCCTTGAAGACCCCCGGGGTCACGCGGTCGGGGCCGTCCGAGATCATCCGCTCGTAGTTCTCCAGCGGGAACTTGGAATCCACGGCGATGAGGCCCGTGGGCTCCGGGAGCTTCAGCACGCAGTCCGCGCGCACGCCCCCCGACTGGAAGGTGTACTGGAACTCGTAGGCCGCCTCGGGCAGCACGTTCTTCACGATGTCCTCGAGCTGGCGCTCGCCGAGCGCGCCCCGCGAGCTCTTGCTGCCCAGCAGGTTCTGCAGGCTCACGACGCTGCCCGTGAGGGTCTCGATCTTCTTCTGCGCGTCGTCGATCGTCTGCAGGCGCGTCATCACGCTCACGAAGGTCTCGTTGGTGCGCTTGAAGCCCTCGTCGAGGCGCTCGTTCACCTTGCCGCCGATCTCGGCGAGGCGCTGGTCGACCCTCTCCTGGAGCGTGCGCTCGAAGACCTGGAGCTGCTCGCGATTGCGGGCGAGCTCGTCGCCCACCGCCCGGCGCAGGCGGTCGCCCTCCTCGCTCTGGCGCGAGGCGATGCGCTCCGCGGAGTCCGCGAGCCCGCCGTGAAGGTCCGTGAGGATCGCCCGGTGGTGGGCCTCTCGGTCGCCCGCGACGGCCTCGGGAAGGGCTTCCACGCGGCGTGAAATCCGCAGGGCCACGACGAGCGCGGCCACGGCGGCGATTGCCGCGACGAGCGCGGCGGCGGCGAGGACGGCCGGGAGGTAGGCGTCCACGGGCCCGGTCAGGCCGCCTGCTCCTCGCGGGCGGCGCGCTTCCTGTCGTGCTCGAGCAGGTGGCGCTTGCGAAGGCGGATGTTCCTGGGCGTGACCTCGACCAGCTCGTCGTCGTCGATGAACTCGACGGCGCCCTCGAGGGTGAGCTGGATGGGCGGCGTGAGCATCACGTTCTCGTCCTTGCCGGCGGCGCGGACGTTGGTGAGCTTCTTGCCCTTCACCGGGTTCACGATGAGGTCGTTGTCGCGGCTGTGGATGCCGATCACCATCCCCTCGTAGACGCGCTCGCCGGGGGAGACGAACATCCGGCCGCGGTCCTCGAGGTTCCAGAGGGCGAAGGCCACGGCCTCGCCCTGCTCGGAGGAGATGAGGACGCCGTTGCGCCGCGACGGGATCTCGCCCTTCACGGGCGCGTACTCGTCGAAGACGTGGCTCTTGATGCCGGTGCCCCGGGTGAGCGTCATGAACTCCATGTGGAAGCCGATGAGCCCGCGCGAGGGGATCTTGTAGTCGAGGCGCACGCGCCCCTTGCCGTCCGGCACCATGTCCTGCAGTTCCCCGCCGCGCCGGCCCAGCTCCTCCATGAGCCGGCCCTGGTGGTCCTGGTCCACGTCCACGGTGAGGATCTCCCAGGGCTCCTGCTTCACCCCGTCGACCTCCTTCACCACGACGCGGGGCTTGCCCACGGCGACCTCGTAGCCCTCGCGGCGCATGTTCTCGATGAGGATCGTGAGGTGCAGCTCGCCGCGGCCCGAGACGCGGAAGACGTCGGCGTCGCCCGTGTCCTCGACCCGCAGGGCCACGTTGGACATGAGCTCCTTCGTGAGGCGGTCGCGGATCTGGCGACTGGTGACGTACTTGCCCTCCTGCCCGGCGAAGGGCGAGGTGTTCACCTGGAAATTCATGGTGAGGGTCGGCTCGTCCACGCCGAGGAACGGCAGCGCCTCGGGGTTCTCGACCGAGGCGAAAGTCGCGCCGATGGTGAAGTCCTCGATGCCGGTGACGGAGACGATCTCGCCCGCGGCGGCCTCGTCCATCTCGACCTTCTCGAGCCCCTGGAAGGCGCGCACCAGGCCGATCCGCGCCTTTCGCGGCTGGGCGTTCGGCGCGAGGATCATCACTTCCTGGGCCTTGCGGATCGTGCCGCGGCGGATGCGGCCCACGGCGATCCGGCCGAGGAAGCTCGTGTAGTCCACGGCGCTGATCTGCAGCTGGAGCGCGCCCTCGGGGTCGCCCACGGGCTCGGGGACGTGCTCGAGGATCGCGTCGAAGAGCGGGCGCATGTCCGTGCCCTTCACCGCCGGGTCGAGCGAGGCCCAGCCGTTGAGCGCGGAGGCGTAGACCACGGGGAAGTCGAGCTGGTCCTCGTGGGCGCCGAGCTTGTCCATGAGGTCGAAGGTCTGGCTCACCACCCAGTCGGGCCGGGCGCTGTCGCGGTCGATCTTGTTCACGACGACGATCGGCTTGAGCCCCAGGGCGAGCGCCTTGCGGGTGACGAAGCGGGTCTGCGGCATCGGGCCCTCGACCGCGTCGACCAGCAGCACCACGCCGTCGACCATGGAGAGCACGCGCTCGACCTCGCCGCCGAAGTCCGCGTGGCCCGGGGTGTCCACGATGTTGATGTGCACGCCGAGGTAGTCCACCGCGGTGTTCTTCGCGAGGATCGTGATGCCGCGCTCCTTTTCGATGTCCCCGGAGTCCATCACCCGCTCGACGATGTGCTGGTGCTTGGCGAAGGTGCCGGCCTGTTGCAGGAGCTTGTCGACGAGCGTGGTCTTGCCGTGGTCGACGTGGGCGATGATGGCGATGTTGCGAAGCGGGCGCGGCATGGGGTTCCTTGGGACTGCGATCAAAATCGCAGAAAATTCAGCATTTTAGCAGGCCCGGGCGGCAATGGCGATAGCTCCACGGGCAAGGCCCGCCGGCCCCGCGCCGCAGATACGAGCCTACTCCGGCGGCCGGCCCATTACCCGGGGCGATTGCGCATCCAGTCGGCGGTGCCGAGAATGGCCTTCGCCAGTTCGCGCTGCAGTCCCGGCGGATGGAGGGCGCGAATGCCGGCGAATTCCGGCTCGAGGTCCATCAGGTCGTAGAAGCGGTCCACGAGCTCGCGCAAGGCCGCGTCGCCGCCGAGGCGTTCGAACGGGGTGGGGGCGGTGTTCGCTTGCGTCTGGCTCAAGTCGGGGGCGTCTCGCGGGGGGCGCGTATGCTAGCATGCGCCGCCTTTCGTGCTCCCGCCCTTGAAGAAGCTCGCCCTCAAGATCGACGTCGACACCTACCGCGGCACCCGCGAGGGCGTGCCCCGGCTGGTCGAGATGCTGCGAGAGCACGGCGCGGGCGCGACCTTCCTCTTCAGCCTCGGCCCGGACCACACGGGGCGGGCGATCCGGCGCGCCTTCCGGCCCGGCTTCCTCGGCAAGGTCGGCCGCACCTCGGTGCTTTCCCACTACGGCCTGCGCACGCTCCTCTACGGGACGCTCCTTCCCGGCCCGGACATCGGCAAGCGCTGCGGCGAGATCCTGCGAAGCGTCCGGGACGCCGGCTTCGAGGTCGGGATCCACACCTGGGACCACGTGAAGTGGCAGGACGGCGTCGCCTCGGCCGGCGAGGCCTGGACCGAACGGCAGATGGCGCTCGCCCGGGACCGCTTCCGGGAGGTGTTCGCGCAGGAGCCGAAGGTGCACGGCGCCGCCGGCTGGCAGATGAACGTCCACGCCTGGCGGCGCACCCAGCGCCACGGCTTCGACTACGGCTCCGACTGCCGCGGCACCCACCCCTTCCTGCCGGTGCACGACGCCGAGATCGTCGCCTGCCCGCAACTGCCGACCACCTTGCCCACCCTGGACGAGCTCATCGGCCTGGACGGCGTGAGCGAAGCGGACGTGGCCGAGGCGGTCCTCGCGCGGACCCGCGAGCCGCGCGACCATGTCTTCACGCTGCACGCGGAGCTGGAGGGCATGAAGCTCGCTCCCGCCTTCGGGCGGCTCCTGGAAGGCTGGCGGGAACAGGGCTATGCGCTCGTCGCCCTCCGGGACCTGCACGCGGGCCTGGACCTCGCCTCCCTGCCCCTGCACAGCGTCCGGGAAGGGGAGATCTACGGCCGCTCGGGACGCCTCGCGGTCCAGGGCGAGGCCTTTCTTCCTTGCCCATCAACCCCATAGCTTGCGTTTTTCAAGGAACTTGGCCACCATAGGTCGCGGTCAACCCACGGACCCCCTGGATGAGCGAACGCAAGGCAGTCCCGGATTTCGAGCTCCCCGCCACAGGAAACCAGCGCTTCCGGCTCTCGGCCTTCAAGGGCCACCCGCTCATCCTCTACTTCTACCCCCGCGACGACACGCCCGGCTGCACGGTCGAGGGCCGCGACTTCGCGCGCCTTCACGCCGATTTCCGCGAGGCGGGCTGGACGGTCTTCGGCGTCTCCCGCGACCCGGTCGCCTCCCACGAGAAGTTCCGGCGCAAGATGGGCTTCCCCTTCGAGCTGCTCTCGGACGAGGCGGAGAAGGCCTGCGGGATCTTCGGCGTGGTCAAGATGAAGAACCTGTACGGCAGGCAGGTGCGCGGCATCGAGCGGAGCACCTTCGCGCTGGACCGGGAAGGCCGTATCGCCCGCGAGTGGCGCGGCGTGAAGGTCGCCGGCCACGCCGAGGAAGTGCTCGACTTCGCCCGCTCCGCCTGACCCTCCCCGGCTCTCCCACCCCTGGCGCCCTGCCCTGATGCCCAACGACAACCTGCGTGACTCGCCGCGCTCCGAGGCCGGCGAGGCGTCCCTGCTCGCCCCGGATACCGCGGAGGCCCCCATGCCCAGAAAGCGCGAAAGCCGCCCGAGACAGCGCCCGGCCGCGGTGAAGCTCTTCGTCCTCGACACCAACGTGCTCATGCACGACCCGACGAGCCTCTTCCGCTTCGAGGAGCACGACGTCTACCTCCCGATGGTCACGCTCGAGGAGCTCGACGACAACAAGAAGGGCATGAGCGAGGTCGCCCGCAACGCCCGCCAGGCGAGCCGCTTCCTCGACGAGATCGTCTCCGCCGGCGAGGGCGACATCGAGTCGGGCTACGCGCTGCGCGGCAAGACGCACGGGGACGCCCTCGGGCGGCTCTTCCTGCAGACCCATTCGGTGAACGTCGAGATCCCCGACTCGGTCGCCTCGCAGAAGGCCGACAACGTGATCCTCGGCGTGGCGATGCACCTGAGGGAGCGCCACGCCCGGCGCCAGGTCGTCCTGGTGACCAAGGACATCAACATGCGCATCAAGGCGCATGCGGTCGGGCTCGCGGCCGAGGACTACTTCAACGACAAGGTGCTCGAGGACACCGACCTCCTCTACACCGGCGTGCTGGAGCTCCCCGCGGACTTCTGGGACCGGCACGGCAAGGACGTCGAGAGCTGGCAGGAGCACGGGCGCACGCTCTACCGCGTGAAGGGCCCGCTCTGCCCCTCGCTCCTGGTGAACCAGTTCGTGTTCCAGGAGGGCGACCGGCCCTTCTACGCGGTGGTGAAGGACGTGACGGGCAAGGTCGCCACGCTGCAGACGCTCAAGGACTACTCCCACCACAAGAACAACGTCTGGGGCATCACCTCGAGGAACCGCGAGCAGAACTTCGCGCTGAACCTGCTGATGGACCCCGAGGTGGACTTCGTGACGCTGCTCGGGCAGGCGGGCACGGGAAAGACCCTCCTCACCCTCGCCGCTGGCCTCATGCAGACCCTCGAGTACAAGGTCTACAGCGAGATCATCATGACGCGGGTCACCGTCCCCGTGGGCGAGGACATCGGCTTCCTCCCCGGCACCGAGGAGGAGAAGATGACCCCGTGGATGGGCGCGCTCGAGGACAACCTCGACGTCCTCATGAAGACCGACGACGAGGCGGGCGACTGGGGGCGCGCCGCGACCGCGGATCTCATCAGGAGCCGCATCAAGGTGAAGAGCCTCAACTTCATGCGCGGGCGGACCTTCATCAACAAGTACCTCATCATCGACGAGGCCCAGAACCTCACGCCCAAGCAGATGAAGACGCTCATCACGCGCGCCGGGCCGGGCACCAAGGTCGTGTGCCTGGGCAACATCGCCCAGATCGACACCCCCTACCTCACCGAGGGCTCCTCCGGCCTCACCTACGTGGTCGACCGCTTCAAGGGCTGGAGCCACAGCGGGCACACGACGCTCACGCGCGGCGAGCGCTCGCGGCTGGCGGACCACGCCGCGGAAGTCCTCTAGTCCCTCACCCGCACCCGGCCCTCACCTGACCCTCACCCCAGCCCTCTCCCAAGGGAGAGGGAGCGCTCTTCTCCCTTCTCCCTCCGGGAGAAGGGTCGGGGATGAGGGGCGGCTTCCTCCCTTCTCCCTCCGGGAGAAGGGTCGGGGATGAGGGGAACTAGCCGGCAGTCGCCAGCCGCCTGCCGAACGAGGCGAAGGCCCCGATCGCGCGGTCGATGCCCGCCGCGTCCACGTCGAGGTGGGTGACGAGGCGCGTGCGCGGCGAGACGATCGCGGTGACGCCGGCCGATGCAAGATGCGCCTGCAGCGCCGCGCAGCCCTCCGCGGGCACCTTCACGAAGACCATGTTGGTCTGCGCGGGCTCCGCCGCCCAGCCCGCCTCGGCGAGTCCCCGGGCAAGGCGCTCCGCGTTGGCGTGGTCCTCGGCGAGCCGCGCCACGTGGTGCTCGAGCGCGTGCAGTCCCGCGGCCGCGAGGATCCCCGCCTGGCGCATGCCGCCGCCCAGCATCTTGCGGATGCGCCGGGCCTTCGCGACGAGAGCGCCGTGGCCGACGAGCACCGTGCCGGCCGGCGCCCCGAGTCCCTTCGAGAGGCACACCGAAACCGTGTCGAAGCCGGCGCAGAGCTGCTGCACGGGAAGGCCCAGCTTCACCGCGGCGTTGAAGATCCGCGCGCCGTCCAGGTGCGTGGAAAGGCCGTGCTTCCAGGCGAGCGTCACGGCGCGGGCGAGGTAGTCGCGCCCGATCGCCTTGCCGCCGATCGTGTTCTCCAGCGCGAGGAGCCGCGTGATCGCGAAGTGCGAGTCGTCGGGCTTGATCGCCGCCTCCACCATCGCGAGGTCGAGCGTGCCGTCGGGGAGGTTCGCGAGCGGCTGCGGCTGGATGGAGCCCAGCACCGCCGCGCCGCCGCCCTCGTAGCGGTAGGTGTGCGCCTCCTGGCCGACGATCACTTCCTCGCCGCGGCCGCAGTGGGCCATGAGCGCGGCGAGGTTCGACTGCGTCCCCGAGGGAAAGAAGAGCCCCGCCTCCATCCCGAAGAGCGCGGCCGCCCGCGCCTCGAGCGCGTTCACGGTGGGGTCGTCGCCGAAGACGTCGTCGCCCACCTCCGCCTTGGCCATCGCCTCGCGCATCGCGGGCGTGGGCCGCGTGACGGTGTCGCTCCGCAGGTCGATCGCGCCCACGGCGCCGCCCTCAGCGCAGTCCCGCGTTGAACTTCTCGAGGGCAGCCTGCCCGGGGCAGAGCTCCTTCTCCCCGAGCTCGTTGAGGGGCCTCGCGGTCGTGCCGAGGCTCTCGTGCAGGTCGCCCGCCTCCGGCTCCACGTAGAGGAGCCCCGTCACGATCTCGCCGTGGGCGTAGCGCGACTGGACGTAGCTCATGGCGGCGATCCGGCTCGAGGAGTCGTAGTCCTCCGAGATCTTGCGCAGCCTCAGGAGGGAGCCGTCGTGGCTTCGCACCTCCTGCACCGAGCCGGGGCCGTACTGCGCGGTGAGCTCCTCCTTGCCGGTGATCACGTCGAGGAAGTTCACCGCCTCGTTGTGGTGGCGCACGTAGTCGTAGCTGCGGGTCGAGCCCTCGTGGTTGTTGAAGGCGACGCAGGGCGAGATCACGTCGAGGAAGGCGGCCCCGGGGTGGTTCAGCGCGCCCTTGATGAGGGGCACGAGCTGCGCCTTGTCGCCCGAGAAGCTCCTCGCCACGAAGCTCGCCCCGAGCTGCAGCGCGAGGATGGCGAGGTCGATGCCCTCGTCGGTGTTGAGCGCGCCCCGCTTGGACTTCGAGCCCCGGTCGGCGGTCGCGGAGAACTGCCCCTTGGTGAGCCCGTAGACGCCGTTGTTCTCGACGATGTAGGTCATGTTCACGCCGCGGCGCATGCTGTGCGCGAACTGCCCCAGCCCGATGGAGGCCGAGTCGCCGTCGCCGGAGACGCCGAGGTAGATCAAGTCGCGGTTGGCGAGGTTCGCCCCCGTGAGCACCGAGGGCATGCGCCCGTGCACGGAGTTGAAGCCGTGCGACTTGTCGAGGAAGTAGGTGGGGGTCTTCGAGGAGCAGCCGATGCCCGAGAGCTTGGCGACGCGGTGGGGCTGGATCGCGAGCTCCCAGCAGGCCTGGATGATCGCCGCGCTGATGGAGTCGTGCCCGCAGCCGGCGCAAAGCGTCGAGATCGTCCCCTCGTAGTCGCGGCGCGTGAAGCCCAGGGCGTTCACGGGCAGCTCCGGGTGGTGCAGCTTGGGCTTGGCGAGGTAGGTCATGTCATTCCCCGGCCGCGGCGGTGCGCCTGAGCGGCCTCACGTTGAACGCCGAGAGCCTTTCCTCGATCTCGCGGCGGATGAAGCGGGCGGTGATGGGCGTGCCGTCGTAGTGCACGATGGAGGAAAGCCGCGCCGGGTCGAGCTCGCCCTCGGCGAGGAGCAGCGTGCGCAGCTGCCCGTCGCGGTTCTGCTCGACCACGAAGACGTGCTCCCGCGCGGCCACGAAGTCGATCACCGAGTCCTGGAACGGGTAGGCGCGCACGCGCAGCGCGTCGAGGGCGATGCCCTCGGCCTCCAGCTCGGAGAGCGCCTCGTCCATGGCGCAGGCGGTCGAGCCGTAGTAGATGACGCCGTGGCGCGACGGGCGCGCGCCCTGGCGCAGCACCGGCTCGGGGACGTACTGCTTGGCCGTCTCGAACTTGCGCAGCAGCCGCTGCATGTTGTCCACGTAGGCGCTGCCCTCCTCCGTGTAGCGGGCGTAGCGGTCGCGGCTCGTGCCGCGCGTGAAGAAGGAGCCGCGCCGCGGGTGCACGCCGGGGTAGGTCCGGTACGTGATCCCGTCGTCGTCCACGTCGAGGTAGCGACCGAAGCGCTTGCCCGCCTCCAGGTCGTCGTGGGTGAGCACCTTGCCGCGGTCGTAGGTGCGCGCGTCGTCCCAGGCGAGCGGCCGGCACAGGCGCTCGTTCATGCCGATGTCCAGGTCGGTCATCACGAAGACGGGCGTCTGCAGGCGGTCGGCGAGGTCGAGCGCGTCGGCCGTGAAGTCGAAGGCCTCCGCCGCGTCCTCGGGCAGGAGCAGCACGTGGCGCGTGTCGCCGTGGGAGGCCCAGGCGCAGGCGAGGATGTCGGCCTGCTGCGTGCGCGTGGGCATGCCCGTCGAGGGTCCCGCGCGCTGCACGTTCACGATGACCGCGGGGATCTCCGCGAAGTAGGCAAGCCCGATGAACTCCGTCATGAGCGACACCCCCGGCCCGGAGGTGCAGGTGAAGGCCCGCGCCCCGTTCCAGGCCGCGCCGATCACCATGCCGATCGAGGCGAGCTCGTCCTCGGCCTGCACGATCGCGAAGTTGTTCTTCCCCGCCTGCGCGTCCACCCGGTACTTGCGGCAGTGCTTCGCGAACGCCTCCGCCACCGAGGACGAGGGCGTGATCGGGTACCAGGCGCACACCGTGGCGCCGCCGTAGACCGCGCCCAGGGCGGTCGCGCTGTTGCCCTCGATGAAGATGCGCTCTCCCACCCTGTCCGTGCGCTTCACGGTGATGCCCAGGGGGCACGGCAGGTGCGCGAGGGCATAGTCGCGGCCCAGGTGCAGCGCCTTGAGGTTCGGCTCGAGGAGCTTTTCCTTGCCCTTGTACTGCTCGCCGATGAGTTTCTCGACCTCGGCGACGTCGATGCCCAGGAGCGCGGCGAGCGCGCCCACGTAGATGATGTTCTTGAAGAGCTGGCGCTGGCGCGCGTCCGTGTAGGTCGCGTTGCAGATCTCGGTGAGCGGCATCCCCAGCACCAGGACGTCGTCGCGGAACTTGTCGGCCGGGAGCGGCTTGGTCGAGTCGTAGAAGAGGTAGCCGCCCGGCTCGATCTCCACCACGTCCTTTTCCCAGGTCTGCGGGTTCATGGCGACCATGAGGTCCGCGCCCCCGCGCCGCCCGAGCCAGCCCGCCTCCGAGACCCGCACCTCGTACCAGGTGGGCAGCCCCTGGATGTTGGACGGGAAGATGTTCCTCGGGCTCACCGGCACGCCCATCCTCATGATCGCCTTGGCGAAGAGCGTGTTGGCCGAGGCCGAGCCCGAGCCGTTCACGTTCGCGAACTTGACCACGAAGTCGTTGACCGCCTCGATCCGCTTCATGCCGGCGCCCCCGCGCGCTCTTCCCGCGGCGCGGCGCCCGCGCGGCACCCCGGGCCGGCGTGGGCCATCTCGAGGTAGAACTTCTTCATGTCCCAGGCGCCCGTGGGGCAGCGCTCGGCGCACAGCCCGCAGTGCAGGCACACGTCCTCGTCCTTCGCCATGATCCGGCCGGTGGCGAGTCCCGCGCCCACGTAGAGGTCCTGCGAGAGGTCGCGGGCCGGGGCGCTCAGCCGCGCGCGCACCTCGGCCTCCTCCCCGTCGGCGGTGAAGGTGATGCAGTCCATGGGGCAGATGTCCACGCAGGCGTCGCACTCGATGCACAGCCTCGGCGCGAACACGGTCTGCACGTCGCAGTTGAGGCAGCGCTGCGCCTCCTTCCAGGCGAGTTCCGGGTCGAAGCCGAGCTCCACCTCCTGGCGCAGGTCCTTCAGCGCGATCGTGAGCTCCTTCAGCGGCACGCGGTTCCTCGCGTCGGGGACGATCTGGTTGTCGTAGATCCACTCGTGGATGCCCATCTTCTGGGACACGAGCGTCGTGAGCGGCGGCGGGCGCACCGAGACGTCCTCGCCGTGGCAGTAGCGGTCGATCGAGATCGCCGCCTCGTGCCCGTGGGCCACGGCCCAGATGATGTTCTTGGGCCCGAGGGCCGCGTCGCCGCCGAAGAAGACGCCCGGAGCCGTCGACTGCAGCGTCACCGCGTCGAGCACCGGCATGCCGTGCTCGTCGAAGTCGAGGCCGGCGTCGCGCTCGATCCACGGGAAGGCGTTCTCCTGGCCCACGGCCACCAGGACCTCGTCGCACTCGAAGTGCGGGTCCGGCTCGCCCGTGGGGACCAGCGAGCGGCGCCCGCGCCCGTCCCGGACGGCCTTCACCTTCTGGAAGCGCATGCCCGTGAGGCGGCCGTCCTCGTGGGTGAAGGCGAGCGGCACGAGGAAGTTGAGGATCGGGATCCCCTCGTGCATCGCGTCCTCCTTCTCCCACGGGCTCGCCTTCATCTCCTCGAACCCGGAGCGCACGATCACCTTCACGTCCTCGCCGCCCAGGCGCCTGGCGGTGCGGCAGCAGTCCATCGCGGTGTTGCCCCCGCCCAGGACGATCACGCGCCGGCCCACCTGCGTGACGTGCCCGAAGGAGACCGAGGCGAGCCACTCGATGCCCACGTGGACGTGCCTGGCCGCCTCCGCCCGCCCGGGAAGCTCGAGGTCGCGCCCGCGCGGCGCGCCGGAGCCGACGAACACGGCGTCGTAGCCCTGCCCGAGCAGATCCTTGAGGGATTCCACGCGGTGGTTGGGCCGGAAGTCCACGCCCAGGTCGAGGATGTAGCCCACCTCCTCGTCGATCACGCTCTCCGGGAGCCGGAAGCGCGGGATCTGGGTGCGGATCATGCCGCCGGCGCGCGGGTCGGCGTCGAAGACCGTGACGTGGTAGCCGAGCGGCGCGAGGTCGCGCGCGACCGTGAGCGAGGCGGGCCCGGCGCCCACGCAGGCCACGCGCTTGCCGTTCTTCTTCGCCGCGGGACGCGGCAGGCGCGCGCGGATGTCGTCCTTGTAGTCCGCGGCGACGCGCTTCAGGCGGCAGATCGCGACGGGCTCGGGCTTCTCGCCCTGGTTCTCCTCGACCCGGCCGCGACGGCAGGCGGGCTCGCAGGGCCGGTCGCAGGTCCGCCCGAGGATGCCGGGGAAGACGTTCGACTCCCAGTTGACCATGTAGGCATCGGAATAGCGCCCCTGCGCGATGAGCCGGATGTACTCGGGCACGGGGGTATGGGCGGGGCAGGCCCACTGGCAATCGACCACCTTGTGGAAGTACTCGGGGGCCCCGATGTCGGTCGGCTTCAAGGTGTTGCGTCTCCTCGGCGCCGCCCCGGCGAAGCGCCACCGGGAACCGTTGCGGTTGGCTGCGCAAGCGGGATCGGGCGGCGTCGGGGCGACCTGCAGTCCGGGGAGTATACCGGCCCGCGGGCGAGCGCCGGAATCCGCGCCGCGCCGAATTCCCCTAGAAAAGCTCGGCCTTTCGCTCGCCGGCGTCCTTGTCCGGCGGGGCCTTCCCGGCGGGGGCCGCGGCCTCGTGCTCGGCAGCCCGGTCGAGTCCCCGGGCCGCGCCGCCCTCCTCCCGCCCGGGGGGCGGGATGGCGCTCTCCGCGTAGGCGCGCACCGCGCGGTACAGGTCGCGCTGCAGCATCGCCCGCGTCTCGTGGGAGAGCGTCGAGAGCGAGGCCGTGGTCGCGTCCACGCTCGGCTTGTGCAGGCGCTCGAGCTTCTGCCGGGTGATGTCCTGGAACTGCATCGCGACGATGATGTGGTCGATCTCGGCCTGGATCTCCACGCTCAGGTCGTTGATGTGCTGCAGCGTCTCCTCGACCTTTCCCGTCTGCTCGATGGTGGCCGCCTTGAGCATGCCGATCTCGGCGCGGGCGACCTCGACCGCCTTGCGCGCCGTCTCCGCCACGAGCGTGGTGCGCTTGTTGCCCTCGCGCACCTCGTTGCCGATGGATTCGAGCCCCTGGCGGGTCTTGCGGGTGAGCTCGTGGGCGTGGGCGCTGATGGCGCGGATGCGGTCCGTCATCTCGATGAAGTCGCGCGGGTTGAGGGTCTGCGTGGTCATCGCGACCGACCCGTCCAGGGCGATGCGCGAGATCTGCGAGGCCATGTCGCGCAGCTCGTCGATCGTCTGCTCCATGATGCGGGCGTGCTCGGTCACGCGCTTCTGGTGGCGCGCCATCTCGTCGGCGGCCTCCGAGAAGCGCGTCATGTGGGAAGCGACGTTCACCAGCTGGTCGTCGTAGGACTTGATGAAGTCGGGCAGCGACAGGATGCCCGTGCCGTTCTCGTCGCGGCGCAGGAGCGAGGTCGCGGCCTCGGTCTGCTGGTGCGCCTTGGCCACCACGACGCGGAAGTTGCGGCTGATCTCGCTCACCGCGGCTTCCGTCACCTGGATCACCTCGTCCACGGACTCCGACACGGCCCGCAGCTTGTCGCTGTTCACCTTCGCGGCGGCGTCCCAGCGCTCGAGCATGCTGTCCACGCCGATCAGCACCTGCTGGAAGAGGCGCGTGCGCTTGCGCCACTTGAGCGAGCCGTCCTCCCCGTCGCCCGTCCCCGCGCCGGCCTCCTCGTCCGGGGCGATGTCGCGCACCACCAGCGCGACGGCGGTGAACGCCGCCACGGGCACGAGCAGGAGCGAGATGAGGAGCGCCCACGTGGGCACGAGGAACGCCATCCACAGCCACGGCAGGAAGAAGACGACCACCAGCGCCGCGAGGAGCGAGGGGTGCGCGGCCGCGAAGGCGAGGAGCCGCTTCACGAGGTCCCGGGCGGGGCGAGGGCGGCGGCCTCGTCGAGCAGGTTCAGGTCGCCGCTCGACAGGAGCTTCTCGATGTCGAGCAGCAGCACCATGCGCGACTCCTGGGTCGCCACGCCGGCGAGGAAGGCGTGGTCCACGAGGCTGCCGAGCGCCGGCGCGGGCCTCACCTCGTCCTCGGTGAGCTCGACCACGTCGGACACGCCGTCCACCACGAGGCCGATGACGCGCGCGCCGATGCGCAGGATCACCACCACGGTGAGATCGTCGTAGCTCGCCTGCGCGAGCCCGAACTTCAGGCGCATGTCGATCACCGGGACGATGGTGCCCCGGAGGTTGAAGACGCCCTTGAGGAACCCGGGCGCCGACGGGATGGGCGTGACCTTGTCGTAGCCGCGGATCTCCTGGACCTTGAGGATGTCCACGCCGTACTCCTCGCCCCCCAGGACGAAGACGAGCACTTCCCGGGTCTTGCCGCCCGCCGATTTCTTCACGCTGGTGTTCATCGCCCGCTCGCTTTCGACGCGGCCCGCTCGCCGCTCAGAACTCTTCCCACTGGTCGCCGGGCGCGTCGCCCCGCTCCCGGCGGCCCGTGATGGCCAGCGGCCGCGGCCCGGCCGCCGCCGGCAGCGACGCGCCCGGCACCCCGCCGGTGGAGACGCGGAAGGCGCTCACCGCGCGCAGCAGCGCCTCCGCCTGCAGGCGCATGCCTTCCGCCGCCGAGGCCGACTGCTGCACCGCGGATGCGTTCTGCTGCACCACCTTGTCCATCTCCGTGACCGTCTTGTTCACCTGCTGCACGCCGCGGCTCTGCTCGGCGGAGGCTTCCGCGATCGAGCGCATGAGGTCGCTCACCTGCTTCACGTCGATGACGAGCGCCTGGATCGTGTCGCCGGCCTGCTCGACCTGGTGCATGCCGGTGTCCACCTTCTGGAGCGAGTCGGCGATGAGGTCCTTGATCTCCTTGGCCGCCTGGGCGCTGCGGTGCGCGAGGGAGCGCACCTCGGCGGCCACGACCGCGAAGCCGCGGCCCTGCTCCCCCGCCCGGGCCGCCTCGACCGCGGCGTTGAGCGCGAGGATGTTGGTCTGGAAGGCGATCGCGTCGATGACGGAGATGATCTCCGCGATGCGCGCGGCGCTGTTGCTGATCTCGCTCATCGTGACCACCATGCGCACGACCTCCGCCCCGCCCTGCTCGGCCCGCTGGGAGGCGCCGCGCGAGAGCTCGTCGGCGGTGCGCGCGTTGTCGGCGTTCTGCTTCACGGTGCTGGAGAGCTCCTCCATGCTCGCCGCCGTCTCCTCGAGGCTCGAAGCCTGCTCCTCGGTGCGCTGCGAGAGGTCCGTGGTGCCGGCCGCCACCTGGCTGGAGGCCGTGACGACGGACTCGGCGGCCACGCGGACCTTGCCCACGACGTCGGCGAGCGATCCCTTCATGCGGTCCATGGCCCCGAGGAGCTGCCCGATCTCGTCGCCGCTGCGGGCGTGGATCGCGACCGTGAGGTCGCCCTCGGCGATCCGCTCGGAGAATCCCGCGGCCGCGCCGATCGGGGCGAGCACGAGGCGGCGCAGGAAGATCCCGGTCACGACGATCGCGGCCAGCATGACGGCGATGGTGAAGACGAGGGCGAGCGTGAAGGCCTCGGCGGCGTCCTTCACCGTCCCGGCGATGCGCCCCTCGCCGCCGCGGGCGGCGAGCGCCTCCGCGTCCACGAGCGCGGCGGTGGGCGCCCGGTCGATGCCGGCCACCGACCGGTCGCCCGCGACCGGGTCCGCCCCGCTCTCGCGGAAGGTCTTCAGGCCGGCGCGGTAGCGCTCCCCCAGCTCCGCGTGCGAGCGCTCGAAGCGCTCCAGCGCCTCGCGGATCTGCCCGTCGGTGGCCGAGGCGCGGGCCTTGCGCACCAGGTCGCGGACCTCGCTTTCCCGCTCCGCGAAGGCCTTCCAGTGCCTGTCCAGCGCGAGCGCGTCCTTGCCGCGCAGCAGGACGTTCTTCCACTCCTGGACCTGGATCTTGAACGCGACCGTGGCGCGCAGGATCCCCTGCTGCGTCTGCGAGTCGAGCCGCGAGATCCGGTCCAGGTCGCGCGTGGTGTCGTAGACGCGGTAGAGGGAGTAGACCGCGATCCCGAGCGAGACGAACATCGCCCCCGCGACCAGCGCGAGCACCTTGAACTGCAGTCCGGAGAATTTCATGTCGTGGGCACCGGCGGGGGCGGGGATGGGTCGGGTCAGAAAAGGGTGACGCTCTTCTGCGTCATGAGCTCGGCGAGCGCGCCCTCGGCGTTCACGAGGCGCTCGGCCATGCTCGCGAGCAGCGCCTGGTGGAAGTGCTGGAGGCATCCGGGCGAGGCGAGCCAGAGCACGTCCGGGTCGAACTCGATCACCGTGCAGTCGGTGACGGCCGCGAGCGTGCTGAAGCGCCGCGTGCCCGAGCGGCGCAGGAACGAGGTCTCCGCCAGCGACTGCCCGGCGCCGTGGATCGCGAGGAGCGTCCCCTTGCGCGTCGAGCGCATCTGGCCGCGCACCAGGACGAAGAACGAGTAGCCCGGGTCCTCCTCGCCGACGAGCTCCGAGCCCGCCCGGACGTCGAACCAGCGGCCCATCGGCAGCATCTCCTCGAGCGTGGCGGGCGTGAAGCCGCGGAAGAAGGGCAGCGAGCGAATCTGCGCGAGGCGCTCGCTCGCGCTGCCCGCCTCGCCCGCCGGCACCGCGATCCTGCGCAGGTCCGCGGCGAAGTCCTCCCAGCGGGCGTAGCGCAGCGCCGGGTCCCGGGCCGTCGCGCGGGCGAAGATGTCGTCGAAGAGCTTCGGCAGGTCCCGCCGCGCCGCGCTCGGCGCGGGAAGGTTCCCCAGCAGGATCCGCGTGGCGAGGGCGGCGGGCGAGTCCGGCGGGAAGGGCAGCGAGGCCGTGAGCATCTTGTACATCACGATGCCCAGGGAATAGATGTCGGTCTTGATCGACGCCGGCTGGCGCTCGACCTGCTCCGGCGCCATGTAGGCCGGCGAGCCCACCTGCAGGCCCCGCGTCGTGTCGAACCCGAACTGCGTGAGCGCGACGCCGAAGTCGGCCACCTTCGGCTCCCCGTCGGCGCCCAGGAGGAGGTTGGCCGGCTTCAGGTCGCGGTGGATCACGCCGTGGGCGTTGGCGTAGTTCAGCGCGTCGCACACGCGCTCCAGGAGCTGCGCGACCCGCTGCGGCTCGAGCAGCCCCTCGGGGACGCAGTAGCGGTCGAGGCTCCCGGACTGGGCGTACTCCATCACGATGTAGGCGCGCTCGTCGTCGGCCGCCCCGTCGTAGACCTGGGTGATGTTCGGGTGCGAGAGCTTCCTCGCGAGGAGCAGCTCCTTCAGGAAGAGCGAGCGGAAGAGGGCCCGGTCGTCGGAAGCGAGGAGCGAGGCGTCGTACACCTTGATCGCCACCTCGCGCGCCGGGAAGAGCTCGCGCCCGAGGTAGATCGTGGCCGACTCCCCGCGGCCGAGGATGCCCATGATCTCGTAGTTGCCGATGCGCTCGGGCACCCGGACGCCCGCGCCGGGCGCTACCCCCATGCCGGGCTTGAGGCTCATTCGCCGCCCCCGCGCAGGCGCTCGAGCAGGTGGTCCACGTCGAGCAGCAGCACGCTCGAGCGCTCGCGCACGCCGATGCCCTTCAGCGCCGCGTCGATGGCGCGCCGGCCGAGCTCGGGGGCGCCCGCCATCTCGTCCTCGGCGAAGGCGACCACGTCGGAAACCGCCGTGACCGCGAGGCCGACGAGGCGGTGCGCGTCGTTCAGCACGACGATGCTCGCGCTCTCGAGCGCGATGGGCTCGGGGAAGCCGAACATGAGCCCCAGGTCCACGATCGGCACGATCGCGCCGCGCAGGTTGATGACGCCCCTCACGAACGGGGCGACGCGGGGCACGCGCGTGAGGCGGTCGAACTCGCGGATCTCCTGGACCCGCAGGATGTCGATCCCGTAGGTCTCGGACTCCAGGCGGCAGGTGAGGAACTCGCGCTGCGCCTTCTCCCCCGCCTCCTGGCCGATCCCGGCCGGGAACGCCACGGCGCCGGTCGCGTTCATTTCGCCGCCTCCTTGCGCGCCCAGTGCGCGAGGACGCGCTCGCGAAGCCGGTCGAGCGGCGCGATCTCGTGCACCGCCCCGGCGTCGATCGCCTCCTTGGGCATGCCGAAGATCACGGAGCTCTGCTCGTCCTGGGCGATGTTCCAGGCCCCCGCCCGCTTCATCTCGAGCATCCCCTGGGCGCCGTCGCGTCCCATGCCCGTCATGATGACGCCGGCCGCGTCCGCGCCGGCGAACTTCGCCACCGACAGGAACAGGAAGTCCACCGACGGGCGGTGCAGGTTCATCGGCGGCTCCGTGGAGAGCTTGGCGAGGAGCTGCCCCTCGTCGCGCTTGACCCAGAGGTGCTTGCCCCCGGGGGCGATGTAGGCGTGGCCGGGGAGCACCGGATCGTTGTGCTCGGCCTCCTTCACCGTGATCTCGCACAGCCCGTCGAGCCGCTCGGCGAACATGCGCGTGAAGTTCTCCGGCATGTGCTGGACCACGAGGATGCCGGGGCAGTCCACGGGCATTCCCGCGAGGAACTCGCGAAGCGCCTCGGTGCCGCCCGTGGAGGCGCCCACCGCGATGAGCCGGTCCGAGGTCTTCACGCCCCGCGGGGGCGGTCGCTTCACGACGGGAGCGGCGCCCTCCGCGGGCGGGGGCACGGCCGGCGCCCGGCGCGGCGGGCGCAGCCTCGCGGTGGCCGCGGCGCGGATCTTGTCGGCGATGAGGCGGCCGTAGTCGTCGGGCGTCTCCTCGTTGAGCTTGGGCTTGGTGACGAACTCGACCGCGCCCAGCTCGAGCGCGCGGAAGGTGATCTCGGAGCCGCGCTCGGTGAAGGAGGAGATCATCACCACCGGCGTCGGGCGCGCGCGCATGAGGCGGTCGAGGAACTCCAGGCCGTTCATCCGCGGCATCTCGACGTCCAGGGTGATCACGTCGGGCCTGAGGTCGCGGATCATGTCGCGCGCCTCGTAGGCGTCGGCGGCCGCGCCCACGACCCGGATGTCGGCGTGCTCGGCCAGGATGTGCGTCAGCACGTCCCGGATCATGCGGGAGTCGTCGACGATGAGGACCCGGATCGGTTTCACTTGAAGAGCTCCGCCTCGCCCTCGATCGGGCCGTGGAAGAGCCGCGCGCCGTAGTCGCGTTCGCGCAGCACGATGGTGTCGTTGTTCACCTTGCGAAGCCGCTTGACCAGCACCTTGCCGCTCCTCGGGAAGTAGTAGATCTTGCGCGGCCAGACGTCGAGGAGGTCGCGGGCGACGATCGGGATGTTCTCGAGGCTCAGGTACTCGACGATGAACTCCGCGTTCTGCTGGCCGACGTTGGAGAGCATGAAGCCCTGCAGCACGTTGCCGCCGCCGAAGACCTTCGCCTCCAGCCGGTCGCGGCGCCCGCCCAGCTTGAGGATCTGGTTCACGAGGAGCTCCATCGCGTGCACGCCGTAGCGCCCGCCGGCGCTGATGTTGCCGTGGGAGCCCATGAGCTTGCCCTCGTCGGGCAGCATGAAGTGGTTCATGCCGCCGATGCCCGACTGGCGGTCGCGAAGGCACGCCGACACGCAGGAGCCGAGCACGGTGACCAGGGCCATGTCCTTGTTGGTCGCGTAGTACTCGCCGGGCAGGATCTTCGCCGTGTCGACCTTGAAGTGCGGGTCGAAGTAGCGGTTCGGGTGGTTGTCCTGGAGGGGATCGTCGTCGCGCGTCACGGCGTCCCCCCCGGGGCCGCCCGGCGGGCGGCCAGTTCGTACACCGTCTGTCCCCGCAGGCGGAACACCCGCCCCGAGTCGAGCAGGCTCTCCGCGTGCCCCGCGAAGAAGAGCCCGTCGGGCTTGAGGAGGCGGGCGAAGCGGTCGATGAGCCGGCGCTGCGTGGGCTTGTCGAAGTAGATCATGACGTTGCGGCAGAATATCGCGTCCAGCCCCGGGACGACGGGCCATTCCTCGTCCATGAGGTTCACGCGCAGGAACTCCACGCGCCCGGCGATCTCGCGGCGAACCCGGGCCTTGCCTTCCTGGCGCCCGGTCCCGCGCAGGAAGAAGCGGCGCTGGCGCTCGGCGGACAGGCGCAGCACCGACTGGACGGGGTACACGCCCTGCCGCGCGCTCGCGAGCACCTGCGTGTCGAGGTCGGTCGCGAGCACCTCGAAGGGCGCGCCCGCGAGCGTCTCGTGCAGGCACATCGCGATGGTGTAGGGCTCCTCGCCCGTGGAGCATCCGGCGCTCCACACGCGGTAGGGCTGCGCGCCGGCGCCCGCGGCGGCATGGGCGGCGAGGATCTCGAAGTGGTGCGCCTCGCGATAGAAGGACGTGACGTTGGTGGTGAGCGCGTTGGTGCAGTGCTCCCACTCCGCGGGCTCGAGCTCGAGGAAGCGCAGGTAGTCGTCGAAGGAGCCGATGCCGAGCGAGCGCAGGCGCCGGGCGAGGCGCGCGTAGACCATCTCGCGCTTGGCCTCCGGGAGGCGGATCCCCGAGAAGGCGTACACGCGCTGGCTGATCAGCCGGAAATGCTCCGCGCTGAACGCGAACTCGCGCCGGGCGCCGTCGGCGGCCGGCGGCGGGGCGGGGACTTCCGGGAGGGCCATGGCCGCCTCGCTCATCCGGGGCTCCGGGCCCCGCGCGAGGCGCCCGTGCGGATGATCGCGCCCACGTCGAGGATGAGCGCCACGCGCCCGTCGCCGAGGATGGTGGCGCCGGCGATGCCGCGCACCGAGTGCAGGTTGGTGTCGAGCGACTTCACCACGAGCTGCTGCTGCCCCACGAGCGCGTCCACGAGGAGGGCCGCGCGCCGGCCGTCGATCTCGACCACCAGGCACAGGGGCTCCGGGCGCGGGAAGTCGGTCTCGGGGAGCTCCACCACGTCCTCCAGGCGCACGATCGGCAGGTGCTCGCCCCGCACCGCGACGAGCGAGGCCTGGTTCACCACCATCTTCACGTCCGCGTTGTCGGGCTTGAACGCCTCGGCCACGAATTCCAGCGGGATGATGTACTGCTCCTCGCCCACGCTCACGATCATCCCGTCGAGGACGGCGAGGGTGAGCGGGAGCTGGATCGTGATCGTCGTGCCCTCCCCGCGCACGGAGTTCACGGCGACGCTGCCGCCGAGCGCGCCGATGTTGCGCCGCACGACGTCCATCCCCACCCCGCGACCCGAGAGCTGCGTGACTTCCGCGGCCGTCGTGAACCCCGCCTCGAAGATGAGCGCCCAGGCTTCCGCGTCGCTCATCGCGTCGCTCGCGGCCATGCCGAGCTCCCGGGCCTTGGCGAGGATCCTCTCGCGGTCGAGCCCGCAGCCGTCGTCGGCGACCTCGATCACCACGCTGCCGCCGCGGTGGGTCGCGCGCATCGAGACCGTCCCCGACTCCGGCTTGCCGGCGGCGCGGCGCTGCGCGGGCTTCTCGATGCCGTGGTCGATCGCGTTCCTCACCACGTGCGTGAGCGGGTCCACGAGGAGCTCGATCATCTCCTTGTCGAGCTCCGTCTCGTGGCCGAGCGTGCGCAGCTCCACCTTCTTGCCGAGCTGCGTGGACAGGTCGTACACCAGGCGCGGGAAGCGGCTGAAGACGAATTCCACCGGCATCATGCGGATCGACATCACCGCCTGCTGCAGGTCGCGGGTGTTGCGGTCGAGCGTGGCGAGGCTGTGGGCGAGCTGCTCGTCCTCCTCGGTGGCCTTGGCCGCGGCCTGCTGGAGCATGGCCTGGGCGACCACGAGCTCGCCCACGAGGTTCACGATCCGGTCGATCTTCTCCACGCTCACGCGGATGGAGGACTGCTCGGCGCGGGCGCGGGCGCCCTCCCCCGCGGCGGCGGCCTCCGGCGCGGGCGCTTGCGGCGGCACGGGTGAAGGCGCTGCGGCGGCCGGTGGCGTGGTGTCGCCGCCGGGCGCGCCCGGCGCGTCCTCGAAGAGCCCGTACTTCTCCGCGGCCGCCGGCGGCGCCGGCTCGAAGAGACCGTATTTCTCCTCCGGCGGCGCCTCGGCGAAGAGCCCGTAGCGTTCGCCCTCGCCCGGCGCCCGGGCCTCGGCGAGCTCGAAGCTGCCGGGCGGGAGGGCGAAGGCGAGCGCGTCGGCGAGCTCCTCGAGGGACTGGGCCGTGGCCACCCGGATCTCGCCGGCCTGGTCGGCCTCGGCGAGGATGTCGCCGAAGGCGGCGAGCGCGTCCTTCAGCGCCTGCGTCGAGCCGGTGTCGCCGGATCCCGGCGCGGCCCGCGCGACGACCGTGCGCATCCCCGGGAGCGTCACGGCCGCGGCAGCCGCGACGGCGGCGGGCGCGGCCTTCCCGGAGCGGAAGCCGGCCAGGCGCGCGCGCACCGCCTCCATGGCGGGATCGGCGCCGCGGTCGCCCTCGCGAAGGCGCCCGAGGTGGTCCCGGAACGCGTCGCAGGCGTCCAGCAGCAGCCGGATGGTCGCGTCGTCGGCGTGCCCCTGGCCGCGCCGCAGCGCGTCGAAGAGCGTCTCCATCTCGTGCGTCGCCTCGCTCAGCTGGGCGAAGCCGAAGGTGCCGCTTCCGCCCTTGATCGAGTGGGCGGCGCGGAAGATCGCGTTGAGGATCTCGGGGTCGCGGCGGTTCGCGCCCAGGGCCATGGCGCGCTCCTCGATCGACTCCAGGTGCTCCTGGGCCTCGTCGAAGAAGGTGCCGATGAAGCGGTTGAGATCGATGGCCATGGGGGCGCCGTGCCCTAGCGAAGGACCTTGCGGACGATCTCCAGGAGGGTCGCCGGGTCGAAGGGCTTCACCAGCCACCCCGTGGCCCCCGCGGCGCGGCCCTGGGACTTCATGCCGTCCGAGGACTCCGTGGTGAGGAGCAGGATCGGCACCGCCTTGTACTCGCGCAGCTCGCGCAGCGAGCGCACCAGCGTGAGGCCGTCCATGTTGGGCATGTTCTGGTCGGTGATCACGAGGTCGACCGGGGTCGCCCGCGCCCGCTCCAGGCCCTTGGCGCCGTCCTCGGCCTCGATCACCCGGTAGCCGGCGCTTTCGAGGACGAAGGCGACCATCTCGCGCATCGTGGCGGAGTCGTCAACTGCGAGCACTGTCTTCATGTCTGGGGCCACCTCGGATTCGTTTCGTCGGGCTGCCGGGTGCGGCAGGCTCAGAAGAGGTCCACGCTGCCGGCGCCGAGCGAGCCGCCCCGGGGCGCCTTCGCCTCGGCGTCGATCTGCGCGATGCCCGCGACGATGCAGTCGAGCATCGCCCGGGAGCGGCCGATCCATTCCTCGGCGTGGCCCGGGGCGGCCACCGGCGGCACCGCGAGCGACAGGGCCTCGCTCAGCTTCTCGCGCATCTTGTCCACCCGCAGCTTCTGCGCGTCGATCAGCTGGTTCACGAGGTCGTGGGACTGCAGGTGGTGCACGGCCCGGTAGAGGTGCTCCAGGACGACCCCGTAGTCCGCCCCGCCCTCGCTGCCGCTGGCGGCCACGCGCTGCGCGTCCACGATCCGGTCGGCCGCGCCCCGGAAAGCCGTGAGGAGCTCCTCGGAGGCCTCCCGGAGGAGGTCCTGGCTCCTCTCGAGTTCCAGCGCCGTCACGCCGAGGCGCTCGTTGAGCGAGGTGGCGACCGTCACCAGGAGGTCCGCCGCCCGCGCCGCTTCCTTCGCCTCCCGCGCGTCCTTCGCGAAGGCCTCGCCGTCGTTCATGCCCGTCTCCTCATGCCTGCGCCTGTTCGGGAGGCAGGGCGCCGGCCACGACCAGTTCGTAGCTCGTCCCGCCCACCTCTATCCGGTCGCCCTCGCGGATCGCCCGCGTGCCCGGCCCCACCGGCTCGCCGTTGAGCCGCATGCGGCCGTGCCCCGCCAGGGGGGCGAGGAAGAGCCCGGTGCCGCGCTTCACCACCAGGGCTGCGTCGCCTCCGGCGATCCCGACCAGCGTATTGGCCCGGTCGAGCCGGAGGTATTCCTGCGCGCCGCCGGGACCCGGGAAGCGCAATGCGAGATCCACCCGCGGCGAGGCGCCCGGGCCTGGCGACGGGGCGGCGAGCCCCTCGGGGCGCGGGATCGCCATCGTGCGGGAAAGGTCGGCCGCCGCCGGCGGCGCCGGCGCCGGGGCGGGAGCCGCCGGGGCGGGAGCCGCCGCCGAGGCGAGCATCGTGTGCTCGTACTCGTTCAGGACCGTGCTTTCCAGGTCGTTCACCCCGCCCGCGAGGAGGGCGTCGTCGAAGAAGTGCAGCTTGTGCATGCCCGCCTGGACGAGATCCAGGTGGTGCAGCACCTGGTGGGAGGCGGGGATCCCGTTCACGAGCGTGCCGTTGGTGCTCGCGAGGTCCTCCAGGTAGACCGTCCGGTCCACCACGCGCAGGAGCGCGTGGCGCAGCGAGACCGCGGGATGCTCCAGGACGATCTCGCAGTCCGGGTGACGGCCGATCACCGTGACGGGACGGGTGAGCTCCACCTCGGCGACGATCGCGCCCTCGAAGCTCACCACCACTCGCGTTGCCATGGTTCGAATGCCGCCTTCTGTCCGGGCCGGTTGCTGGAGCGCGCATTCTATCTTGCCCCGGCGCTCCCGCCTCGGCGTTCAAGACTGCCGCCGCGACCGCGAGGCCGCCGACTGGGCGCTCTTCAGCTCCGAGGCGACCTCGCGCACGCCCTCGACGCCCGCGGCCACCTCGGCGACGGCGTCGGCCTCGGCCTGCCGGTCCACGATCCCGTAGAGGCGCGCCCGGCCCTCCCGGCACTCGACGCCGATCGCCACGCCCGCGGTGCGCGCGTCGCGCTTGAGGGCCGCGCGCACGCTCCACTCGAGCGAGAGGTTCTCGGCGGACTGGAGCGATTCAGGCGTTTCCCGGAACCGTTCCATGCGCATGAGGTTCTCGACCTCGGCGACGCACTCGTCCACGCTCAGGCGCTCGGTCGAGAGCACCACGTCGTAGTGCTCGGGGTCGCGCCAGTCGATGCCGAAGTGGCGCCGGGCGATCGCCGTGTGCGCCTCCTCGTTCATGAGGATCTCGTTCTCGACCGAGGCGCGGTCGTCGGTGCCCAGGCGGCTCATCATCCGCTCGATCCGCAGCGCGAGCGGCGCGCACACGCGCACCCGCACCACGTGCGGGACGCTGCGCAGCAGGTGCGTGGCGCCCCAGCCGCGGAGCACGCCCACGGAGCCGTCGCGCACGAAGCGGAAGGTCTCGTCCGCGGTGAAGATGGACACGCTCGTCTTCTCGGCGGTGAGCCTCTCCAGGAGGCTCGCGCCGCCCTCGAGGAAGCGCACCACGTGGCTCTTCCGTACGCGCGCCTTGCTGGCCATCTGGTCGATGATCTCGTGGTAGACCACCTTGCGGTTCATGCGCTCGGCGAGGCGCGTGGCCACGTCCCTGCCGAGCGAACCCATTTCGCGGGTCATGGCGATCATCGTCATCGGGGTTCTCCTTCTTGGGGGTCCTGCGTGCCTGGCGGGAGCCGATCGGCGGGCGTGCGCGGCCCCGGCCTCAGAACTCTTTCCATTCCTCGCCGTCACCGTCCGCGAGGAGGGGTTCGTTGCGCGCGCCCTGGGCGACCCGGGCGGGCGCCGCGGCCGCCGGTGCGGCGAGCGTCGCCCCGCGGGGGCCGGCCGCGAGGACGGCGGGCGGCGCTTCGGCGGCCTCGTCCGCGACCCGGAACTGCGCCACGGAGCGCGCGAGGCCCGCGGCCTGGTTGGCCATGCTGGTGGCCGCGGCCGTGGCCTCCTCGACGAGGGAGGCGTTCATCTGCACGACGGTGTCCATCTGCGTGATGGCCTTGTTGATCTGCTCGATGCCCGAGCTCTGCTCGTGGCTCGCCGAGGCGATCTCGGTCATGATCTCGGCCACGCGCCGCACGGAGGCGACCAGTTCGTCCATCGTCCTGCCCGCCTGCTCGACCAGCTTCGCGCCGGCCTCCACCTTGCCCACGGAAGTCTCGATGAGCCCGCGGATCTCCTTGGCGGAGGCCGCCGAGCGCTGCGCGAGGCTCCTCACCTCGGAGGCGACCACGGCGAAGCCCCGCCCCTGCTCGCCCGCCCGCGCGGCTTCCACGGCCGCGTTGAGCGCGAGGATGTTGGTCTGGAAGGAGATCCCGTCGATCACGCCGATGATCTCGGAGATGCGCTTGGAGGAGGTGGTCACCTCCTGCATCGTGGTGACGACCTTGCTCACCACCTCGCCGCCGCGCTGCGCGGTCGTCGAGGCGGAGCTGGCGAGCTCGCTGGCCTGCTTGGCGTGCTCGGCGTTCTGCTTGACCGTCGTGGTGAACTCCTCGAGCGTCGAGGCCGTCTCCTCGAGCGAGCTCGCGTGCTCCTCGGTGCGGCTCGACAGGCTCTGGTTGCCGGCGGCCACCTGCTGGGCGCCCACCGCGATCGACTCCGCGCCCGAGCGGATCTGCAGCACCATCCGCGACAGGCCGTCGTTCATCTCGGCGAGCGCGCGCAGGAGCTCGCCCGCCTCGTCGCGGCCGCTCGCCTTCACCCTCCCGGAGAGGTCCCCGGCGGCCACCCGCCGGGCCACGCCGACGCTCTCGCCCATCGGCACGGTGATGCTGCGGGTGATGGCCCAGGCGATGAGGGCGGCGAGCACCAGCACGACCGCGACGATGGCGTAGGCGACCGCCGCCCGCCGCTCGCCGGAGGCGATGGCCTCCTCGACGGCGGCGCGGTTCGCCTTCTTCTGGATCTCGATCAGGTTGTTCAGCTCCCCGAGGAAGGTGCGGATGAGCGGGTCGACCTCGCCCATGAGGACCTGGGCGGCCTCCTCGTTGCGGAAGCTCGTGGACAGGCCGATCGCCTGGCGGAACGGGGCGTTGAGCGCCCCGTCCACCGTCGCGAGCATGTCGAGGATGGCGCGCTCGTCGGGCTGCACCGCGAGGACCTGCATCCGGCGCAGCGCCTCGTCGAAGGACTTGCCCAGCGCCCGGGCCCGGTCCTCGTCCTGCTGCATGAGCTTGATGTCGCTGTGCAGGCCGATGTTGCGCATGACGCTGGACTGCTCCAGCGCGAGGGCCTTCATCTCCGCGGCCAGCGCCTCCTTCGCGCTCGCCGCCCCGAGGACGGCCATGAGCTCGTCGCGGCTGCTCTTGCCCATGAACGTCACGGCGACCACGACCGCCATCAGGAACACGAGGATGGAACCGAAGCCGACGGCGAGCCGGGTGCCGATGCGCATCTTGCGTAGGAACATGGGGCGCTCCAGTGGTCGGGCGGCCGCGAAGGGCCGCCCCGTGGCGGGTTTGCGCAGCCGGCTACTTGTAGATGCCGCAGCCGACGATCATGTCCTCGAAGCGCTGGATGAACATCGACTTGGGCTCGATCTGCCGGGAGACCGGGTTCATGAACTTGTAGTCCTGCCAGCCCTTGGCGTTGGGGCCCTTGGACATCATCTCCACGCGCTCCTTCACGAAGAACTTCCCGTCGACGTCGCGCAGCTCGATCACGTCGCGGCCGATCATCTTCGCGTTCGCGCCGTGGGAGAGCACCTTGCCCGTCATGCTGTAGACGACCACGTAGAGGTCGCGGTCCGTGAACTGGCCCTTCGGGTTGTTGAACTCGGCGAAGGCCTTCTCGCGGCCGTTCTTCTTGATGAAGGCGATGGCCTTGTCCACCATCGCGGTGGCTTCGGCCGCGGTGCCCTTGGACGAGGCCTGGGCGGCGGCGTCCGTGGCGCTGAAGGCGAGCAGCAGGGCCGAAAAGGCGGCGGCGAGGAATCGTTTCACGGTGAACCCCCCTTGGGTGCGTGGTTGTGGTGCACGCACTATCGTGAGGCGCGCGTGCGCGGTCAAGCACGAGCGCTTTTCAGCTGTAACCGCGCGCCGCCGCGCGGGGCAAGCCGGCTACGGACGTAACCGGCGAAGGCTCAACCGGCGACCCCGCGCGCTCGCAGCGACCCGAGTTCCTCGCCGGTGATCCCGCAGAGGCTGCCGAGCACCTCGGCCGTGTGCTCGCCCAGCAACGGCGGCGGCAGCTCGCTCCTCGCCGGGGTCGCCGAGAAGCGCACCGGGTTCGCGACCGTGCGGACCTCGCCCGCCAGGGGATGCGCGAGGCTCGCGACCATGCCCCGGTGGCGCACCTGCGGGTCGGCGAAGACCTGGGCGAGGTCGTTGATCGGGCCGCAGGGGACGCCGCCGGCCTCGAGGTCGGCGAGCCAGCCGGCCGCCGGGCGCGTCGCGATCCGCTCCGCGAGGAGCGCGACCAGGGCCTCCCGATGGGCCACCCTCCCGGGGTTCTTCGCGAAGCGCGGGTCGGCCGCGAGTTCGGGGACGCCGGCGATCTCGCAGAACCGGGCGAACTGGCCGTCGTTGCCCACCGCGACGATCAGGAAGGCGTCCGCGGCCCGGAACACCTGGTAGGGCACGATCGCCTGGTGGGCGTTGCCCATGCGGCCCGGCACCCGCCCCGAGGCGAGGTAGGCCGATCCGAGGTTGGCGAGCATGGCCACCTGCACGTCGAGGAGCGCGAGGTCGATATGCTGTCCCTGGCCGGTGCGCTCGCGGTGCAGGAGCGCGGCGACGATGGCGTTGGCGGCGTACATCCCGGTGAAGAGGTCCGCCACGGCCACGCCCACCTTCTGCGGCCCGCCGCCCGGCAGGTCGTCCCTTTCGCCGGTGACGCTCATGAGCCCGCCGAGCCCCTGGATCATGAAGTCGTAGCCCGGGCGGTCGCGGTAGGGCCCGTCCTGGCCGAAGCCGGTGATCGAGCAGTAGACGAGCGCCTCGTGGCCCTCGCGAAGCGAGGCGTAGTCGAGGCCGCGGCGCGCGAGGTCCCCGACCTTGAAATTCTCCACCACGACGTCGGAGGCCCCCGCGAGGCGCCGGGCGAGCGCCTGGCCCTCGGGCGAGGCGATGTCCAGCGCGACCGATTTCTTGCCGCGGTTGGCCGCGAGGAAGTAGGCGGCATCGGCCGTGTCGCGCCCCTCGCGGTCGCGCAGGAAGGGCGGGCCCCACTTGCGCGTGTCGTCGCCGTGCCCGGGACGCTCGATCTTGATCACCTCCGCGCCCAGGTCGGCGAGGTGCTGGGTGGCCCAGGGGCCCGCGAGCACGCGGGTCAGGTCGAGGATGCGGATACCGTCGAGGATTCGGCGCATGGCGGTGGGCAGGGTCGCGCGGCGGGGACCAGGCTCGCCGGCCCCCGCCCGCACGGGTCGGGGGCCCGATTATAGGGGTGCGGCGCGGGGCGCGGCGCGCCATTGTCCCGTAGAATGGCGGCGGTTCCGGTGCGCCTGCCGGATGATCGACACGCACTCGCAAGCCCGACGACCCCGATTCCATGCAATCCAAGGTGGCCGTGAAGGACCTGAAGGTCGGCATGTTCGTCGCCGATCTCGACCGCCCTTGGATCGACACGCCCTTCCTCCTGCAGGGCTTCGTCATCGAGGACAACCAGCAGATCGTCGAGCTCCAGTCGATCTGCGAGTTCGTGATCGTGGACCGGGCGCGCTCGACGGGCGAGGAGTTCCGGCCCGCGAGGAGCGCCGCGGCCCCCGCGGCTGCGGGCCCGGGACCTTCCCCTTCCCGGCTCGTGAGCGGGCTGGGCGCGCAGATCGAGGAAAAGCCCACCGCCAGGTCCGCCCTCCGGCCGGTGCAGGCGCCCGACCGCCAGCCCGAGGCGGCTCGCGAAGGCCGCGGCCTCGGGGGCGTGATGGACGCCCTGCGCGGGCTTCTGCGCCGGCCGGAGAAGGGCCTGCCCCGGGATCCCGCGGAACTGCCCCCGGAAACGCGCCGCGCCTCGCTGCTGCCCGCCTCGATCCCCGTCACGATCTACCCGGACACGCGCTCGGTCGAGGAGGAAGTCGCCCCGGCGCGCGTGGCCTACGACCGCGCCTACGACGTGGTGCGAAAGCTCGCCGCCGACGTCTGGGCGGGCCATCCCGTGGAGATCGAGCGCGTCCAGGAGGTCGTGGACGAGATGGTCGAGAGCATGGTGAGGAATCCCGACGCGCTCATGTGGGTCGCGCGCCTTCGCGAGCAGGACATCACCACCTATGCCCACGGGCTGATGGTGGCGGTCTACCTCGTGGCCTTCGGGCGCCACCTGGGCTTTCCCCGCGCCGGGCTCGCGCAGCTCGGCACCATCGGCCTGCTGCTCGACATCGGCAAGATCCGCCTGCCGCGGGAAATCCTGGAAAAGCAGGACCGCCTCACCCCCGAGGAGTTCGCGACCGCCAAGATGCACGTGGAGCTCGGCCTCGAGATCCTCTCCGCCACCCCGAACTGGCCGCCCGAGGTGATCGAGGGCATCGCCCAGCACCACGAGCGCATGAACGGCAGCGGCTACCCGAAGCGGCTCGAGGGCGAGGCGATCGGCTTCTACGGGCGCATGGCGGGCATCGGCGACTGCTTCGCGGCACTCACCAAGTCGCGGCCCTACGCCGAGGCCGTGTCCTCCTACGAGGCCCTGCGCAGCATCACCGGCTGGGGCGGGGAGTACTTCCACGCCCCGCTCGCGGAGCAGTTCGTGCAGGCGATCGGCGTCTTCCCGGTGGGCTCCCTCGTGGAACTCTCCACGGGCGAGGTGGCGGTGGTGGTCTCGCACAACAAGCTGCGGCGGCTCAAGCCCCGCGTGCTGCTCCTCACCAGCCCCGACAAGACGCGGGCCAACTACCCCACCATGGTCGACCTCCTCTACGACCCGCTGCTCGGCGGCGAGGAGCCGGCCTTCATCCGCCGCAGCCTCGCCGCCGGCGCCTACGGGCTCGACCCGCGCGACAACTACCTTTCGTGAGCCCCCCCACCCCCGCGGACCCCGTCCGGCATCCTCCCCCGTCCGGCGACGCCGCGCGCGAGGAGCTCCTGCGTTTCCTCGACCGGGAGGCCGCAGTCGCCCAGGCGACCCACGGGCGCATGGCGGTGCTGCTCATCGAGCTGCGCCGCGTCGACCGGCTGCAGGCGCTGCTCAAGGGGCCTCCGGCGACCGTGACCGTCACGCTGGTGATGGAGCGCCTGCGCCCCGCCCTGCGCGCCGAGGACCGCATGGCGCCGCTGAGCGACGAGCAGGTCTGCGTGGTCCTGCCGCGCATCGCGCACCCGACCCAGGCCGTCCTCGCCGCGGTGAAGTGCCTGCGGGCGCTCGACCGCCCCATCGCCCACGAGGGCGGCACCGCCGTCCTGCGGCCCTGCGTCGGCATCGCCACCGTCCCCGAGCATTCCGCCGACCCGGCGAAGCTCCTCATGGCCGCGGACGTCGCGCGGCGCATCGCCGGCACGCGCGAGGAGGGCTACCACGTCTTCCAGAGCGAGGACAGCGTCGAGGCGGAGGTCTACCACGGCCTCGACATCGACCTGCAGCGCGCCATCCGCGCCAACGAGCTGGAGGTGCACTACCAGCCCCAGGCCGATTTCGCGAGCGGCGCCGCGGTGGCCGCCGAGGCGCTCCTGCGCTGGCGCCACCCGGTCTCCGGGCCCATCGCGCCCGCCACCGTCGTCGGCATCGCGGAGAGCACGGGCATCATCGGCTCGCTCACCTTCTGGGTGCTGAACTCCGTGCTCCGCCACGCCGCCGCCCTCGCCAAGGAGGGCATCGTCCCGCGCTTCAGCGTGAACCTCTCGACGCGGGCGCTCGTGGACCCGGATCTCCCGGACATCGTGGAGCAGTCCCTCGGCACCTGGAGCGTGCCCCCGGAGCGCATCACGCTCGAGATCACCGAGAGCGCGATGATCGGCGACGCCGAGCGCTCGCTCGCGATGCTCACCCGCCTCAAGGGCACGGGCGTGGCGCTCTCCATCGACGACTTCGGCACGGGCTATTCCTCGCTCGCGTACCTCAAGCGCCTGCCGGTGGACGAGCTCAAGATCGACAAGCTCTTCGTGAGCGGGCTCCTCGCGGACCGGGGCGACCACCAGATCGTGCGCGCGGTGATCGACCTCGCGCACAACTTCGAGCTCAGGGCGGTGGCCGAGGGCGTCGAGGACGAGGCCACGCGCGCGGAGCTCGCGCGGCTGGGCTGCGACCTCGAGCAGGGCTTCCGGCTCGCCCGTCCCATGCCCGAGCGCGAGTTCCGCGCCTGGTGGGTCGCCCGGGAGAAGGGACGGTGAAGCGCGGCTTCTACACCATCATGGCCGCGCAGTTCTTCTCCTCCCTCGCGGACAACGCGCTCCTCATCGCCTCCATCGCGCTGCTGCTGCAGCTGCAGGGCCCCGCCTGGCTCACGCCGCTGCTCAAGTTCTTCTTCACCGTCTCCTACGTGGTGCTCGCCGCCTTCGTGGGCGCCTTCGCGGACTCCATGCCCAAGGGCCGGGTGATGTTCGCGACCAACCTGGTGAAGATCGCCGGCTGCTCGCTCCTCTTCTTCCACGACATCGTGTCGATCCCCGGGGTCGCGCCCCACTGGCACGTGCTCGCCGCCTACGCGGTGGTGGGCCTCGGCGCGGCGGCCTACTCCCCGGCCAAGTACGGCATCCTCACCGAGCTCCTCCCGCCCGAGCAGCTCGTCGTCGCCAACGGCTGGATCGAGGGGCTCACCGTGCTCTCGATCGTGATCGGCACCGTGCTGGGCGGGGTCCTCATCGGCGCGAAAGTCTCCGCGGCGCTGCTCTCGATCGACTTCCCCTTCCTCGACACCGGCGTGGACACGCCCGCCGAGGCCGCGATCCTCGTGATCGCCACGGTGTACATCGTCGCCGCGCTCTTCAACCTCGCGATTCCCGACACGGGCGCGCGCTACCCGCACCAGGAGCGCCACCCCGTGCGCCTCGTCGTGGACTTCGCGCACTGCTTCACCACGCTCTGGACCGACAAGCTCGGCCAGATCTCGCTCGCGGTGACGACGCTCTTCTGGGGCGCGGGGGCGACGCTGCAGTTCATCGTCCTCAAGTGGGCCGAGCAGCACCTGAACCTGCCCCTGTCCCAGGGCGCGATGCTGCAGGGGGTCTCCGCCGTGGGCATCGCGATGGGCGCCGTCCTCGCCGCGCGCCTCATCGCGCTCAAGCGCGCCGTGGCCGTGCTCCCCGTGGGCGTGGCCATGGGCTTCGCCGTGATGACGCTGATCGGCGTCACCTGGATGCCGCTCGTGTACTTCCTCCTGGTGGTCGTCGGCGCGCTCGCCGGGTTCTTCGTGGTGCCCATGAACGCGCTCCTGCAGCACCGCGGCCACGTGCTGCTCTCGGCGGGGCACTCCATCGCCGTGCAGAACTTCAACGAGAACGTGAGCATCCTGGTGATGCTCGCCCTCTACGCGCTGATGATCCGGATGGACCTGCACATCAACACGATCATCGTGATCTTCGGCAGCTTCGTCGCCGTGGCGATGTTCCTGGTGATGCGCTGGAACGCCGCGAACCACCGCGCCGACCCCGACCTCGACCGCCTCATCGGGCAGGCGAAGCACTAGGGGCCGCGCCCGCGCGCCTCAGGGCTCGACGGCGGCGTAGTTCAGGAACGCGTCCGGGCTCACGCGGATGGCCGCTCCCGTCGGGCAGGCGCGCACGCAGGCCGCCCCCCCGGGAAGGTCCTTGCACATGTCGCACTTCACGGCCTTCTTGGGGATGTCCTTGCCCTTGGGCCTGGGTTCCAGGCCCGGCTCGGGGCCGGCCCCCAGCACCAGCCAGGCGAAGAGACTCGGCCGCCGGCGCTTCGGGTCCACGGGCGCGAGCTGGATCACGCCGTAGGGGCAGTTCTTCTCGCAGTTGCCGCAGCCGATGCAGCTGTCGTTCACGAACACCTCCCCGTTGGGCGAGCGGTGGATGGCGTCGGGCGGGCAGTCCTTCATGCAGTGCGGGTGCTCGCAGTGCCGGCAGGAGGTGGGCACGTGGATCTCGGCGAAGGTCGGCCCGGCCTCGCGGTCCAGGCGGGAGGTGCCGTCGTGCACGTCGGCGCAGGCCTTCTCGCAGTTGTCGCAGCGCACGCACAGGCTCTCGTCGATCAGCAGCACGTCGGTCGCCTCGCCCACGCCCTGCTGCAGCAGGAAGGCGATCACGTTGCCGGGGTCGGGCGCGGCCTCCATCGCCGCGTTCACGCGCAGGCGGTCGAGGAAGCGCGACTCCATCTCCTCGCGCCAGCGGGGATTCCTGCCCAGGACGCGCTTGAAGACCTCGGCGTCGAGCACCACCGCCTCCGTGGTCACCGCGGCGCGCACCGTGGCCGAGCGCGGCGAGTCGGTGAGCAGCGCCATCTCGCCCACGTAGTTGCCCGCGGAAAGGTAGGAGAGCACGACCTCGCGCCCGGCGATCTCGCGCGAGACCATGACGGAGCCGCGGCGCAGCAGGTACAGCCCGTCGGGCGCGTCGCCCTCGCGGAAGAGGACCTCGTTGCCGCCGTACTTGCGCACCTCCACCCCGCTCGCCACCAGCTCGTCGAGTTCCTCCTGCGGGAGCATCGGCGCGAGGTAGGCGCGCACCGCGCGCTTGAGGAAGGTCTCGTCCACCTGCTTGCGCACCGACTCCACCGAGGCCACGAGCTTCAGCATCGCGCGGCGCGGCGCCTCGATCAGCGCGCAGTGCGGCCCCGCGCGGACCGTGCTCGAGCGCCGGCGCCCGGAGATGAGGCCCAGCTCGCCGAAGAACTCCCCGGCGCCGAGGGCGAACTGCGCGCCCGCCTCGCCCTCGACGCGGACCTCGCCCGCCACGACCATGAAAAAGGTGTTGGTGTAATCGTTCCTCTCGAAGAGGACCTCGCCCTCGCGCGGCGCGACGAGATCGCTCTCGAGCATGAACTCGCGCAGCTGCAGGCGGTTGATCCCCGAGAGCAGCGGCACCCGCGACTGGATGACGTCGAGCACCTGCGCGACCGTCTTCGTGCGCGAGAAGCTCGCGAACTTCTTCGCGAGCAGCGGCTCGTCGGCCGGCTCGACCTGGCGCCCGAGGGCGGACTCCACCACCTCGTAGCCCTGGTTCATCGCCTGCTTGATGAGCGGGTAGCCGCCGAGCGCCCCCACCACGTAGAGCCCCTTCACGTTCGACTCGTAGGTGTCGGTGAGCTCGGGCACCGCGTTGGGGTCGGCCGAGGGGAACTTCACGCCGAAGCTCTCCACCAGCTTCCTCGGCGGGATGCCGCCCAGGCGGGCGATCACCCGGTGGCACTCGATCACGTCGGGCCCGTCGGGGCTCTTCACGTGCAGGCGCAGCGGCGCCGCGCCCTCCCCGCGCTCGACGCGCGCCGGGGAGGTGCCGTAGCGGATCTCCACGCGCCCCTCCTTGATGGCGCTCAGGACCAGGGTGAGGTTGCCCTCCTTGCAGCGCGTGAACTCCTCGTTGCGGTTCACGAGGATCACGCGGTTCTGCTCGGCGAGCGCGAGCGCGTTCTCGATGGCCGCGTCTCCCGCGCCCACCACGACGATCGTCTCGTCCTCGTAGGCCTTCGGGTCGTCGAGCTGGTACTGGACCCCCTCCAGGGCCTCGCCCTCCACGCCGAGCTTGCGCAGGTTCCCCTGCAGGCCGATGGCGAGAACGATCTTCCGGCAGAAGAAGACCTCGCCCGCCTTCGTGCGCACCTCGAAGGCGTTGTCCTCGCCGGAGATCGAGACCACCTCCTGGCCGTAGCGGATGTTCACCTCGTGCCTGCGGATCTCCGCGTCCCACTTCTCGAGGATCTCCTCGCGGGTGCCGGCGGCGAAGCTCATGGGGCTGCGGAGCGGCAGGATCTGCGGCTCCGCCATCACGTGCTTGCCCTTCTGGTACTTGAAGATCGTGTTGGAGGCCTGGTTCTCGCTCTCCAGCAGCACGTGGGACACGCCGAGCTCGGCCGCGTGGGCCGCGGCCGACAGGCCCGCGGGGCCCGAGCCGATGATGCCCACCTTGAGCCAGCGGAATTCCGTTCTCTGGTCGAACTGCGATGCCATGGCGCTCACCTCCCCACGAGGGGCTTCAGGCCGCCGAGCGCCGCCTGGAAGCGCTCGGGCCGGTACTTCTCGTCGTCCCGGACGGTCTCGAAGACGCGCTCGAGGGCCGCGTTGGCCCCGCGCACGTCGGCGAGCGCGCCCTGGCGGGCCAGGAAATTGAGCACGCTCGCGATCGCCATGGCCGCCTGCTCCGCCCCCGAGTAGTCGCGGTACTGCCCGGCGATCCCGTCCTCGACGAGCCCGGCGAGGATCGCCTGGAGGTCGCGGTGGCCGAACTCCCGCCCGCGCAGCTTCTGCACCACCGCGTCGAGCCCCTTGCGCAGCCGCCCCGCCGCCTCGAGCGCGTCGCCGCCCTCGCCCGCCACCGCGCGGTGAAGCGTGGCCACGAGCCCGTCGAAGGTCGCGGACTCCGCCGGGAAGGTCTGGCGCACGATCTGGCGCAGCATGAGGAGGTTCGCGTCGTTGAAGCGGATCGTGCCCGGGCGCGTGCCCACGCGCGGCTTCCAGCGCGTCTCCGACATCGGGTGGTGGCAGGCGTGGCAGTCGAAGACCACCAGCTCCGGGAAGAGCCCGTCGCGGCCGCGCTTCGGGTCGAGCACGACGTCCAGGCTCTCCTGCGCGGCGAGCGCCTGCCCGATGGCCCACACGCGCACCCCGTCCCAGCGGCCCTTGCGCCGGCGCCAATCCTCGTCGGCGAGGAAATGCGGCGGCTGGGTCTGGGTGAAGGTGTCCAGCTCGAAGCTGATGCGCGGGTGCCCCGCGCCCATGATGCGGTGGGTGACGAACTTGTCCTTGTTGCCGAAGTGGCAGGAAAGGCACAGCCGCGCGAGGGCGACGGGGTCCGCGGTCGGGTAGAGCCCGTTCCTCACGTTCTCCTCGTGGGTGGCCCCGGGTGCCACGTGCGACTTGATCCAGTGCTCCGCCGGGCCGTGGCAGGCCTCGCAGCTCACGCCGTCGGAAGCCTTGAAGCGCTCGCCCCGCCATTCGGCGGGCGGGTTGTGGCCGTGGCAGTCGACGCAGATCTTCGCCTCGTGCGCGGGTTGCTTCAGGCCCAGGTTGGCCGCGATGCGCTTGCTGCGCTCGTTCCACAGCACCGGGTTCGCGCGCAGCGCGTGCTTGTCCACCCGCGACCAGGTGACGTACTCCGTCTGCAGCACGTTCGAGCCCTTCCACTCGGTGATGGAGCCGTGGCACAGGCTCGAGGCGCAGTTCACCACGCCCAGGTGCGTCGCCTTCGCCTCGTACGGGAGCGGCGGCGCGTCCGCCGCCTGCGCGGCGAGCGCCGCCCATGCCAGCCCCAGGGCCAGGATCTTCTTCATCGGACCTCCGCCTTCCTCGTCTCGCCGCGGGGTTTCGGGGCGCGATCGGCCGGCGGCCGCCCGTCGCGGAAGTCCCCGGGCCTGCCGGTGTCGCTCACGGTCCAGACGCTGCCGTCGGGCCGCAGGTAGAACCTGCGCTGCTCCTCGTGCGTGAAGGGCCGCGCGCCGATGCGCCCGAAGACGGCGATCTGCCCGCCCGTCTCGTCCACGGCGCGGTCGCGGTCCAGGCCCTTGGCGAGCGAGAGCGCGGGCGAGGCGGTGTCGCGCCAGGCGATCACGCGCGGCATCGGCTCCGGGCTGAAGCCGTAGAACTTCGGCTGGATCTCCGGCGAGGTGAGCTGCAGCACCTTCAGGCCGTTGGCGCCGTCGGCGACGTAGGCGATGGCCGAGGCGTTGGTGGTCGCCACCACCACGTCGCGGGCGTCGTTCAGCTTCCCGCCGTCGTCGAACATCCGGAAGAGCCGCGGGGACGCCGGCTTTTCCACGTCGATGATCGCGAGCCCGGCCCGGCCCGCCGCGACGTAGGCGTAGGTGCGCGCGACGTAGACGCGACGCGCGTCGGCGAGGGGCACGCGGGCGCCCGCGACGAGCGCGGCCTTCGCGGGAACCGTCACGTCGATCACCTCGAGGCCAGCGTCGCTCGCCACGAAGAGGTAGCGGAATTGCAGCGCCGAGGCGCGCGCGCCCTTCACCGGCACCACCGCGGCCGTGCGGGGCTTCAGGGGATCGTCGAGGTCCACCACGACGAGGCCCGCGTCCGCGGCCACGTAGGCGTACCGCCCCCCGAGCGTCACGTGGCGCGCGCCCTTCAGGATGCCCTCCGCGTTCCAGGTCACGGCGCGCGCGAGGAAGTTGTTGCGCGGCTCCCCGTCGGCCAGCGTGTTCACGTCCACGAGGATGAGCCCTTCCCCGGCGTCGGTGATCACGGCGTAGTTGTAGACCGGGTGGAAGGGCTGCTCCTGGTTGGTGACGCGCATGAGCTCGCCCTGGTTGCGCGCCGGGGCGATCGGCTGGTTGGTGGGCAGCGCCACGCAGGTCGCGTTGCCCGAGGCGACGCGCGTGTCGTGGCCCAGCGGCGAGAAGGGCGCCGTGACGATGCGCTGCGAGACGCCCTTGTTCGCGATGGAGGCGACGTCGTAGACGCGCATCCCGCCCTCGCCCTCGGCCGAGTACAGGTACTCCCCGCGCAGCGCCACGCAGTTCGCGGGCCCCCGGGCGGCGTGGTCGTGGGCCTCGGCGAGGCGCCGCCCGCGCTTCTCGTGGTCGGCGTACCAGTCCGGGTAGGCGTAGCGGTGCAGGTAGCTGCCGATGACCGCCTGCGGCTCTTCCCACTCCGTGACCTGCACCGCCTGCACGTGGCGTTCCTGGCCCATCCAGGCGTTGAAGCCCACGAAGTTCACGAAGTTGGTCCCGTGCAGCAGCATCTGCGCCATGATCGCGTTGTTGTCGTTCGCGTCCGAGACGTGGCAGTCGGAACAGCCCTTGGTCTCGGTCTTTCGTTCCGTGTGCGGGTAGTGCGGCGCGAAGGCCTGCGAGGAGAAGCCGCTCGCGGCCACCGGCGGCTGCTGGATGTAGATCCGCTCCCGGTTGATGTTGGTCGAGGAGAGCACGAGGGCCGAGGAGGAGCGCACCGGCGCGATGCGCCCGCCCTTCACCGGCCCGTGGCGCCCGAGCTGGAACATCTCGTCGCGGGCGACCTGCGGGTTGTAGGTGGCGTAGTTGCGGGTCTCGCCCCCCTCGTAGTGCTGGCGCTCGGTCTTCCAGTTGGCCTGGATGGGCAGGTGGCAGCCGCCGCAGCTCGTGGTCCAGGAGAGGTGGCAGGTGAAGCAGGTCATCTTCTCGTCGGCGTGCGCATGGTCGCCCCCGCCCGGGCCCCACTCGCCCTGGCGGCCCGCCTCCCCCGTGCGCATGAGCTTCGCGCGCGCGGCCTTCTCGTTGTAGTGCGCGTTGCCCGGGGTCACCGTGTCCTTCACCAGCGACATCTCCCACTCGAGGTCCGGGTAGATGGCGGAACGCTGGAAGAGCCTGCCCTCGCGCCACTCGAAGCGCTTGCGCCCGTCCTGGGTCCGCAGGAGCGACATGTCCATGCCGCCCGGCCGCGCGGCGGGCCCGGAAGTGCGAAGCGTCGGGTACTTGTCCGCGGTGCCGTGGCAGTCGCGGCAGTCGATCTCCACCGCCGCCGCCACCTCGCCGTAGAGGTGGCCGTTGCCGTGCATGTCCTGGGCGAAGTGGCAGTCGACGCAGTGGAAGCCCACGTCCAGGTGGATCGAGGTGAGGTGGACCGCCTTCTTGAACTTCTGCGGGTCCCCGTCGGAGACGGCCTTGCCGTCCTTGTCGAGGAGCGTGCCCTTGCGGTCGCGCTTGAAGACCGCGCGGAAGTTCCAGCCGTGGCCGTGGTAGTCGGCGAACTGCGTGTCCTGGAGCTTCGGGTTGAGGCTCGCGACGTTCTTCAGGAACTCCGGGTCGCCCCACAGGCCGCGGATGGCCGCCTCCTCGGGGTTGCGCGAGAGGATCTTCCTCGCCTCGTCGTGCGTGGGGTACTTCTGCTTCGCCGGCCACATGTGCGGCGCGTCCGACTCGTAGTCCCACATGATCGTGCCGTAGTAGGAGTTCACGAACACGTTGGGCTGGTGCATGTGGCAGACCATGCACTGCGAGGAGGGGATGGCGCGCGTGAACTCGTGGCGGATGGGATGCCCCGGCTCGCCCTTCGCGATGGTCGGGTCCTTCGTCGCCGTCCCGCCCGAGTGCCCGTACTTCGCGTAGATCCCCGAGTGCTTCGCGTCGCGGTCGTTGGCGTACACCGCGTGGCAGGCGCTGCACCCGGAGGAGCGGTAGTCGCCGGGCTGCTCGTTGGTGCCGAGGAACCACAGGTGCGGGTCGTTCAGGCGCGTCTTGGTGATGTTGATGACGGGCACCGCGATGCGGCTGCCCGTGCCGGGGCCGCGGTTGGACTGCTTGAGGTCCGGGCGCCCGGGCTCGTCCAGGCGCTGCAGGATGCCGGTGTTGTTGGGCAGCCCGATCTCGGGGAAGAGCGAGGAGATCACCCGCCCGCCGCGCTCGAAGACGCGGAAGACGTCCGCGGGCGGGATCGTCTCCCAGGCCGGCAGCGCCGTCACGCTCGAGAGTATCCCCTTCGCGACGAGGAAGTCGGTGGGCTTCACCGGGTTCACGAGGGTGGCGCCCACGCCTTCCCGCGTGTAGGCCTCGCCGAGGATGTAGCGCTTGAAGGGCAGGATCCCGTTGTTGTAGGCCGCGCCGCCCCAGAGCATGGCCGAAGTGGACATGAGGCTTCGCTCCGAGGCCTGGATGATGGGGAGGTGGCACGCGCCGCAGGCCTCGCGGGCGACGCGCAGGTCGCCCGGGTTCATGAAGCGGATGAATTCCGGCGACTCGCGGTTCAGGAGCGTGTAGCTGCCCTCGGGATTGGCGCTCGCGGGCCAGTTCCAGGCCTTCCGGTCGCGCGGCAGCACGTGGGATCGCTCGAGCGCGTCGCGGTAGGCGGCGTCCCCGCGCTGCGCCCCGGCGGGCTTCGCGACCTTCGGGTCGCCGCCGTGGCAATCGGCGCAGCCCAGGACCACGGCCGGGTTCTGGTGCATGGTGTGGCGGTCGGTGGCCGAGTGGCAGCTCGCGCAGCCCTCGCTCTTGGCGCGGGCCTCGGCGGGCGTCTGCCGTTCCGGCGCCGGCGGGTGCGCCGCCGCGAGGGACCCGGCCGGCGCGCCGCCGCCGGAGCCGGCCTGCACCGCGAGGGCGAGGACGGCGGCAGCCACGGCGAGGATCGGTCTTTTCATCTCGGCATCCGCCCGGTCGGCGTCAGTAGGTGAGGAGGAGGTTCACGAGGATCGAGTACTGGGGCCCGCGCCGGTCCTCGTCGTAGAGCTGCTTCAAGCCCCGGCCCGGCAGGAGTGCCGCGGCCGAGGCGTTGAGGACCACGTTCTGGCTCATGAAGGGACGGTACTGCACGGCCGCGGAGACATCCCAGCCGATCTCGCGGTCGGGCGGGGATTGGTTCCGCAGCACGCCCAGCACGGTGGTGTCCTGGAAGCGCAGGTAGGAGACGTTCGCGATGGCGCGCAGCTGCGGCGTCAGGTCCGCGTCGGCGCCCGCGCCGAGGAGCAGCAGCCCGGGGTTCACGAAGTTGGACTGCCCCTGGTCCTTCGACGAGCGAAGGCTCGGCAGCACGCCGTTGCGCCCCGAGAGGGCCACGCCGCCGCCGCCCACCAGCGGCACCGCCTGGCGGATCCAGAAGCTCGTGTCGGCACCGGCGAACTGGGGATTCTCGAAGATGGCGTCGAAGCCCGTCGCCTTCCCGTCGAAGGGATCGCGGTCGCCCGAGGCGGCGAGCGCGCTCAGGCGCAGCCGCAGCCAGCTGAAGTCGCGCGAGAGCTCGGCCGCCGCGAAGGCCGCGCGGATGTCCTGGGCGCGGCCGGCGAGCGGGTGGCGCTCGTCGCGGCCCAGCGCCGCGTAGAGCGAGGCCTGCAGGTTCCAGCGCCCGAAGTGCCCGTCGCCGTTCAGCCCCAGGTAGGCCACCGTGTAGTCGTGCGGGCGCTCGTCGCCGAGCGACGAGGGCCTCTCGAGGAAGCCGTTGTTGTTGTAGTAGGCGCCCTTGCCCTCGCGGTTCACGTTGAGGAGCGCCGTCGCCTGCGTGGTGAATCCGAGCGCCGGGAAGTCCTGCCGGTAGGCGTTGGCCGCGAGGACGTCGTCGCGCCGCAGCCGCGCGGTGACGTCGTTCAGCCCCGAGTTCGTGTCCTTCTCCACGCGCCGGAACCACGCGAGGTTGTACTGCCAGAGGTTGTTGTCGCGGGTGCCGAAGAGGCGCAGCCCCAGGGGGACGTCCTGGAAGACGAAGCCGCGGAAGTCGGAGATGAAGGGCTGGATGCCGGCGCGCAGGGAGTCGAAGTCGTAGCGCACCGAGACGTTTCGCAGGTGCACGTCGGCGAAGAGCTCCTGCACGCCCACGTGGTTGTCGGTGCGGCGCGTGCCGGCGCGCGGGTCGATGCGAAGCGCCCTCACCTCCTCCACGCGCGACTGGTTCACGTTGAAGGCGGGGACGAAGCGGAACTCGTAGTCCGGCGGCTTGAACGTGGTGTCGCCCTTGATGAGCGCGAACGAGGCGATGATCGTCTGCGCGACGGTGGACTGGCGGCCCGCGCCGAAGACGTCGTAGGCGCCCGGGCGCTCGGTCGTCTGCGCGCCCACCGGCGTGGGCAGCCGGCGCGCCTCCACCAGCGTGTCGGAGACCAGGCCCAGGTTGAAGAACCAGTCCGGGGAGAGCCGCCGCGCGAGTTCCGGGAAGCGCTCGCGCAGCCACGGGTCGTCGCCGATGGGCAGGTCGCCCTTGAGGATGTTCTGGTTGTAGGGATCGGTGGGCGGGAACTTGAAGCCCAGCGCCTGCATGATCCGCCAGCGGTCCGGCACCGGGAGCGACGCGCGGGGCGCACCCGGCAGCGGCCCCGGGACCTGGCTCGGGTGCGCGGGCGGCGGAAAGAACTCGAGGGGCTTCGACTCTCCCGGGCGGCGCGGCTGGATCTCGCGGTCGGCCGGCCGCTCCGGCGGGAGCTTCTGGTCCTCGTTCACCGGCGGCTTGAGCCCTTCCTGCGCGAGCGCTCCCGGCGCGAGGGCGAAGAGCGCGGCCGCCAGCGCGGCCCTCCGGGCGGCGGGCCATGTCTCAGAGGCCCGCACAGGCGTCCTGCTGCGTCGAGTCGTTGAAGGGCGACTGCGGGCACTGCGCGTAGCGCAGGCGCACGCCCAGGGGCGCGAGCGTGTCGGCGCGCATCGCGGGGGCCGCGTGCCCGAGCCCGGTGCCCAGCGCCTTCGCGGCATTGGCCACCCCGAGCAGCGCCACCATGTCGTCCTGGTCCACGCCGTCGCCGGAGACGCCCACCGCGCCCACGAGCGCGCCGTTGCGGTACAGGGGCATGCCGCCGGGGAAGATCTGGATGCCGTTGCGCGCGACGGCGAGCCCCGCGTCCGGCGTGCCTGCGGGAGCGCCCAGCGGCGCGCGGCCCGCGCAGCCCGTCGAGGCGTCGCCCGTCGCCGCCGCCTTCACCAGCTGGTTGTGCACGAGGTCGAGCTGGAAGCCCACGTTGAACGGGCTCCAGGTGTCGAAGCCCTTGGAGAGCGGGCCGGGCGGCGTGCCGTCCAGGCCGTCGGGAAAGCTCGGCCGGTGGAGGTTCCCGATGGCCCGCATCGACCAGGCGACGCGCCCGTCGAGGGAGCCGCCCTCGCCCACGAAGGCGCGCATCGCGCCCGCGTAGGCGGCGATCGAGGCAGTCGTGCCGGCGGGCGACAGGTACGCGGCATCGGGCAGCGCCGCGAGGAGCGCGGCGGCGTCGGCGCGCGAGAAGAGGAGCGCGCCGCGGGCCTTCTGCACGGCGACGTCGGTGCCGAAGATCGGCGCGTCGGCGGTGCGCGCGAGCCCGAGCACCTCGCCCTCGAGGTCGACCACCGTCACGGAGACTTCGGCCGCGGAGCCGAGCGGACGGCGGATCTGCGCGCGCGCGCGGTTCGCCACGCGCAGCCCCTCCTCGAGGATGCGCGAGACCTCGGCCGCCGCGGGCCCGCCCGCGAGCGCCGCCGCGCGCGCCGGGAAGCGCTCCGCGTTCGCGCCGTCGACCAGGGTGAAGGCCCCCACCGCCGCGAGCGCTCCCGTGGCGGCGCGGTAGCCGGAGGCAGGCGTGCCGAAGGCGACACCCGCGCGCACGGCCGCGTCCGCGTAGCCCTCCACCGCCACCAGCGCGCCCGGCAGCGCGGCGAACGCCGGCGCGCGCGCGGGATCCGCGGCGAGGGACTCCGAATCGACGTAGCGGAAGGTCTTGCCGTCGGCGGTGATGCGCTCGGCGCGGATGTCCGCGGGCGGCGCGAATCCCCAGCCGCCCGCGACGGCGATGAGCTCGTCGAGGTCCTCGTCGCGGTCGGTGATCGAGAGGTCCAGCCCGTAGGTGCCGTCGGCCATCACGCCGATGCCGCCCACGACGGCGCCGTCCTTGTAGAGCGGCAGGCCGCCCGGGTCCGCCGCGAGGCCGAGCGGGGAGCGCTTCGGCCCGACGCTGCCGTGGGAGAGGTTCCTCATCACGTCGGAGCAGGAAAGCTGCGAGAACTGCACGCCGTAGAGCGGTCCCGAAGGAGCCCTGGATTCCCCGGGCAGGAAGTTCTGCTGCACGATCTGGCTCGCCGTGCGCGTGGAAAAGGCGTTGCCCGAGGACGAGAGGTAGGCGCCGGTGATGGCCTTGGCGATCGCCGCGGCGGTCGCGGGGAGCGTGTCGCGGATGCCGTCGAGGGCGCCCTCCACGCCGCGCCCGGAAAGGATGTCGAAGCGCTCGCGCGCGCCGTCCATGCGGTAGGCGGCGAGCACGTTGCCCACGCGATCGACCACCGCGATCGTGGCGCGCGCCCCTCTCGCCTGGGCCTCGCCCACGGCCTGCGCGACGATGCGGCGCACCTCGTCCTCGGTGAGCGCCTTGGCCGGCGCGTTGCAATTGGGCACGCAATCGCCCGAACCCGGGTTGCCCGAGGAACCGGAGCAGGCCGCGACGGCGAGGACGAGGGCCGCGGCGGCGAGGCGCCAGGCTTCAATGGGCAACGGCGGGCCCCTTCGCCACGCGCGCCCCGGCCTTCGGCACGAAGCGCGGATCCCAGGGGTGCTTCTGCTCGTGGAAGCCGTGGCAGAGCAGGCAGTTGGAAGTGACCTTGCGCTCGACGGGCCGCGAGCCGCCGTGGCATTCGCGGCAGGCCTCGATCCGCGGCATCGCCACGTCGGCGCTCTTCTTCGAGCGCGCGACGTCGTGGCAGTCGGCGCACTTCGACTGCGCGTGGCTCGCGTGGTCGAAGCGCGCGTTCGGCATCCAGCGCGAGACCTGCCGCACGGGAGCCACCTCCCAGCGCGTGCCTTCCGGGCCCTCGCGCTCGGCGATCTCGTGGCAGGCGCTGCACACGCGCACCTGGAAAAGCTCCTCCGAGACCTGCTCGGACTTGCGCCCGCTCGCGGCGAGGCGGCTGCCGAAGAGCTCGCGCGTGGCGCGCTCCGCGCGCTCGCCCGCCAGCGCGAGCGCGGCCCGGCGCGCCTCCTCGGAAGGCACGCCGGGGCGGCGCAGGAGCCCCGCGCCGGGCACGCCGAAGGCCTTCTCGAAGCTGTCCTCGGTGCCGTTGAGCGCGAGGTTCGCGTAGAACTCGCGCACGACGGTGATGGCCTCCCGGGGCGAGCCGTGGGGAACCTCGCGCTCGCCCATCGCCGGCTCGAAGGCGAGCCGGTGGCAGGCCTGGCAGTCGCGCTTCATCGCCACGGGCACGAAGCCCCGTCGCGAGGCGTCGGCGTGGTGGCAGGCCTGGCAGTCGAGCACCACGCGTCCCTTGCCGGGGTGCTTCACGCCGGCGGGATCGAGGTGCGTCGCGTGGGGGAAGACGAGCCCGCTCGCCTCCTCGATCGGGGCGCCGCCCTGGCGCACGCGCCTCGCGCCCGCCTCCGACGGCAGCGAGAGCCGGAACGCGGGATGGTCCTTCGCGAAGTCGGAGACGTCCTGCGACTGCGAGCCGTTCGCCCGCGAGCGGATGTCGCGGTGGCAGTCGGCGCAGAAGCGGTCGTCGTCGCGGTGGGTGGCCTTCACGCCCTTGTGGTCGCGGTGGCATTCGGCGCAGCGCCGTCCCTCGAAGAGCGCCGCGGGCTTCATCGCCGGCGCCACGTGGTGGCCGATCCGCGCGTGGCACTCGAGGCAGGCCGCGTCGAGCACCTGGCGGAACGCGACCTGGTGGCAGGCCTCGCACTTCAACTCCACGGGCTGGTGCGCGAGGAGCACCGGCCCCGGGTTCCAGAAGCGGTCGCTCGCCATCGCGACCCCCTCGGGCTGGCGCCACGGCAGGTCCAGGACGCGCGCGGCGGGAAGCAGGAAGAAGGCGATCGCGACGAGCGCGAAGAGGGCGAGCGCGACGCCGCGCTTCGGCAGGCGAAGCGAGGCGAGCGTGAGCTTCGCCGCCCGGGTGAGGAACTCCCCGGCCACGTTCTCCGCCGGGCGCACCAGTTCCACGGTGATCGCGCCCGTGTAGCCCGGCGGCGGGACGAGGGCGCTCACCTTGTAGGGCCCGATGTCGAGCGTGGTCCCGGGAGACAGCCGCACCGCGCGAACGGCCTTGCGCGTGGTGCTCGTCATCGTGCCCATCTCGCCCTCGGTATAGACGGGGCCGTTGCGGTCGACGATGAGGCCCTGGCTCAGGGCGATGCGCGGATCGGCGAGCAGGACCTCGCTCGCGGCGTTGCGCCCCACGCGCACCCAGTCGGCGGTGACGTCCTTGCGCACCTGCACCGTGCGCCCGGCGCGGTTGCGGCTCTGGGTGATGACGAGGAGCTTCATCGCGTGGCCCGCCCGGCTACCAGTAGAGGAACACGACGACCACGTGCGCGGCGAGCGCGGCGAGGAGCGCGATCGCGAGCGGCACGTGGACGAAGAGCCAGAGGTCGAGCTTCGCCTTGTAGCGCAGGTCGCGCCGGGCGCGCCCGAGGAGCTCGTTCTTCTGCAGGAGCAGCGTGTAGACCTCGTGGTTGAGCTTCGCCGCCTCGCCGCTGAGCTGCTTGCCGATCTCGGGCAGGTCCCGCACCGCCGCGGCCGTCGGGCAGTCGGCGTCTCGTCCCGTAACGATCCGCAGGAACGACCCGCCCAGCCGGGAGCGGTCCAGCGAGGCGTTGACCGCCTTGAGGATCGCGTCGGGAAGCGAGAGCGCCTTCGCGCGGATCTCGTCGTCGAGGTCCGCGATCTTGAGGACCATCGCCTCGAGCGTCTCGTCGCCGCGGTTCGCGGTCATGAGGCCCGGCACCGACAGGTACACGTAGGTGCCGTAGAAACCGCTCGCCACCGTGGCCACCATGAGCACGTAGGCCAGCGTGTGCAGGTTCCAGCCGAGCTCGAAGCCGGTGTGGAGCGTTGCGACGACCAGCAGCGCCGTGCCGAGGTAGACGTGCGCCGAGAGCCATCCCTGGACGGTGCCGGCGCGCGAGCCGTAGCGGCGCTTCCTCACGCCGAACCACGCGAGCCACAGGATGAGGACCGCCCCGACGGTGCCGAGACCGTAGCCGAGGAGGGTTCCGCCGTAGGGCTTGAGCGCGGGCTCGTGCCAGAGGTAGGCGAAGCCCGCGAGCGCGCTCAGGACGAGCGCCGCCTTGAACCACCGGAAACGCGCGTACTCGAGTATCGACTGGTGTCGCACCCTGTTCTCCCTCCCCGTCCCGGTGGTCTTCTTCTTCGTGGGCGCCTCCCGATGCGGGCGTGGCGAGGCGCGCCTGCATTGTAGCGGCTCGTTGACCGTTCGCAAGGGGAAAGGGCGCGCCCCTCCGGTATAATCCGGCGTCGCGTTTCCACCCTTCCGCCCCTCCCCCGATGCTCACTTTCTGGTTCGTGGCCGCCCTCATGATCGTGGCGGCGCTCGCATTCGTGCTCGTGCCGCTGCTTCGCGGCCGCGCGCGATCCGGCCCCTCCACGCGCGAGGCCAACCTCGCCGTGCTGCGCGGGCAGCGCCAGGAGATCGAGGCCGACCTGGCGAGCGGACTGCTGCCGAAGGACGCCCGCGAATCCGCGCTGGCGGAACTCGCCGCCCGCGCCGACGAGGATCTCGAGGGCGCGGCGCCCGCCCCCGCGGCGCCGGCGCGCAAGCCCTGGGTCACGGCCGCGCTCTTCGCGCTCCTCGTGCCCGCCGCCGCCATCGGCTTCTACCTCTGGGTCGGCATCCCGCAGGTGACCGACCCCCGGGTCCTCGCCGCCGCCGGGGCCGCGCCGGGCGACCACCAGATCGAGCAGATGGTGGCCGAGCTCGAGGCCCGCATGAAGCGCCAGCCCGACGACGTCGAGGGCTGGATGCTCCTCGCGCGCTCCTTCGCGGCCACGGGCAAGCCCGAAAAGGCGCTCGAGGCCTACGCGCACCTCGCGAAGATCGCGCCGCAGGACGCTTCCGTGCTCGCCGACTACGCGGACGCGCTCGCGCTCTCGCGCGGGCGCAACCTCTCCGGCGAGCCCACGGAGCTCGTCATGCGCGCATTGCAGGCGGACCCGCGCCATCCGAAGGCGCTCGCGCTCGCCGGGACCGCGAAGCTGAACGTCGGCGACTACGCCGCCTCGCTCGGCTACTGGGAGCGCCTGCACGCCGTCGTCGCCCCCGGCTCCGAGGACGAGACGCAGGTGCTGGGCATCATCGAGGACGTGCGCGCGCGCGCCGCGGCGGCCGGAAAGCCCCAGCCGCCCTCGAAGGCGCTCGCCTCCGGCGCGCCCGCGAAGGCCCCGCCGCCTCCCGCGGCGCAGGCGCCCCTCGCCCCCGCCCCGGCGGCGGGCGCCCCGGCCGCGGCGCCCGCTTCCGCCGGCGGCGCGACGGTCTCGGGAACCGTGCGCCTCGCCGAGTCCCTGCGCGGCAAGGCCGGGCCCACGGACACGCTCTTCATCTACGCGCGCGCGGCCAGCGGCTCGCGGATCCCGCTCGCGATCCTGCGCGGCGGCGCGGGCGAGCTTCCCAAGGCCTTCGTGCTCGACGACTCCATGGGCATGACGCCCGCGGCACGGCTCTCGACCACGCCCTCGGTGGTGGTGGAGGCGCGCGTGTCGAAGTCCGGCGGCGCGGTCACGCAGCCCGGGGACCTCGTCGGCACGAGCGCCGCGATCGCGCCCGGCGCGAAGGGCGTGAACATCGTGATCGACAAGGTCGTTCCCTAGCGCATGACCGGGAAACACCGCAGCGGCGCCCCCGACGTCCTCGAGGTCCGAGGCCTCGCCTGCCGGCGCGGTCCCGCCCTGCTCTTCTCCGGCATCGACTTCGCGGTGGCGGGCGGGGAACTGCTGTGCGTGCGCGGTCCCAACGGCTGCGGCAAGACGACGCTCCTGCGCTGCGTGACCGGGCTCACCCGTCCCGACGAGGGCGCGATCCACTGGCACGGGGAGTCCACGCGCACCGACCCCGAGCGCATGCGCGCGGGGACCGCCTTCGCGGGCCACCTGCCGGGGCTCAAGGACGACCTGTCGGCCGAGGAGAACCTCGAGTTCTCGCTGCGCCTGCGCGGCGTGCCGTCCACGCCCGAGGCGAGGCGCGAGGCGCTCGCCGCCGTGGGCCTGGAAAAGCGCCGGCGGCTGCCGTCGCGGCGCCTCTCGGCGGGACAACGCCGGCGCATCGGCCTCGCGCGCCTCGCCCTCGACCCCGCCGAGCTCTGGGTGCTCGACGAACCGCTCACCGCGCTGGACGACGCGGGCCAGGCCCTCTTCGTGGACCTCCTCGACCGCCACCTCGCCCGCGGGGGCCTCGCGCTCGTGGCCACGCACCACCGCCTCGCGCCCGCCTCGGGCGTGATCCGCGAGCTTCGCCTCGCCTGAGCGCGCCATGGACGCGACCGTGACGGCAGGCGGGCAAACGGCGGGGTCCTTCACGGGCGGCTTCTCGTGGGCGATGGCGCGCGACCTGCGCCTCGCGTGGCGGCATCCCGACGAGGCGGTGCTCACCGTCGCGTTCTTCGCGCTCGTCGCCTCCCTCTTTCCGCTGGGCATCGGCGCGGAGCCGCAGCTGCTCACGCGGATCGGCCCCGGCGTGATCTGGGTCGGCGCGCTCCTCGCCGCCTTCCTCGCGCTGCCCGGGCTCTTCGCCGCGGATTACGCGGACGGCTCCCTCGAGCAGATGACGCTCTCGCCGCACCCGGCGCTCGGCTGGGCCGCGGGCAAGATCGCCGCCCACTGGATCGTCTCGGGCCTGCCCCTCACGCTCCTCTCGCCGCTCATCGGGCTGCAGTACGGCCTCGCCCCGGACACGCTCGCCGTCCAGGCGCTCGCGCTCGCCATCGGCACGCCGGTGCTCTCGCTGCTGGGCGGCGCCTGCGCCGCGCTCGCCCTGGGCGCGCGCGGCGGCGGCATGCTCCTCGCGCTCCTCGCGCTCCCGCTCTTCGTCCCGGTGCTCATCTTCGGCGCCGGGGCGTCGGAGGCGCAGGCCACGGGACTTTCGGCCGCCCCGCACCTCTCGCTCCTGGGCGCGGCCCTCATCGCGGCGCTGGTCGGGCTCCCGGCCGCCATCGGGATGGCCGTCCGGATCGCCGTGGACTAGGGCGCCGTGGCCACCCCCGCCCTTTGCGATCCCGCAACCGATTCCCGCCCGTCCGGGCGATACTCCGCCCACGCGAATCCGACGCCAAGCCCATGAACTGGTTCTATTTCTCCTCGCCCCCGACCTTCTTCCGGCTCGCCGGGCGGCTGGCCCCCTGGTTCTTCATCCTGGCCGCCGTGCTGGCCGCCTGGGGCCTGTACCTCGGCCTCCTCGTGGCGCCCACGGACGCCCAGCAGGGCGCCGTCTACCGGGTGATCTTCATCCACGTGCCCACGGCCTGGATGTCGATGTTCCTGTACTTCGTGATGGCCTGCTATTGCGGGCTCACCCTCGTCTTCAACACCCGGCTCTCGGCGATGATGGCCCGCGCCATCGCCCCCACGGGCGCGATGTTCACCTTCATCGCCCTGTGGACGGGCGCCTTCTGGGGGCGGCCCACCTGGGGCACCTACTGGGTGTGGGACGCGCGGCTCACCTCGGAGCTGGTGCTCCTCTTCCTCTACTTCGGCTACATGGCGCTCGCCAACGCCTTCGAGGACCCGCGCCGCGGCGACCGCGCGGCGGCGCTCCTCGCGCTCATCGGCGTCGTGAACCTGCCGATCATCTACTTCTCCGTGCAGTGGTGGAACACGCTGCACCAGGGCTCCAGCGTGAGCTTCAAGGGCACGAGCATGCACGTGACGATGCTCACCGGCATGCTCGTCATGAGCTTCGCCGCGTGGATGTACGCGATCGGGGCGACGCTCGTGCGCGTGCGCTCGGTGATCCTCGAGCGCGAGAGGCGCGCGCAGTGGGTGCGCGAAGCGGGGGCGGCATGACGATCTGGTGGTCGAGCTGGTCGGATTTCTGGGCGATGGGGGGCCACGCGTACTTCGTGTGGATGTCCTACGGGGCACTTCTCGTCGCCATCGTGGTCGAATTGGTCTTGTTGCGGGTCCGGCGCCAGCGGGCGCTCGCCGCCATCGAGGAGGAACGGGATCTTGAAGCCGAGAACTAAACGCGCGCTCGCCATCGCCGGCGGGCTCGCCGCCCTGGGCGTGGCCGCCGCCCTGGTGCTGAACGCCTTCCAGTCGAACCTGGTGTTCTTCTTCACCCCGACGCAGGTGGCGAAGAAGGAAGTCCCGCTCGACCGCAACTTCCGCGTCGGCGGCCTGGTCGAGGGCGGCACCGTGGTGCGCCAGCAGGACGCGCTCACGGTCTCCTTCAAGGTGACCGACGGCGCCGAGAGCGTCCCCGTCGTCTACACCGGCATCCTTCCGGACCTCTTCAAGGAGGGCAAGGGCGTGGTGGCCGAGGGACGCGTCGGGCCCGACGGCACCTTCAAGGCCTCCCAGGTCCTCGCCAAGCACGACGAGAACTACATGCCGCCCGAGGCGGCCGAAGCCCTCAAGCAGGCGGGACACCCCATGGCGAAGGAGAACTTCGCCGGACAGGGAGGGAGCAAGCGATGATCCCGGAAATCGGCCAGCTCGCGCTGGTCCTCGCGCTCCTCCTCGGCCTCGCCCAGGCCTTCCTGCCGCTCGCCGGCACGAGCCTCGGCAAGCCCGCGTGGACGGCGACCGCCCGGCCGATCGCCCTCGGCCAGTTCCTCTTCGTGCTCCTCGCCTGGGCCGCGCTCGCCACCTCCTTCGTGAACAACGACTTCTCCGTGGCGAACGTGGCGCAGCACTCGAACCTGAGCCTGCCGGTCCACTACCGCTTCGCCGCGTCCTGGGGCTCCCACGAAGGCTCGATGCTCCTCTGGGCGCTCATGCTCGGCGGCTGGACCGCCGCCGTGGCCCTGCTTTCGCGGCACCTGCCCGAGCGCATCGCCGCCCGGGTCATCGGGATCATGGGCCTCATCTCGGTGGGATTCCTCCTCTTCATCCTCACCACCTCCAACCCGTTCGAGCGCCTGCTGCCTCCCGCCGCCGACGGGCGCGACCTGAACCCGCTCCTGCAGGACCCGGGCATGGTGATGCACCCGCCGCTCCTCTACATGGGCTACGTGGGGTTCGCCGTGGCCTTCGCCTTCGCCATCGCCGCGCTGCTCGAAGGGCGGCTGGACAGCGCCTGGGCGCGCTGGTCGCGCCCCTGGACCACGGCCGCGTGGTGCTTCCTCACCATCGGCATCGCGCTGGGCAGCTGGTGGGCCTACTACGAGCTCGGCTGGGGCGGCTGGTGGTTCTGGGACCCGGTGGAGAACGCCTCCTTCATGCCGTGGCTCGTGGGGACCGCGCTCATCCACTCGCTCGCCGTCACGGAAAAGCGCGGCGCCTTCCGCAGCTGGACGGTGCTCCTCGCGATCCTCGCCTTCTCGCTCTCGCTCCTCGGGACCTTCCTCGTGCGCTCCGGGGTGCTCACCTCGGTGCACGCCTTCGCGACGGACCCCAAGCGCGGCGTCTTCATCCTCGGCTTCCTCGCGATCGTGGTGGGCGGCTCGCTCGCCCTCTTCGCGTGGCGCGCGCCCCGCGTGGGCATCGGCGGGCAGTTCGCCGGCGTCTCGCGCGAGTCGATGCTGCTCGCGAACAACGTCCTGCTCGTGATCGCGCTCGCGGCGGTGTTCCTCGGCACGCTCTACCCGCTCGTGGTCGACACCCTCGGCCTGGGCAAGATCTCCGTCGGCCCGCCCTACTTCGACGCGGTGTTCTTCCCGCTCATGGCGCCGGCCGTCTTCCTCATGGCGATCGGCCCCATGGCGAGCTGGAAGCGGGCGGCGCTGCCCGACCTCGCCACGCGCCTGAAGTGGGCGCTGGGCGTGGCCCTCGCCTGCGCGATCCTCGTGCCGATCGCCAGGGGCAAGTGGTCGGCGCTGGTGGCGCTCGGCCTCTTCCTCGCCTTCTGGGTGATCCTCGCGACCGCGCTCCAGTTCCGCGACCGGCTGCGCGCCGCGCCCCAGTCAGGGCTCCTCGCGAAGCTGCGCGCCAACTCCGCCTCGTGGTACGGGATGCAGGTCGCCCACGTGGGCGTGGCCGCCTTCATCATCGGCGTGGCGATGGTGAAGGGCTTCGAGACCGAGCGCGACATCCGCATGGCGCCGGGCGACACCGTCGCCCTCGCCGGCTACGAGTTCCGCTTCGCCGGCACGCGCGACGTCCCGGGGCCCAACTACGCCGCCCTGCAGGGCATCTTCGAGGTGCGCCGCGCGGGCGCCTCCGAGCTCCTGGTCAAGATGTACCCCGAGAAGCGCCTCTACCGCGCCTCGGGCCAGACGATGACGGAGGCCGACATCCGGGCGAGCCTCACGGGCGACCTCTACGTCTCGCTCGGCGAGCAGGTCGACGGCAATGCCTGGGGCGTGCGCATCTACCACAAGCCCTTCGTCGACTGGATCTGGGGCGGGTGCCTGCTCATGGCCCTCGGCGGCTTCCTCGCGATCGCCGACCGCCGCTACCGCCTGTCCCGGCGCACCGCGCCGGCGCCCTCGGGCGCGCTCGCCACCGGCGACTAGCCGATGAAGGCCCTCAAGTACATCGTCCCGCTGGGGCTCTTCGCGGTCCTGTGCGTGTTCCTCGCGGTGGGCCTCACCCGGGACCCGCGCCAGGTCCCCTCGCCCTTCATCGGCAAGCCCGCGCCGGGCTTCACGCTCGCGAAGCTGCACGAGCCCGAGGCCACCTTCTCGCCCGAGCAGATGAAGGGCAAGGTCTGGCTCCTCAACGTGTGGGCCTCGTGGTGCGTCTCCTGCCGCGTCGAGCACCCGGTGCTCAACGACATGAGCCGCAAGGGCCTCGTCCCGATCGTGGGCCTCAACTACAAGGACCAGCGCGCCGACGCGACGAAGTGGCTCAAGCAGCACGGGGACCCGTACCAGCTCTCGGTCTGGGACATCGACGGCAAGGTGGGCATCGACTACGGCGTGTACGGCGCCCCGGAGACCTTCGTGATCGACAAGCAGGGCGTCATCCGCTACAAGCAGATCGGCCCGATCACCCCCGAGGTCCTCGAGAAGACCCTCCTTCCCCTCCTCGCGAAGCTGAACGCATGAAGCGACTCCTCCCCGCCCTCGCGCTGGCCGCCTCGCTCGCCGCCTGGGGCCAGTCCACCGAGATCGCCAATCCCGACCCGAAGGTGGAGGCGCGCCTGAAGGCCATCGCCCACGAGCTGCGCTGCCTCGTCTGCCAGAACCAGACCATCGCGGACTCCGACGCGCCCCTCGCCGTGGACCTGCGCCAGCAGGTGCGCGGCATGATCCGCGAGGGTCGCAGCGACGAGGAGATCCGCGGCTACATGGTGGACCGCTACGGCGACTTCGTGCTCTACAAGCCGCCCTTCAACGCCGTCACGGCCGTCCTGTGGGTGGGACCGGGGCTGCTGATCGTGGGCGCGTTCGCCGCCTTCTTCGTGCTGCTTCGCCGCCGCCGCGACTTGCCCGCGGCCGCGCCGGCGCCCGATCCCGCCCGCCGGCGCGAGATCGAGGCCCTCCTCGCGTCGGAAGACGACGCGAAGCCCGGGCGCTGAGTCTTTCCCGGCGCGAGGCGCCGCGCCCTCCGACGCCGGCATGGATTTCCGCGACCACGCCATCAAGAAGGCGCTCGACGAGTCGGTGCGCCCCTACCGGCCGGAGCGCACGCGCCGCGCCCGCCTGAAGCGGATCGCGCTCGTGGCCGCCCTCGCGCTGGCCGCGAGCGCCGCATTCATCGCGATCGTCAACCTCTCCACGCCGAAGCACGCGCCCGCCGCGGCCGCGCGAAAACCCGTTCCCGTGGAGCTGCTCCCGCCAGGCGCGCGCCGCTAGCGTCGACGCCGGCCCGGAGCTAGAGCATCACGGGCTGGTCGGGCAATTCGTTCCGGTTGCCCTCGCCCGCGGGGAAGTGCCTTTCGAGGAGCGCCGAGATCGCCGTGACGCCCGCGACCGCGCCCTGCTCGAAGCGCC
>CALEJW010000043.1 GCA_937898635.1 uncultured Pseudomonadota bacterium | reverse complement strand
TTCAACCGGCACAGTTGAAAGGAATTTCCCCGTGAAGAACAAGATCTCCCGCGCATCCCTCGCCGCCGCGCTCCTCGTCGCGGCCGCGTCGGCCTTCGCGACGACGTTCAGCGACACGATCACCGGCGCCCAGACCTTCAACGTCGCCTCCTCGCCGCTGGGCGGGGTCGGCGGCTGCGGCATGCAGGTGGGCGTGCACGCCTACGCCTCGCGTCCCCTCACCACGAACAACTCGACCACCTACACGTTCACCGTCACCTCGGTGACCGGCGTGGGCGGCGACCCCTTCCTCGCTCTCTACAGCGGCACTTTCGACCCCGCCAACCCGACCGCGAACCTCGTCGGCTGCAACGACGACGCCATCGGGCTCCTCTCGCGCTTCTCGGCGAACCTCACGCAGGGCACCGCCTACACCGTGGTCTCCACCACCTACGGCAACGGCGTCATCACGGGCACGGTGAACTACAACGTGACGCCCGACGTGACCCTCGCGGGCGCGCCGGTGCTCTCCGCCGTCGGCGTGAGCGCCGTGGCGACCACGACCGCGACGCTCTCCGGCACGAGCACCGTGGCCGGGACCGGCTACTGGGTCGTGGCGACCCGCGGCAGCGCGGTGCCCAACGCCGCGAGCGTGCGCGCGGGCACGGCCGCGGGCCTCGTCGCCGCCGGCAGCGGCGCGATGGGCGCCGGCTCGCCGGCGAGCTTCGCCCTCTCCGGGCTCACGGCCGCGACCGACTACACCGCCTACCTGATGGCCGAGGACGCCCAGCCCCTGCAATCGGTGGTGACGGGCGTCGACTTCACGACCACGGGCGTGGTGCTCATCGACCAGGCCATCGTCTTCGGCGCGGCGCCCAGCCTCGTCTACGGCGGCACCGGCACGGCGTCCGCCACCGGCGGCGGCTCCGGCAACCCGGTCGTCCTCACGAGCCTTACCGGCTCCACCTGCTCGATCGCGGGCACGACGGTGAGCGCGCTCGCCGCGGGCACCTGCACCCTCGCCGCCAACCAGGCGGGCAACGCCTCCTACAACGCGGCGCCCCAGGTCACGCAGTCGATCGCCATCGCCAAGGCGAGCCAGTCGATCGGCTTCGGCGCGGCGCCCGTCGTCGCCGTGGGCGGCACCGGCACGGTCTCGGCCACCGGCGGCGGCTCCGGCAACGCCGTCACGTTCTCCTCGCTCACCGCCGGCACCTGCACCGTCGCCGGCAGCACCGTGACCGCCGTCGCCGCCGGTGCCTGCACCGTCGCCGCCGACCAGGCCGGCAACGCGAACTACGACCCCGCGCCCCAGGCGCTGCTCGCCTTCACCGTGAGCCGCCTGCCGCAGGCGATCGCCTTCGGCCCGGCCCCGCTCCTCGCGGCAGGCGGAAACGCGACGGTGAGCGCGAGCGGCGGCGCCTCGGGCAGCCCCGTGGTCTTCACCTCGCTCACGCCGCAGGCCTGCTCGATCTCGGGAACCACGGTGTCCGGGCGCGCGGTGGGCGAGTGCACGATCGCCGCGAACCAGGCGGGGGACGCGACCTACCTCGACGCGCCCCAGGCCACGCTCGCCCTCGCGGTGTTCCAGCCGACGCCCAACCACACGGCGCTCTGGTGGAACCCGGACGAGCCGGGCTGGGGCATCAACGTGAACCACCAGGGCGGGATCGTCTTCGCCACCCTCTTCACCTACGCCTCCGACGGCGCGCCCCTGTGGCTCGTCGCCTCCGAGATGCGCCTGCAGGGCGACGGCTCCTTCCTCGGCGCGCTCTACCGCACCGGCGGCCCGCGCTTCGACCAGCAGCCCTGGCCCTTCTACGGCATCGCGATGGTGGGCGAAATCCGCCTGCGCTTCACGGCAGCCGACCGCGGCGAGGTTTCCTGGACCTTCGTCGAGAACACGCCCTCGGCGTTGAGCGCGGTCTACCGCAGCGCCACCAAGTCGATCCGGCCGCAGGTGTTCCGCGCGCAAGTCCCCGCCTGCGTCTCCTCCACGGGATCGCGCGCGGCCGAGGCCAACCACCAGGACCTGTGGTGGAACCCGCAGGAGCCGGGCTGGGGCCTGAACCTCGCGCAGCAGGGCGACACGATCTTCGCCACGCTCTTCACCTACGACGACGCCGGGCGCGACCTCTGGCTCGTGGCCTCCGGCCTCGAGCGCCAGTCCGACGGCAGCTTCGCCGGCGCGCTCTACCGCACCGCCGCCCCCGGCTTCGAGGCCCAGGCCTGGAAGGGCTACACCGTCTCCGAGGTCGGCACGATGCGCCTGGACTTCACCGACGGCGAGAACGCGCGAATCACCTACACGATGAACGGCCGCGTCGTCGTGAAGCAGGTCACCCGCCAGGTCTACGGCCTTACCGTGCCGGTTTGCCGGGACTAGCCGGCGGGCGCGCCGCCCGCCCGGCGCGGGCGGCGCGCGTGGTACGGTGGCGGCTCGCGGGATGCGCCTCGCGTCCCGCACGGAGTCCCGCCGCCGATGCGATTTCCCCTTCGCCTGGCCGCCCTCCTCGCCGCCGCCGCGCTCGCCGCCTGCGGCGGCGACGTTCCCCGGCTGCCGAAGCTCGACCCGGGCGCCGTCATCCTCGCCTTCGGCGACAGCCTCACCTTCGGCACCGGCGCCACGCCCGCGCAGGCCTATCCCGCGGTGCTCTCGCGGCTCGTCTCGCGCAAGGTCGTCGCCGCCGGCGTGCCCGGCGAGACTTCCGGGGAAGGCCTCGCGCGGCTGCCCGGCGTGCTGGACGAGGTGAAGCCCGCCCTCCTCGTGCTGTGCCACGGCGGCAACGACTTCCTGAGGAAGCTCGGCGAGGAGGCCGCCGCCGCCAACGTGCGCGCGATGGTCCGCGAGGCGCAGGGGCGCGGCATTTCCGTGGTGCTCCTCGCCACGCCCAAGCCGGGCTTCGGCACCTCGAAGGTGCCCTTCTACGCCGAGATCGCGAAGGAGCTCGCCATTCCCGTGGAGAACGAGGTGCTCGCGGACGTGCTGGGATCGCGCTCGCTCAAGAGCGACCTCGTGCACCCCAACGCCGAGGGCTACGCGGAGATCGCGGAGGCCGTGGCGACGCTGCTGCGCAGGTCGGGCGCCGTGGAGAAGTAGGCGCGCCTAGAGGCGGCCGCGGCAGCGCGGCGCGCCGCAGCGGCACGCGAGCCGGCCCTCGTGGTGGCTCTCCTCGTAGTCCACCGTGAGCTCCTCCCCCTTCGCGATGTCGCGCAGCGCGTAGAACTCCGCGCGGTCCTTCGTGCGGCGCATGAAGGTGTTCGGCTCGCAGGAGTGGTTGATGAAGCGGAATCCCGTGCGCATGCCGCGCGCGTCGATCGCCTTGCGCTCGAGCTCCACGATGGCGACGATCGCGAGCTTCGCCGCCCGCCGCCGCGCCTCGGCGATGGAGACCACCTCGCCCTCGAATTCGCCGATCTTCGCGCGCCGGGCAATCGCGCAGCCGGCGAAGAGGCCGCGGCCCGTGATCGCGCTCCTCGCCACGAAGAGCGCGTCGTGGACCGGCGAGGAAAAGGAAATGCGCTTCATGGCCGGGGCCGCGTCACCCGCCAGGCGAGCGCGCCCGCCGCGACCAGCATCGCCGCGGCCACGTAGAAGGCCATCCCCGGCACGTGCAGCCCCTCGCCCTGCGCGATCGACTGCGCGAAGACCTGGGTGAAGAGGGTCGGCCCGATCATTCCCGTGATCGCCTGCAGGCTCGCGGTGGCGCCCTGGAGCTGGCCCTGCTCCGACTCGCTCACGCGCCGGCTCATGATCGCCTGCGCCGACGGCCCGGCGAGCCCCCAGAGCGCCATGACCGGGATGCCGCAGAGGAAGATCCAGCCCGCCGGCGCGCCGCCGTAGATCGACAGGCCGGCCGCGCCGAAGGCAAGTCCCGCGGCGAGCGCGCGCCGCTCGCCGATCCGCCTGACCACGGGCCGGATCATGCCGCCCTGCACGATCATCGAGCACACGCCCACGGCCGCGAGCACGAGCCCCACCGCCATGGGGCCCCAGCCGTAGCGGTAGCCCATGTAGAGCACGGTGATCGCGGGGAACACCACGTGGGAGAGCTGCATGAGGAAGAGCACCGCGGCGATGCCGTAGAGCTCGTGGTGCGTGCGCAGCAGCTTGAGCGAGCCCGCGGGGTTGGCCCGCTTCCAGGAGAAGGCCGCGCGCTTGTCCTTCGGCAGCGACTCGGGCAGCACGAACCAGCCGTAGAGGGCGTTCGCGAGCGCGAGCGAGCCCGCGACCCAGAAGGGAAGGCGCGGATCGACGCCGCCCAGGAGCCCGCCCAGCGCCGGCCCCAGCGTGAAGCCCAGCCCGAAGCCCGCCCCCACCATCCCGAACGCGGCGGCGCGCTTGTCGGGCGGCGAGACGTCGGCGATGTAGGCGAACGCGGTCGCGATGCTCGACGCGGTGATCCCGGAGATCACCCGCCCGACGAAGAGCCAGGCGAGGCTCGGGGCAAGCGCCATGAAGAAGTAGTCGAGGCCCAGGCCCAGGCAGGAGACGAGGATCACGGGCCGGCGGCCGAAGCGGTCCGAGAGCGCGCCGAAGAAGGGCATGAAGATGAACTGCATCAGCGCCCAGGCGGTGCCGAAGACACCGTAGACCGCCGCGGCCCGCGCCGTGTCGCCGCCCTCGAAGCTTTCGACGAGCTTGGGGAGCACCGGGATCACGATCCCCATGGCGACCACGTCCACGACCACGAGGGCGAAGATGAAGGCGATCGCGGCGGGGCGGGCGGTCATGGTGGACTTTGGGGAAAGGCCGGAGTCTAGCGGAACCGGCAGGCGGGAATCGCTTCGGCGAAATCGGGCCCGCCCTTGATCCCCGGCAACATCGGGGTAACACGGCGCGCGTAGATTCAGGCCGGGACTCATTCCCCGAGGCCGAGAACCATGAAAACTCCCTCGCATCGCACGCGAGAAGCGCGGCACCTGCAGCTCTACGCGCCGCGCCACGACGACCCCTACCGCGACGCGGGCAAGCCCGTCCAGGACGCGCGTTGCCCGTCCTGCGGCGTCGTCTTCCGCGACGGCCGCTGGACCTGGGGCCGCGCGCCGAAGGAAGCCGTCGCCACGATGTGCCCGGCCTGCCTGCGCATCCAGGACCGCTTTCCCGGCGGCTACGTGACGCTCAAGGGCCCGTTCGTGCAGGCCCACCGCGACGAATTGCGCCAGCTCGTGCAGGCCCGCGAGGCCCACGAAAAGGCCGAGCACCCGCTCGAGCGCGTCATGGAGATCGGCGAGCGCGCAGAGGCGCTCGAGATCACCACGACCGGCAACCACCTCGCCCGCGCCATCGGCAACGCCGTGCGCGCGGCCTACGAGGGCAGCCTCAAGGTCCGCTACGAGGCCGACGAGAACCTCGTCCGGGCGGTCTGGACGAGGTAGGTTCCGCCGCCGGCGCCTTCGCGCGCCACACCTGGCGGAACTTGCCGCTCACCGGGTGGGCGGCAAGCGTAGCCGCCTCGGCCCGGACCGCGACGCCCGCGAGACCCTGGGCCGCGAGGAATTCCTCGAGTGCCCGCTTCGCGCGCGCGACCGCCTCGCGTCGCCGCGTGCCGTCCTCCACGCGCAGCACCAGTTCCCCCGGTCCCGCCTGGATCGCCTGGAAGCGGTGCACGCCCGCGCCCTCCTCGATCGCCGTGCAGAGCGCCATCGGCAGCACCGGCACTTCGCGGCCGCGGCCTGCCCGCAGCCGGAGGATCTCGTCGCGCCTTCCGTCCACGCGGATCACGGGGAAGGGCCGGGCGCAGGCGCAGGGCTTCGAGACGAGCGTCACGCTGTCGCCCAGCTCGTAGCGCACCAGCGGCTGCACGCGGTTGGCGAGGCTCGTGAGGAGCACCGAGGCCGAGGGCGTGTCGGGCGGCACCGGCTCGCCGCGCGCGTCCACGGGCTCGAGCACCACCCAGTCGTCGTTCAGGTGCAGGGCGCCGCGCTCGCACTCGAAGGCGATCGCCGGGAATTCCGAGGCGCCGTAGTCGCCGGCCACGGGCGCGGAGAAGGCGCGCTCGATGTGGGCGCGGGACATCGGCGCGAGCCACTCGCCGCCGTACCAGAGCGCGGCGGGGGCGATGTCCAGGCGTCCCGCATCCTTTTCGCCGGCGAGCGCCCGCAGCACCGTCGCGTAGGAAGCGACGACCGAGGGCCGGAAGGCCTGCAGCGCGGCGCAGGTCTCGCGCAGCGGCCGGGTCACCGGGAAGACGCGAGCGTGGGCGGCGAACCACGGATGCAGCGCGCGCAGCCGCTCCCAGGCCACCACGCCCGCGAAGTGGCCCTCGGTCGCGGCGACGAGGGCGAAGCGGTGGCCGGCGAGGGGCTCGCGCCAGTTCCACGACGGGGCGAACGCGGCGAGCCGCGTCGCGCCCAGCGCGTCGTAGACCGCGAGCGCGTCCGGGTCCTGCACGACGAGGCCCGGCACGCCCGTGGTGCCGGAGCTGGAGAAGATCGCGTATCGGCCGAGGAAGGGCTCGCCGATGCGAGCCGGGTCCGCGGCGAAGCGCTCGACCCGCTCCCGCGTGACCGCCGGGTCGGTCACCCAGTCGTCGAAGCCCGCCATGAGGTCCGCCTTGCTCACCGCGGGCAGGTCCGCGAGGCGCGCAGTGCGCTCGCCCAGCCCTTTCCACGCGCGGCGGTAGAAGGCCGACTCGCGGCGGGTGCGCTCGATGAGATTCGCGAGGCGTCCCTCGCGGGCCTGCGCGATCGCCTCGCGGCCCGCGGCCTGCGTCCAGCACGCGTCCGCCGTGGCCGCCGCGCACCGCCACATCGCATCGAGAAAGGACCACTCGCCGCGCTTCACGACCGCGCCCTCGCGCCATGTCCCAGCTTCCCTTCTACCCCAT
>CALEJW010000042.1 GCA_937898635.1 uncultured Pseudomonadota bacterium | reverse complement strand
ATGCGCGGCATCAGCGGGAAGTGGTAGGCCATGTGGCACTCGTCGCCGTCGCCGAAGTATTCGCGCACGTCCTCGGGCCACTGGTTCGCCTCGGCGAGGAGCAGGCGCGAGGAGTAGTGCGCGTCGAGGAGCGAGCGGATCCGCTTGATCACCGCGTGGGTCTCGGGGAGGTTCTCGTTCGAGGTGCCCTCGCGCTCGACGAGGTAGGGGATCGCGTCGAGCCGGAAGCCGTCCACGCCCATGTCCAGCCAGAAGCGCATGGCGCGCACCACGGCCTTCAGCACGATCGGGTTGTCGAAGTTCAAGTCCGGCTGGTGGCTGAAGAAGCGGTGCCAGAAATAGGCCTTGGCGACCGGGTCCCAGGTCCAGTTCGACGTCTCCGTGTCGGTGAAGATGATGCGGGTGCCCTTGTACTTGTCGTCGGAATCGCTCCAGACGTAGAAGTCGCGCTTGGAGGAGCCCGGCGGCGCGCGGCGCGCGGCCTGGAACCAGGGGTGCTGGTCGGAGGTGTGGTTCACCACGAGCTCGGTGATCACCCGCAGGTTCCTGCGGTGCGCCTCGCGGACGAACTGGCGGAAGTCGTTGCGGCTGCCGTACTGCGGGTGCACGTTGTGGTAGTCCGCGACGTCGTAGCCGTCGTCCTTCTGCGGGGAGGGGTAGAAGGGCAGGATCCAGATCGTGTTGACCCCGAGGTCGCGGATGTAGTCGAGCTTCGAGGTGATGCCGCGGAAGTCCCCGATGCCGTCGTCGTCGGAGTCGAAGAAGGCCTTCACGTGGACCTGGTAGATGACCGCGTCCTTGTACCAGAGGGCGTCGTCGCCGCCGGGCGCGACGGCGAAGGTGGCCTCGGCGGCCGGCATGGCGGGGGCGCGGGGTGTGCTCACGGTCGGGGCTTTAGAGGAAGTAGTCGAAGTCCTGCTCGCGGTGCACGTGGCGGCGCACGAGGAAGACGTGGGCGGGCGCGTGGGCCGGGTCCAGGCGGATGAAGTTGCGCGCGCCCTGCCAGAGGTAGCGCGCGCCGGTGAGGAGGTCGTGCATCTGGTAGGCGCGGCCGCGCTCCAGGCCGAGGGCCTCGAGGTCGAGGTCGATCCAGCCCGTGTGCGCGTTGTGCGGGTCGAGGTTCGCGACCACCACCACCTGGTTCGAGCCGTCGGCGGCGGACTTCGCGTAGCACAGGAGCTGCTCGTTGTCGGTGGGGAAGAAGCGCAGGCCCTCGTTCGACTGCAGGGCGGGGTTCTCGCGGCGGATCCGGTTCACCATCGCGATGATCCCGCGCAGGCTCTCGGGGTGCCCGAGGTCCCAGTGGCGCAGCTCGTACTTCTCGGAATCGAGGTATTCCTCGCTCCCCGGGCTTCGCGGCCGGCCCTCCAGCAGCTCGAAGGCGGGGCCGTAGATGCCGTAGCTCGCGCCCAGGGTGGCGGCGAGCACCAGCCGCGTCACGAACATCGGCCGGCCGCCGAACTGCAGCGCCTCGGGAAGGATGTCGGGCGTGTTCGGCCAGACGTTGGGGCGGAAGTAGTCGCGCCCGGGCCCGCGGGAGAGCTCGGTGAAGTACTCGGTGAGCTCGCGCGCGGTGTTTCGCCAGGTGAAGTAGGTGTAGGACTGCGAGAAGCCCAGCTTCGCGAGGCGGTGCATCACCCGCGGGCGGGTGAAGGCCTCCGAGAGGAAGATCGTGTCGGGGTGAGCGCGCTTCACCTCGGGGATCATCCAGCCCCAGAACCCGAAGGACTTCGTGTGCGGGTTGTCCACGCGGAAGACCCTCACGCCCTCGCCGATCCAGAAGTCCACCACGCCCTTCAGGCCCTCCCAGAGCCCGCGCCAGTCCTCGCTCTCGAAGTCGAAGGGGTAGATGTCCTGGTACTTCTTGGGCGGGTTCTCGGCGTACTGCACGGAGCCGTCCGGCCGGTGGCGGAACCAGGACGGGTGCTCGCGAACCCAGGGATGGTCCGGCGCGCACTGGTAGGCGATGTCCAGGGCGATCTCGATGCCCTGCTCGCGGGCCTTCGCCACGAGGCGCCGGAAGTCCTCGAGCGTGCCGAGATCGGGGTGCACGGCGGTGTGGCCGCCCTCGGCCGATCCGATGGCCCAGGGGCTGCCCACGTCGCCCGGCCCCGCGGCGAGCGCGTTGTTGCGACCCTTGCGCTTCTCGATCCCGATCGGGTGGATCGGCGGAAGGTAGAGGACGTCGAAGCCGAGCTCGGCCACGTAGGCGAGGCGGGCCTCCACGTCGCGAAAGGTGCCGTGGCGGCCAGGTTCCGGCGAGGTCGAGCGGGGAAAAAGCTCGTACCAGGCGCCGAAGCGGGCGAGCGCGCGATCGACCTCGAGCGGCAGCTCCCCGGAGCGCGCGGCGAGGCGGCGGTCGGGATGGCGGTCGGCGAGCGCGGCGAGGTCCTCGTCCAGCGCGAGGCTCTTGAGCGCCTCCGGCGGCGACTTCCCCCGCAGCGACGCGGACCACTCCTCCAGGGCCGCGCGGTCGCCGCCGTCGGCGCGGGCGGCCGCCTCGGCGACGAGCTGCGCGCCCACCAGGGCCGCGACGCGGATGTCCTCGGGGTCCTCGCGCCGGGCGAGCTCGGCGCGCCAGGAGCGGAAGTGATCCACCCACGCGCACACCGCGAACCGGTAGCGGCCCGGCGCCCCGGCGACGAAGCTGCCGCGCCAGCGGTCGTTGCCGAGCGGGCGCATCTCGGTCTCGCGCCACTTCGCCTCGCCTTCCGCCCGCCAGAGCAGGCGCGCGCGGATGGCGTCGTGCCCGTCGGTGAAGCAGTCGGCCTCGACCTCGACCCGGTCGCCTTCGATCCGCTTGGCCGGAAAGCGTCCGCCGTCGACGCTCGGCGTCACGGACTCGATCACCGCGCGCACGCGGCCGTCGGGCAGCTTCGCGGCGTCCCGGTCAGTCATCGCGCTCGGCCTTCAGGTAGACGGTGGAAAGGGGCGGCAGCGTGAGGGTGATCGAGTTCGGCCGCCCGTGCGCGCCGATGGGCACGGCCTCCACGCCGCCGAGGTTCCCCCATCCGGCGCCGCCGTAGTCCTTCGAGTCGCTGTTGAGGATCTCGCGCCAGCGGCCCGGGCGCGGCACCCCGAGCACGTAGTTCGCGCGCGGCTGCGGCGTGAGGTTGCAGGCCACGAGGACGGGCGCGCCGCGGCGGGGCTTCCTCAGGAAGGCGATCACGCTCGCGTCGCGGTCCGTGCAGTCGACCCACTCGAAGCCCTCGGCCGAGAAGTCCACCTCGTGCAGCGCGGGCTCTTCCCGGTACACGCGGTTCAGGTCCGAGACCCAGCGCAGCACGCCGCGATGCTCGGCGAGGTCCGTCACCCACCACTCGAGCTCGCCCTCGTGGGTCCACTCGCGGCGCTGGCCGAACTCTCCCCCCATGAAGAGGAGCTTCTTGCCCGGGTGCCCCCACATGTAGCCGTAGAGCGCCCGCAGGTTCGCGAACTTCTGCCAGTCGTCGCCGGGCATCTTGCCCACGAGCGAGCCCTTGCCGTAGACGACCTCGTCGTGGGAGAGCGGCAGGAGGAAGTTCTCCTGGAAGGCGTAGACGAGGGAGAAGGTGAGCTGGTCGTGGTGGTACTTGCGGAAGACCGGGTCCTGCTGGAAGTACTTGAGCGTGTCGTGCATCCAGCCCATGTTCCACTTGGCGCCGAAGCCGAGTCCCCCCAGGTAGGTCGGCCGCGAGACCATCGGCCACGCGGTGGATTCCTCGGCCATCGTGAGGCAGTCGGGGTGGTCGCGGTAGACGGAGAGGTTCAGCATCTTCAGGAACTCGATCGCCTCGAGATTCTCGCGCCCGCCGAAGCGGTTGGGAACCCACTCGCCGTCCTTGCGCGCGTAGTCGAGGTAGAGCATGGAAGCGACCGCGTCCACGCGCAAGCCGTCCACGTGGTAGCGGTCGAGCCAGCTGAGCGCGCTCGAGAGCAGGAACGCGCGCACCTCGTGGCGGCCGTAGTTGAAGATGCTCGAGTTCCACTCCGGGTGGAAGCCCTGCTTGGGATCGGCGTGCTCGTAGAGGTTCGTCCCGTCGAAGTAGCCGAGCCCGTGCGCGTCCGCGGGGAAGTGCGAGGGCACCCAGTCGAGGATCACGCCGATGCCGTGCTGGTGCAGGTGGTCGACGAGGTACATGAAGTCCTGCGGCGTGCCGTAGCGCGCGCTCGGCGCGAAGTAGCCGGTGGTCTGGTAGCCCCAGGAGCCGTAGAAGGGGTGCTCCATGACCGGCAGGAGCTCCACGTGGGTGAAGCCCGCCTCGCGCACGTACGCCGCCAGCTCGTGCGCGAACTCGCGGTAGCCGAGGAAGCCGCCGTCCCTGCGCCGCCAGGAGCCGGCGTGGACCTCGTAGATCGACATCGGCGCGTCCAGCGCGTTGCGCGGCCCGCGCGAGGCCATCCACGCCTCGTCGCCCCACTCGTAGTCGAGCGTCCAGGCGCGCGAGCCCGTGGCCGGCGGCAGCTCGGCGAACGACGCGAAGGGGTCGGCCTTCTCGCCCACGTGAGCGTGGTGGCGCGACTCGATCCGGTACTTGTAGGCCTGGCCGTGGCGGACGCCGGGCACGCGACCCTCCCAGATGCCCGAGCCGTCGCCGCGCACGGCGAGGGGGTCCGCGCCGGCGCGCCAGCCGTTCCACTCGCCGATCACGGAGACGGCGTGCGCATTCGGCGCCCAGAGCGCGAAGCGCGCGCCCTGGCCGCCTTCATCGAGGTGGCAGCCCAGCCGCTCGTGGAGCCGGCAGTGGGTGCCTTCGCGAAAGAGATGGATATCCTGTTCTGTGAGCACGATGCCTTCCGAGGTTTCGCTGGTGAGAGGACCCGGCCGGCCGGGAGGCCGACGGCTATCGCGCCTGGCGGCGCGACTTTCGTGTGCGGCGATGCGAACGCTGACGCGACAAGGAAACGCGAGTGATCGTTCGGGCCGCAAATGCCGTCGTATTGTAGCACGGCGCACCGCGACGACCAAGCGCGCGGGGCCTCGCGCGCGATGCCCGCGGTGATATCCTCTTGCCCCGCGCGACGTGCCGGAACACGATCGATTTTCCGCGACGGGCCGCGCGGTTGCAGGCGCCCCGAAGCCACCCGAACGAGGAGCCCCGATGTCCGCAGCGCCGTGGCCCGAAGCGCTCCAATCCCTCGACGAGCGCTACACGCGCCCCTCCGGCCGCGTCCTGCTGACCGGCACGCAGGCGCTCGTGCGCCTCGCCATGGCGCAGCGCGAGCGCGACCTCGCCGCGGGACTCTCGACCGCGGGCTTCATTTCCGGATACCGCGGCTCGCCCCTGGGCGGTCTCGACCAGGCCCTGTGGAAGGCGAAGGCCCACCTCGAGGCCCACCACGTTTTCTTCACCCCCGGCGTGAACGAGGAACTCGCGGCCACGGCCGTGTGGGGCTCCCAGCAGGCGGGGCTCTTCCCCGGCGCGAAGTACGACGGCGTCTTCGCGATGTGGTACGGGAAGGGTCCCGGCGTCGACCGCAGCGGCGACGTGTTCAAGCACGCGAACGCGGCGGGCACCGCGAAGCACGGCGGCGTGCTCCTCGTCGCGGGCGACGACCACGCCTGCAAGTCCTCCACGCTCCCGCACCAGTCGGAGCACGCCTTCGACGCCGCGATGGTCCCGGTGCTCTATCCCACGGGCGTGCAGGAGATCCTGGAGCTGGGGCTGCACGGCTTCGCGATGTCGCGCTTCTCGGGCTGCTGCGTGGCCCTGAAGACGGTCTCGGAGACCGTGGACACCACCGCCTCGGTCGAGGTGGACCCGTCCCTTCCCGCCATCGTGATCCCCGAGGGCGTGGCGCTGCCCGAGGGAGGGCTCAACATCCGCTGGCCCGACTCGCCGATGGAGCAGGAGCTTCGCCTGCAGCGGCACAAGATCTACGCGGCGCTCGCCTATTGCCGCGCCAACGGGCTGAACCGCGTCACGATCGACTCGCCCGCCCCGCGGCTCGGCATCGTCGCCGCGGGCAAGTCCTATCTCGACGTGCTCCAGGCGCTGGAGAACCTGGGGATCGACGAGCGCGGCGCGGGGGAGGCCGGCATCCGGGTCCTGAAGGTCGGCATGCCCTGGCCCCTGGAGCCCAACGGCGTGCGCGAGTTCGCGCGGGGGCTCGACGAGATCCTCGTGGTGGAGGAGAAGCGCCAGCTGATCGAGTACCAGCTGAAGGAGCAGCTCTACAACTGGCGCGACGACGTGCGCCCGCGCGTCGTCGGGAAGTACGACGAGCACGGGGAGTGGGAAGAAGACCGCGGCGAGTGGCTCCTGCCGGCCGCCGGCGAGCTCACGCCCGCGACGATCGCGCGCGCAATCGCCTCCCGCCTTTCCCGGTACTACACCTCGCCGGCGCTCGAGGCGCGACTCGCCTTCCTCGAGGCGAAGGAGACGGCGCTCGCCCGCCCGCGCGCGAAGCTCGCGCGCATTCCCTACTTCTGTTCCGGCTGCCCGCACAACACCTCCACGCGGGTCCCCGAGGGCTCGAAGGCGCTCGCGGGCATCGGCTGCCACTACATGGCGATCTGGATCCGTCCCGGCGAGACGATGACCTTCACGCAGATGGGCGGGGAGGGCGCGCCGTGGATCGGCATCCAGCCCTTCACCGAGACGCGGCACGTCTTCGCGAACATCGGCGACGGCACCTACTTCCACTCCGGCCTCCTCGCGATCCGCGCCGCCGTGGCCGCCGGCGTGAACATGACCTACAAGGTCCTCTTCAACGACGCCGTCGCGATGACCGGCGGCCAGCCCGTGGACGGCAGCCTCACGGTGCCCATGGTCACGCGGCAGGTCGCGGCGGAGGGCGCGAAGCGGGTTGTCGTGGTCACGGACGAGCCGGGAAAGTACCGCGACGGCGCCGCGCTCGCGACGGGCGCGACGGTTCGCCACCGCGACGAGCTGGACCAGGTGCAGCGCGAGCTGCGCGAGATTCCCGGCCTCACCGTGCTGGTCTACGACCAGACCTGCGCCGCGGAGAAGCGCCGGCGGCGCAAGCGCGGCCGCTTCCCCGATCCGGCCCGCCGCGTCGTCATCAACGAGCGCGTGTGCGAGGGCTGCGGGGACTGCGGGGAGAAGTCGAACTGCCTGTCGATCGTGCCCGTGGAGACGGAGTTCGGGCGCAAGCGCGCCATCGACCAGAGCTCCTGCAACAAGGACTACTCGTGCCTGAAGGGCTTCTGCCCGAGCTTCGTGACGGTCGAGGGCGGGAGCCTGCGGCGGCGCGAGCCCGTGGCCGGCGACGCGCTCCCGGCGCTGCCGGAACCCGCGCTGCCCGCGCTCGATCGCCCGTGGGGCATCCTCGTGACCGGCGTCGGCGGCACGGGCGTCGTCACCATCGGCGCCCTCGTCGGCATGGCCGCGCACCTCGAGGGCCGCGGGGTCAGCGTCCTCGACATGGCGGGACTCGCGCAGAAGGGCGGTTCCGTCTTCTCCCACATCCGCATCGCGGCGAACCCCGCGGACCTGCACGCGGTGCGGATCGCGGCGGGCGAGGCGAACGCGGTGATCGGCTGCGACCTG
>CALEJW010000041.1 GCA_937898635.1 uncultured Pseudomonadota bacterium | reverse complement strand
CCCCCATGCCCAACGACTCGAAGACGCCGGAAGGCGCCCACCTCACCAACTTCATCAAGCAGCGGATCGAATCCGACCTCGCGAGCGGCAAGTACGCCGCGCGGCGCTGGGGCGGCCGGCCCGGCAAGCTCTCCGTGCACGCCGGGGCCCCGCTCGACCCCGCGAGGATCCGCACGCGCTTCCCGCCCGAGCCCAACGGCTACCTGCACATCGGGCACGCGAAATCCATCTGCCTCAACTTCGGGCTCGCGCAGGAGTACGGCGGCATCTGCCACATGCGCTTCGACGACACCAACCCGGAGAAGGAGGAGCAGGAGTACGTCGACGCGATCATCGGCGCGGTGAAGTGGCTGGGCTTCGACTTTGGCAGCCAGGACGAGTACCTCTACTTCGCCTCCGACTACTTCGACCTCATGTACGAGTTCGCCGAGTGCCTCGTCGAGCACGGCGACGCCTACGTGGATTCCCAGTCGGCCGAGGAGATGCGCGCCGCCCGCGGCTCGCTCACGGAGCACGGCGTGGCCTCGCCCTACCGCGACCGCAGCCCCGCCGAGAACCTCGCGCTGCTGCGCGAGATGCGCGACGGCAGGCACGCCGACGGCGCCCACGTGCTGCGCGCGAGGATCGACATGGCCTCGCCCAACATCAACATGCGCGACCCGGCGATCTACCGCATCAAGCGCGCCACGCACCACCGCACGGGCGACAAGTGGTGCATCTACCCCATGTACACGTACGCGCACCCGGTCGAGGACGCGCTGGAGAACATCACCCACTCCATCTGCACGCTGGAGTTCGAGGACCAGCGCCCCTTCTACGACTGGGTGCTGGAGAAGCTCGCCTCCCACGGCATGCTGCAGCGTCCCCTCCCGCAGCAGATCGAGTTCTCGCGCCTGAACCTCACGCACACGGTGATGAGCAAGCGCTTCCTGCTGAAGCTCGTGCAGGAGAAGTTCGTGGAGGGCTGGGACGACCCGCGCATGCCCACGCTCGCGGGGGCGCGCCGCCGCGGCTTCACGCCCGAGGGCTTCCGCCTCTTCGCGGACCGGATCGGCGTCTCCAAGTCCGACAGCTGGATCGACCCCTCGGTGCTGGAAGACTGCATGCGCGAGCACCTGAACGAGGTCGCGCCCCGGCGCGTGGCCGTGCTCGACCCCCTGAAGCTCGTGATCGACAACTACCCCGTCGCCGCGACCGAGGCCTGCCACGCGCCCAACCACCCGCAGAAGCCGGAGCAGGGCACGCGCGAGATGCCCTTCTCGCGCGAGCTCTGGATCGAGCGCGAGGACTTCGCGGAAGTCCCGCCCAAGGGCTACTTTCGGCTCTTCCCCGGCAACAAGGTGCGGCTCAAGTACGGCTACGTGGTGCAGTGCACCGGGCTCGAACGCGACGCCTCGGGGAAGGTGATCGCCGTGCACTGCGACTACTTCGAGGATTCCCGGTCCGGCACGCCGGGGGCGAACGCCTACAAGACGAAGGGCGTGATCCACTGGGTCTCGGCGCCGCACGCGCTCGAGGCCGAGGTGCGACTCTACGACCGGCTCTTCAAGGTGGCGCACCCGGGCCGTTCTCCCTCTCCCCTGGGAGAGGGCCGGGGTGAGGGGAACTATCTCGACGATCTCAATCCGGATTCGCTCAAGGTGGTCCGCGCGTTCCTCGAGCCCTCACTGCGGGACGCGAAGGACGGAGAGCGGTTCCAGTTCGAGCGGCACGGGTACTTCGTGGCGGACGCTCGCGGCGCCGGGCCGTCGTTCACGCGGACGGTGACGCTTCGCGATTCGTGGGGCAATCCGTCAGGCAAGGCCTAGTCCAGGACCGGGATGCCAAGGTCGGCCAGGAACCTGAAGGTCGGGTCGTAGTAGGTGGGTTGGCGTGTGGGATCACCAGGATCGCCGCAAGGAATGAACAACACCATTCCCTGGCGAGCCCTTGTCAACAGGACTCGATAGGCGTTTCGCAGGTAGGCCTGCCTTGCGGGCTGCCTCATCGTTTCCCATCGATTGCCCCGAAAGTCATGGCAGCTCCAGTTTCTTCCCGTATATCGCAAGTCGCCATCCCAGTTTACGCAGATCCAGTCCAGCTCCAGTCCCTGGACCTGAAACTCGGTCGCGCAATCCTCGAGAAAGTCGCTCGAGCGCGTGTCATCGCGGTCGTTCAGGAACCAATGAACGGGATCGATGGATACCCGGATGTCGATTGCATGCGGTTTCAGCCTCATCGCCTTGGAGGACGCGACCAGTCCGCATCGTTCGGATCCGCGCGCCTTGTTTCGAATCCACCGCTTCGCCTCGGCGAGATCACGAGTGATCACTATCGGATAGCGACCGCGCAAGCGATTCAGGATCGTCCGCGCCGCTCCCTCCTCGCAGTCAAGCACGGCCTTGACGAAATCCGAGACATGCTCGGACCGGAACGAACGCATCGAAACCGACAAGTGGAGGTCGCCATCGAGGTGGGTGTTGTCCCTGCCCTTGACGGACTCCAGCGCCCGACCGGCTGCGTACTC
>CALEJW010000040.1 GCA_937898635.1 uncultured Pseudomonadota bacterium | reverse complement strand
AGCGCCCCGCCCGCACCGCCCCGAAGGCGCGTCGCCTGCCCGGGCTGCGGGGCGACGGCCGAATACTCCCCCGCGAACCCCTGGCGCCCGTTCTGCTCGGCGCGGTGCCGCCAGACGGATCTCGGCGCCTGGGCCTCCGAGGCCTACCGCATACCCCTGCGCGAGGCCGGCCCGGAGGCTTCCCCGGAAGAGGGGCACGAGGACGAGGACACGCGCGGGTAGCGAGGTTTTCTTTGCGCCGGGCCGAGGGCATCGGCTAGAATCCGCGGCTGGCCGTTTCCCGCCTTCCGCCGCTCCCGCCGAATCAGCCACCGCCGATCCGGATGGCGGTGCCCGACAGACCGTCGGGCCCGCGGGGGCCACGCGGCGCGGCCGCCGCCAGGCGCGCGGCCCGCAAAACGAACGACACGACTGACTACATGGGTCTCGACATGCCTCGCACATTCTTCCGCCCCGCGGCCGCCGCCGCGGCGCTCGGCGCCGGGCTCGCGCACGCCGCCTACGACGTGGACATCCTGCCGCCCGCTTCCCCGATCGCCCAGCAGATCTACGACCTGCACTGGGCCATCCTGTGGGTGTGCGTGGTGATCTTCGTGGGCGTGTTCGGCACCATGTTCTATTCCGTGTTCAAGCACAGGAAGAGCGTGGGCGCGAAGGCCGCGCAGTTCCACGAGAACACCACGGTGGAGCTCGTCTGGACGGTGATCCCCTTCGTGATCCTGATCGGCATGGCCTATCCGGCCACGAAGACGGTGCTGGACATGAAGAACACCTCCAACCCCGACATCACCATCAAGGTGACCGCCTACCAGTGGGCGTGGGAGTACGACTACCTGCAGGACGGCGTGAAGTTCGCCTCGCTGCTCTCCACGCCGCGCTCGCAGATCGAGGAGTGGGAGAAGAAGGGCGAGAAGAAGAACGCCGACTACCTCCTCGAGGTGGACCGGCCGATGGTGGTCCCCGTGGGCAAGCGCGTGCGGCTCCTCGTCACCGCGAACGACGTGATCCACGGCTGGTACGTGCCGCAGCTCGGCATCAACCAGTACGGCATCCCCGGCTTCGTGAAGGACACCTGGTTCACCGCCGACCGACCGGGCGTGTACCGCGGCCAGTGCAGCCAGATCTGCGGCAAGGAGCACGGCTACATGCCGATCGTGGTCGTGGCGAAGCCCCCGGAGGAGTACGCCGCGTGGGTGAAGGAGCAGCAGGCGAAGGCCGCCGCTTCCGGCGCCGCGCCCGTGCAGGTGGCCACGGTGACCCACGCCGTGGCGATGCCCGACGACCCGAACAAGAAGTGGACGCTCGAGGAGCTCAGGACCGCGGGGGCGAAGCTCTACCAGGCCAACTGCGCGCCCTGCCACCAGCCCACGGGCAAGGGCATGCCGCCCGCCTTCCCGGCGCTCGACGGCTCGCGGGTCGTGAACGGCCCGAAGGCGGCGCAGGTGGCCCTGGTGCTGCGCGGCAAGCAGGGCACCGCGATGGCCTCGTTCGCGCAGCTCTCCGACAGCGAGCTCGCCGCGGTCATCACCTACACGCGAAACGCCTGGGGCAACAAGGCCGGCGAGGTCCTGCCCGCCGACGTGAAGTCGGCGCGACAGTAGCCCCCAGCCCCCGGACAAGACACAGCGGAGTCCCGACATGAGCGCAGCAGCCCCGGCCCACGGCCACGACCATTCCCACGACGAGCACGCGCACGCCCATCCCACGGGCCTGAAGCGCTGGCTCTTCACGACCAACCACAAGGACATCGGCACGCTCTACCTGTGGTTCTCGTTCGTGATGTTCCTCACGGGCGGCGTGATGGCGCTCCTCATCCGCGCCGAGCTCTTCCAGCCGGGCCTGCAGTTCGTGAACCCGGAGTTCTTCAATTCCCTCACCACCGTGCACGGCCTGGTGATGGTGTTCGGGGCGATCATGCCGGCCTGGGTGGGGTTCGCGAACTGGCTCATCCCGATGCAGATCGGCGCGCCCGACATGGCCTTCCCGCGCATGAACAACTGGAGCTTCTGGCTCGTGGTCCCGGCGGCGATCCTGCTGGTCGCCTCGTTCTTCGTGCCGGGGGGAGCGGCCGCCTCGGGCTGGACGCTCTACCCGCCGCTCATCATCCAGCAGGGCATGTCGATCGACATGACGATCCTGGCGGTGCACATCCTGGGCGCCTCCTCGATCATGGGCTCGATCAACATCATCACCACGATCCTCAACCTGCGCGCGCCGGGCATGACCCTCATGAAGATGCCGCTCTTCGCGTGGACCTGGCTCATCACCGCCTACCTCCTCATCGCCGTGATGCCGGTGCTCGCGGGCGCGGTGACGATGCTCCTCACGGACCGCCACTTCGGCACCTCGTTCTTCAACGCGGCCGGCGGCGGCGACCCCACGATGTTCATGCACATCTTCTGGTTCTTCGGGCACCCGGAGGTGTACATCATGATCCTGCCGGCCTTCGGCGTGGTCTCGGCGATCATCCCCGCCTTCGCGAGGAAGCCGCTCTTCGGCTACGCCTCGATGGTCTACGCGACGGCCTCGATCGCGATCCTCTCGTTCATCGTCTGGGGCCACCACATGTTCACGGTGGGGATGCCCGCGGCGGGCAACCTCTTCTTCATGTACGCGACGATGCTGATCGCGGTGCCCACGGGCGTGAAGATCTTCAACTGGATCGCCACGATGTGGAAGGGCTCGATGACCTTCGAGACGCCGATGCTCTTCTCGATCGGCTTCCTGTGCCTGTTCACCATCGGCGGCTTCTCGGGGCTGGTGCTCGCGATCACGCCGGTGGACATCACGCTGCACAACACCTACTACGTGGTGGCGCACTTCCACTACGTGCTGGTCTCCGGCGCGCTCTTCGCGATCTTCGCGGGCGTGTACTTCTGGCTCCCCAAGTGGACCGGCAACATGTACCACGAGGGCCTGGGCAAGCTCCACTTCTGGCTCTCGGTGATCGGCTTCAACATCGCCTTCTTCCCGCAGCACTTCCTCGGGCTCGCGGGCATGCCGCGGCGCATCCCCGACTACGCGCTGCAGTTCGCGGAGTGGAACCTGTGGTCCTCCGTGGGCGCCTTCCTCTTCGGCTTCTCGCAGCTGGTCTTCCTCTACGTGGTGATCGAGTGCATCCGCTCGGGGCGCAAGTGCGAGGACCGGCCCTGGGAGGGCGCGGACTCCCTCGAGTGGACGCACCTGCCGTGCCCGGCGCCGTACCACACCTTCGAGACGGTCCCGGAGGTGAAGTGAGGCCGGGGGACGCCATGGCCGGAAGGCACGAGCCCACGCCCGCGCAGAAGCGCCGGGCGGTGGTCTCGGCCGTCGTGCTCGCGCTCCTCGCGGCGGCGATCTACGCCACCTTCATGCTCAAGCTCGCGCTCTAGATGGACGCCGCCCTCGACGCCCGCAACCGCCAGACGATGAGGAAGCTCCTCGTCGTCGCCGCGGCGATGCTCGGCTTCGGCTTCGCGATGGTGCCGATCTACCGGCAGTACTGCGAGGCGGTGGGCATCACGCAGGGCCGCGTGGTGGGGGCGACGAACACCCAGGTGGACGCGAGCCGCTCCGTGACCGTCGAGCTCCTCGCCTCCAGCGCGGGGCTGCCGTGGCGTTTCGAGGCCCTCGAGCGCGAACTGCGCCTGCATCCGGGCCAGCTCGCCACCGTGAACTACCGCGTGGTGAACACGCTGGGTCGCCCGGTGACGGCCCACGCGGTGATGAACGCCGCGCCCTCCTACGCCGCGCAGTACATCGAGAAGCAGGCCTGCTTCTGCTTCTCCGACCAGACGCTCGCCGCGGGCGAGGAGCGGGTGATGCCCGTGGTGTTCCTCGTGAGCCCGAAGGCCCCGAAGGACCTCGGGACGATCTCGCTCTCCTACACCTTCTTCGAGTCTCCGGGGAGGGCGTCGTGATCGAGACCTTCAAGGCGGTGCTCTGGAGCTTCTTCGGCGTGAGGAAGCAGTCGGAGTACGAGGCGGACACGCGGCGCCTCGACCCGCGCGCGGTGATCATCGCGGGCATCGTGGCCGCGGCAGTGCTGGTGCTGGGGCTCTACGGGCTGGTGAAGCTCGTCGCGCCCTGAGGCGCCGGACGCAATTCGAACCAGGCATTCCAAGGGAGTCTCGATCGTGGGCAACGCACAACCCGGCGGCTACTACTACGCACCCCCCTCGCACTGGCCGATCGTCGGATCGGCCGCGCTGCTGCTGATGGCGATCGGGGGCGTCCTCCTCATGAACGGCTACGGCTCCGGATGGCTGCCCTTCGGGCTGGGCATCGCGGTCCTCGTCTACATGCTCTTCGGCTGGTTCGGCGCGGTGATCCGCGAGAGCCAGGGCGGGCTCTTCAACCAGCAGGTGGACATGTCCTTCCGCTGGAGCATGGGCTGGTTCATCTTCTCCGAGGTGATGTTCTTCGCGGCCTTCTTCGGCGCCCTCTTCTACGCGCGCGTGTACTCGCTGCCCTGGCTCGGCGACCCGGAGAACAAGCTCCTCTGGCCCGAGTTCCAGGCGCGCTGGCCCTCGGCGGGGCCGTACCTGCCGCCGCAGTTCAGCGCCATGCACGCCTGGGGGATCCCCGCGCTCAACACCTTCCTCCTCCTCACGTCGGGGGTGACGGTGACCTACGCGCACTGGGCGCTGCGGATGGGCAACCGCAAGGGCCTGGTGCTGGGGCTCCTCGCGACGGTGCTCCTGGGCTTCACCTTCCTCGGCTTCCAGGTCTACGAGTACGTGCACGCCTATGGCGACCTGAACCTGAAGCTCACGACCGGCGTCTTCGGCTCGACCTTCTACATGCTCACGGGCTTCCACGGCTTCCACGTGACGCTCGGCGCGATCATGCTCACGGTGATCCTCTTCCGCTCGATGGCGGGGCACTTCACCGCCGAGCATCACTTCGCCTTCGAGGCCGTGGCCTGGTACTGGCACTTCGTGGACGTGGTCTGGCTGCTGCTCTTCGTCTTCGTGTACTGGGTCTAGGCGGGCCGGGGCGGCCGCCGCCGGCGAAAGCCGCACCTCGGTGCGGCTTTTTCGTCTCCGGGGCGCGCGGTCACTACAGGCGCCCGCCGGGGACGAGCCCGAAGAAGTACGATCCCACGAGGAGCAGGAAGACCGTGAGGGAGAGCACGATGCGGATGGTGAGCGAGACCACCGCGCGGTTCGACTGCCCCTTGTCCTTGTAGACGAAGTAGAGGCCGGAGAACAGGCTCGCGATGACGGCGAGAAGCAGGATGACGACGACGATCTTCATGGCGGGGCGGGCGGCTGCGCGGCTGCGCGAGCGGGCATTCTACGCCCCGCGGGACGGGCGCGGCCGGTGAGGATCGCGGGCTTCGCCTTCACGCCACGCCTCGTGCCCACGGTCGCGGCGCTGGCCGCCATCGCGCTCACCGCTTCCCTCGGGCGCTGGCAGGACGGGCGCGCCGGGGAAAAGGCGGCGCGCCAGGCGCTTCTCGAGGCGCGCGTCGCCGAGGCGCCCCTCGAGCTCACGGGCGCGGCCGGGACGGCGCAGGCGCTCGTCTTCCGCCGCGTGCGCGCCGCGGGACGCTACCTGCCCGAGGGCCAGGTCTTCATCGACAATCGCATCCACGCGGGCCGCGCGGGCTTCCACGTGGTGACGCCGCTCGCCCTGGGGCGGGATCGCGCGACGGTGCTCGTGAACCGGGGCTGGATCGCGCGAAGCGCGGCCTACCCCGCGGCGCCCGACGTCCCGGTGCCGGCGGGCGAGCAGCTCGTCGAGGGCCTCGCCGTCGTCCCGTCGCAGCGCTTCCTCGAGCTCTCCGGCGACGCGGTGACGGGCAACGTGTGGCAGAACCTCGTCCTCGAGCGCTACGCCGCGCGCGACGGGCGCGAACTGCTCCCGGTGGTGATCCTCGCCTCGCGTCCCGGCCCGGGACTCGCCGCCGTGGAGGAGAGGCCGGACGAAGGGATCGCGAAGCACCGCGAGTATTCCCTCACCTGGTACTCGCTCGCCGCGACCGTGGCGGCGCTCTGGATCGCGGTGAACCTGCGCAGGAGCGGCCCGTGATCCGCGGCCCGAGGCTCACGCTCCTCGCGGTCATGGCGGCCTTCGCGCTGCCGATCGTCGCCTCCACGCTCGCCTACCTCTTCCTGCGCCCCGAGGCGACCGCGAACTACGGCGAGCTCATCCGGCCGCCCGCGCCGATCACGACCGCGCCCTTCCTGCGCATCCCCGGAGGAGCGTTCAACTTCGCCGAACTGCGCGGGAAGTGGGTGCTCGTCGCCTCGGATTCCGGCGCCTGCCCGCCGTCCTGCGTGACGAAGCTCACGCTGATGCGCCAGGTCCGCCTCATGCTCGGCCGCAACGCCTCCCGCGTGGAGCGCGTCTTCGTGGCCGACGACACCCGGCCCATGGACCCGCAGGCCCTCGCGCCCTACGAGGGCACGGTCGCCGTCACGCCGCCGCCCGGCACGGTGCGCCCGCTCGCCCCGGTGAACGACCGCGCGCACTACTACCTGGTGGATCCGCTGGGCAACGTGATGATGCGCTTCCCCACGGACGCCGAGCCGCGCCGCATGCTGAGGGACCTCGAGCGCCTGCTCAAGGCCTCCCAGGTGGGCTAGGACCGCCATGGGCGCCGGCGCGACGGGAAGGGCTGCCCGCGACGGTATAATCACCGTCCCGGCGCGCGAGGGTGCCGCCGGCGATCGAGGACGACGCGCAAGCACCATGCGAACCCGGAGACACCGATGACGGCACGCGCGATGCACGGCGCGACGGGCGTGCTCGGCCAGTTCTGGCGCCTGACGAAGCCGCGGGTGGTCTCCCTCATCGTCTTCACCGCCGTGATCGGCATGCTCCTCGCCACGCCCGGGTTCCCCCCGCTCGCGACGATGGCCTACGCGACCGCGGGCATCGCCCTCGTGGCGGGCGCGGCGGCCGCCTTCAACTGCCTGGTGGAGCAGAAGCTCGACGCGGTGATGGCGCGCACGCGGGGACGCCCCACGGTGATGGGCTCCATCACGCCCGCGCAGGTCGTGCTCATGTCGGGCGCGGTGGGCGGGCTGGGCCTCGCGATCCTCTGGCACGCGGTGAACCCGCTCACCATGTGGCTCACGCTCGCCACCTTCGTGGGCTACGCGATCGTCTACACGGTGATCCTCAAGCCCGCCACGCCGCAGAACATCGTGATCGGCGGCGCCTCGGGCGCGATGCCGCCGGTGCTGGGGTGGGCGGCCATGACCGGGGACGTGCCCTTCCAGCCCCTGCTCCTCTTCCTCATCATCTTCGCGTGGACGCCGCCGCACTTCTGGGCGCTGGCGCTCTACCGCCGCCGCGAGTACGAGCGCGCCGGGATCCCGATGCTGCCGGTGACGCACGGCGAGGCGTACACGCGGCTGCATCTCCTGCTCTACACGCTGATCCTCGTCGCGACGACGCTGCTGCCCTTCGCGACCGGGATGGCGGGCTTCTTCTACCTCGGGTCGGCGCTGGTCCTCGACGCGGTGTTCCTCGTCTACGCGGTCGCGATCTACCTGAGCTACACCGACACGCTCGCCAAGCGCACCTTCCGCTACTCGATCTTCTACCTCGCGGTGCTCTTCGCGGCCCTCATGGCGGACCACTACCTGCCGCTCGTCTTCCGATGACCGGCCGGCGGCAGCTGCTGGGTCTCGTCCTCGCCTCGGCCCTGCTCGCGGGCTGCGACAAGCTCCCGCTGGGCCGGCAAAGGATGTTCAACGGCGTGGACATCACGGGCGCGGACCTCGGGCCCGACTTCCGCCTGACGGACCACAACGGCCGGGAGCGCACGCTCGCGGACTTCCGCGGCAAGGCGGTGGCGATGTTCTTCGGCTACATGCACTGCCCGGACGTGTGCCCGACCACGCTCTCCGAGATGGCCAACGCGCTGCAGGTGCTCGGTCCCGACGCCGAGCGCGTCCAGGTCCTCTTCGTGACGGTGGACCCGAAGCGCGACACCCCGGAACTGATGAAGAACTTCGTTCCCGCGTTCAATCCAGGCTTCCTCGGGCTCTACGGCGACGCCGCCGCGACCGCGAAGGTGACCCGGGACTTCAAGATCTACGCGGCGGAGCGCCCGGGGAAGACACCCGAGACGTACACGGTGGACCATTCCGCGCAGACCCTCGTCTTCGACCCCGAGGGGAAGCTGCGGCTCATGCTTCCCTACGGGACGACGGCGGACAAGATCGCCGCGGACCTGAAGATCCTGCTCAATTCCTGAAGCGGCGCCGCAAAAAGGCAAAGGGCCGCGGCACGCCGCGGCCCTTTCCATTGAATCGTCTGGCGGCTGCGTCAGCGCAGCGAGGCGAGGTGCCCCTTCATCTTCTGCAGCGCCTTCGCCTCGATCTGGCGGATGCGCTCGGCGGAGACGCCGAACTCGTCGGCGAGCTCGTGCAGCGTCCTCGAGTCGCCCTCCGGCGCGAGCCAGCGCGCTTCCACGATGCGCCGGCTGCGGTCGTCGAGGGAAGACAAGGCGTTCGCGAGCCCCTGCGCCTCGAGCCCCTCGGTCTGGTGCCGCTCGACGGCCTCGGCCGGGCCTTCGGCCGTGTCGGCGAGGAAGGCGATCGGGCCGACGCGCTCCTCGCCGTCCTCGGGCAGGGGATCGACGCTCAGGTCGCGTCCCTGCATGCGGCTTTCCATCTCGACCACGTCCGACTCCTTCACGTCGAGGGTCTTCGCGATGCTGCGGACTTCGTCGGGGGAGAGGGTCGCCGTGGAGGTCTTCATGCTGCGCAGGTTGAAGAAGAGCTTCCTCTGCGCCTTGGTGGTGGCGACCTTCACCAGGCGCCAGTTGCGCAGGATGTATTCGTGGATCTCGGCCTTGATCCAGTGGATCGCGAAGGAAGCCAGGCGCACTCCCCGGCCCGGGTCGAAGCGGCGCACGGCCTTCATGAGGCCGATGTTGCCTTCCTGGATCAGGTCGGCCTGCGGCAGGCCGTAGCCCATGTAGTTGCGGGCGACGGAAACCACCAGCCGCAGGTGGGAGAGCACGAGATCGCGGGCGGCGGAAAGGTCCTCCTTCTCGCGCAGGCGGCGGCCGAGCGCCACCTCGCGTTCCGCGCTGAGCAGCGGAATCGCGTTCACCGCCTGGATGTAGGACTCCAGGCTGGAAATCGGTGACAGGACGGGAAAGGTCGTGCTGGTCATTCGTTCATCCTCCAAGCCATATTTTAGCACTCGCGACATTTGAGTGCTAAGGGCGGCCGGGGTTCCTCAGGACTTCCCGGAAAACTGCCTGAGCTCCCGGGAAACGGACAGCCAGGCGCCCACGATCCCGAGCAGGGCCACTCCGAGGACTACCCCCGCCATCACCGGCAGCTCCAGAAAAACTATTTTGAATTCATAGGCATAACTGGAAGTGAGGGCCTGCAGCTCGGCGTTGAGCCAGGCCACCACTCCCCCCGCCAGCCCCAGGGCGCCCGCGCCGGCCGCCAGCCCTTGGAGGAAGCCGTGATAGAGGAACGGCCGCCGGACATCCGCCGCCGTCGCCCCGATGAGCTGGCTCACCTCGATCTCGTCCCTCCTGGTGAGGACCTGCAGGCGGATCAGGTGGCCGACGATGAAGAGGACCGCCGCGGCGAGCACCGCCGCAAATGCCGCGAGCGCCCGTTCGGCGAAGCGCGTCCAGCGGGAGATCTTCTCGGCCCACTCGAACTCCGCCGAGACCTGGTCGACGCCGGGGAGCGCGGCCCAGGCGGCGCGGGCGGCGCCGAGCCGGGCCGGGTCGCTCGTGCGCGTGCGCACCGAGAAGGCGTGCGGCAAGGGGTTTCGCTCGAGGTTGGCGAGCAGCTCGGCGAGGTGCGAGGTGGCCTTGAGCTCCTCGAGCGCCTTCGCGCGCGGCACGAAGCGAAGCGACGCGGTGTCCGGGTGGGCCTTGAGCGCCGCCTCGATCCGTCGCACGTCCTCGTCGGTCGCCTCCAGCGCTAGGAAGACGTTCACGTGCGGGTCCGTGTCGAAGCCCGCCGTCGCCGGCGCCACGCTCGCCACGAGGGCCGCGGCGAGCACCGGCAGGGCCACGGCGAGCGCGATCACGGCGACCGCGAGGCCGCTCGCGAGCGGCTGGGCGGCGAGGCGGCGCGCGGCGTCGGCCAGCGCGAGCCGGTGCAGGCGAAACCAGGCGCTCACGGGCCGGGCGCGGCGAGGACGCCGCCGCGGATCGCGAGCCGCCGCGCGTCCAGGCGCGCGAGCGAGGCCTCGTCGTGCGTGGACAGGAGCACCGTCACCCCGACCTGGTGGAAGGAGACGAAGAGGTCGAGGATCGCGCGCGAGGAATCCGCGTCGAGGTTCCCCGTGGGCTCGTCGGCCACGAGGATGCCGGGCCGGTTCACGATGGCGCGCGCGATGCACAGGCGCTGCTGCTCCCCTCCCGAGAGCGTGACGGGCATGGCGCGCTCCTTGTCGAGGAGCCCGACCTTGTCGAGGGCGGCGCGCACGCGCCGGCCCGACTCGTCCGCGCTCGCCCCGGCGATGCGCAGCGGAAGCGCCACGTTGTCGCGGGCGTTGCGGTCGAAGAGCAGCTTGTGGTCCTGGAAGACGAAGCCGATGTTGCGGCGCAGGATCGCGAGCGCCGTCTCGCCGAGCGAGGAGAGGTTGTGGCCGTTCACGAGGACGCTGCCGCGCGTGGCGCGCTCGATGCCGGAGGCGAGCTTGAGGAAGGTGGACTTCCCCGCGCCCGAGGGCCCCGTCACCACGACCATCTCGCCCGCGCCCACCTCCACCGTGGCGTCGCGCAGCGCCTCGTGCCCGCCGGGATAGCGCTTGGTGACCGCGGAGAAGCGGATCATTCGAAGAGGGCGTCCACGAATTCCGAGGCCACGAAGGGTCGCAGGTCGTCGGCCTTCTCGCCGATGCCGATGAAGCGGATCGGCACCGGGTGCTCGCGGGCGATGGCGGCGAGCGCCCCGCCCTTGGCGGTGCCGTCGAGCTTGGTGACGACGAGGCCGGTGAGCGCGAGCGCGCCGTCGAAGGCCTTCACCTGGGCGACCGCGTTCTGGCCGGTGTTCGCGTCGAGGACGAGCCAGGTCTCGTGGGGCGCCAGGGCGTCGGCCTTGGCGATGACGCGCTTGACCTTGCGGATCTCCTCCATGAGGTTCAGCTGCGTCGGCAGCCGCCCCGCGGTGTCGGCGAGGACCACGTCGATTCCCCTGGCGCGGGCCGAGTGGATGGCGTCGAAGATGACCGCGGCGGAGTCGCCGCCCTCCTGCGCGATGACGGTGACGCCGTGGCGCTCGCCCCAGGCCTGCAGCTGCTCGCGCGCGGCGGCGCGGAAGGTGTCGCCCGCCGCGAGCAGCACCGAGAGCCCCCGGGACTGGAAGAGCCGCGTGAGCTTGGCGATGGTCGTGGTCTTGCCGGCGCCGTTGACGCCCGCGAGCAGGATCACGAAGGGCTTCGGGAGCGCCCCGGCCAGCGGTTTCTCGAGCGGCGCGAGGAGGGCGGCCAGGGCGAGCTTGAGCTCCGCCTCGAGCTCCTGCGCGTGCTCGAGGCGCTTGTCGCGCGCGGCCTTGCGCAGCGTCGCGATGAGGTGCGCGGCCGCGTGCACGCCCACGTCGGCGGCGAGGAGTTGGGCCTCCAGGGCCTCGTAGAGCGCCTCGTCGATCTTCGGGTGCGCCTTGAAGACGAGCGCGGCCTTGCGCAGGCGCTCGCCCGAGAGCGCGAGCCCGCGCTTCAGGCGGGACTTCCAGTCGGGCGCGGCCGACTCGTCCGTCTTCTTCGATCCGAGGGAGAACATGGGAGGCGGGCCGGAACGCCGCTCGCGGGAAGGAACGCGAATATTTTACGGTATCATCGCCCGCGATGACCGCCGCGCGCCGAATCGCCACGGATCCGAGGCCGGCCCGCGCCGGCGCGGGAGCCAATCGCCTGCGGATCGTGGGCGGCCAATGGCGAAGCCGGGTCCTGCGCTTCCCCGATGCCGCCGGCCTGCGCCCGACGCCGGACCGGGTGCGCGAAACCCTCTTCAACTGGCTGGGCCAGCGCCTGGACGGTCTCGCCTGCGTCGACCTCTTCGCGGGCAGCGGGGCCCTCGGCTTCGAGGCGAAGTCGCGCGGGGCCGCGCGGGTCGTGCTCGTCGAGCGCGACCGCAAGGTTTGCGAGCAGCTGCGCCAATCGGCGCGCGAGCTCGGCGCCTCGCAGGGGCTCGAGGTGGTGCAGGCCGATGCGCTCGCCTGGCTCCGGCTGGACGGCGAGCGCTTCGACGTCGCCTTCGTCGATCCGCCCTACGCCACGGACCTCGCCGGGCCCGTGCTGGAGGCGCTCGAGGGAAGGCTCAATCCGGGCGCGAGGGTCTACGTGGAGGCGGGCACGGCGCCGCGCCTGCCCGGCGCGGCCTGGACGAGGCTTCGCGAAGGCGCCGCGGGCGCCGCGCGCTTCGCGCTCCTCGCCTTCGCGGGAAACACCGCCGGGGAGGCGGGACCATGACGACCATCAAGCGCGCCGTCTATCCCGGCACCTTCGACCCGATCACCAACGGCCACGAGGACCTCGTGCAGCGCGCCTCGCGCCTCTTCGACGAGGTGATCGTCGGCGTCGCCCACAGCCAGGCGAAGCGCCCCTTCTTCTCGCTCGACGAGCGCGTCGCGATCGCGAAGGAGGTGCTCGCCGCCTACCCCAACGTGAAGGTCCTGGGCTTCGCGGGGCTCCTCTCGGAGTTCGTGCGCGAGCACCAGGCGGGCGTGATCCTGCGGGGCCTGCGCGCGGTGTCGGACTTCGAGTACGAGTTCCAGCTCGCCGGCATGAACCGCACGCTCGCGCCCGGGGTCGAGACGCTCTTTCTCACGCCCTCGGACCGCTACCTCTTCCTCTCGGCGACGATCGTGCGCGAGATCGCGGTCCTGGGCGGCGACATCACCGCCTTCGTGCACCCCGTGACCGCGGAGCGCATCCGCGAGAAGGTCGGCCGGCCGTCGCCGGGCGAGTGAGGCGCGGGGCATGGCCCTCAAGATCACGGACCAGTGCATCAACTGCGACGTCTGCGAGCCCGAGTGCCCCAACGGCGCGATCGCGCCCGGCCCCGAGATCTACGTGATCGATCCGGGAAAGTGCACGGAATGCGTGGGGCACTTCGACGCGCCGCAGTGCCGCGAGGTGTGCCCGGTGGACTGCATCCCGCTCGACCCGATGTGGAAGGAGTCGCAGGAGGAGCTGCGCGCCAAGTACGAGAGGCTCCTCGCCTCGGGCGTCGCCCGCGCGCCCCGCTAGCGCCGCGAGCCCGCCTCCAGCAGGCCGGCCAGGCGCTGGTCGTGCGCCTCCCAGTCGCCCACCAGCGAGTCGCACTCGCGCACGAAGCGCTCGAGGCCCTCGATTCGCTCGACGAGCCCGGACTCGGCGTCCCGGATCCTCGCCATCCCCTCGATGCGCGCGTTGGCCTGGTCCTGGTAGGCGCTCACCTGCGCCTCCAGGGGGCGGATGAAGGAGTTCATCCAGGCGCGCACCTCGCGGTCGGCGATCTCGAACACGTGGATGGTCTTGAGCGCCACCGTGTCGAAGAAGAGCGCGGCGAGCGTGCGGCGCCCGCGCGTGAGCAGGCTCGTCGCGCTGCGGAAGTCGCGCGCGCACAGCTCCTCGAGGCGGTCGAGCTCCATCGGGAAGCGGTCGGTCGAGAAGGGCGCCACCTCGACGGGCGAGAGTCCCCAGGAGTCGGCGAAGCGGCGGTTCACCGTCGCCATCATGGCCTTCACCTCGCCGATCACGACCACGGCGCGCGCGATCCGCTCGCGGATCTCGCGGAAGTAGGCGTCCACCGTCTCGCCGATGCGGCCGCTGAAGGTGGCCGAGAGGAGTGCCGCGCGCGCGCGGATGCCGGCCTCGCGCGCCGAGTTGGGGTCGAGGAGCAGGGCGAGCTCGTCCGCGTGGCGGTTGTGGACCGAGCGCAGGCCGATGAGCGCGGCCTTGGCGTCCTCGATGCGAAGCCGCTCGTCGGCGGTCTTGCGGCCCAGCGTGTCCACGAGCTTCTGGTTGCGGCCCTGAAGGCCCCCCAGGTCCTTCAGCTGCTCCACGACGAAGGCCCGCCGGCTCTCGAGGAGGGCGCGCGTCTCGGCGAGCAGCGAGCGGACTTCCGCCCGCACGGAGGTCGAGTGGCTCGCGCGGCGCGCGTTCAGGAGCCCGCGCGCGAGGGACTGCTCCAGGCGGTAGACGCGGCTCTTGGCGAGCGCGTCGCCGTCGCCCGCGAAGCGCGCCTCGAGGCCCTGGCGGGCGGAGAGCGCGAAGACCTGCGTCGGATCGACGCGCAGCGCCTCCGCGGTCTCGCGCACCCGCTGGTCGATCCGCGCGAGGAACTCCGCCTCGTCCCCCGCTTCGTCTCGCAGGGCGTCGATCCTGTTCAGCACCACGTAGCGCGTGTGCCCGAGGCCCTCCATGGGCTCCACGTGCTCCCGCCACAGCGCGAGGTCGGCCCGCGCGGGCGCCTCGTCCACGGCGAGCATGAAGACGACGACGTCGGCGTCCTGCAGGCGGTGCATCGAAAGCTCCGGCTCCGCGCGCAGCGCCGCGAGGCCGGGCGTGTCGAGGATCGTGAGCCCCATCGAGAGGAGCGGATGGGGGAAGTTCACGATCGCGTAGCGCCATCGCGGGATCTCGACGCGCGCGCCCTCCTCGGCCGCGATCCCGAGGTTGGCCGCGTGGGAAGCGGGGACGGTCATCGATTCGGAGAGCACCGCCAGCGCGCCGGCGAGCCCCTCCGGGCGGGAGGGGTCGAGCGGGTACTCCTGCCAGCCCTCGGACTCGGCGATGAATTCACGCAGCGCGCGCGGCGTCTCGCGCGTCTCGATGGGCAGCAGCCGGACCGAGGGCGGGCGCGACGGGTCGTGGAGGATCTCCGTGGGGCAGAGGGTCGTGTTCCCCTCGCCCGAGGGCAGGAGGCGGCTGCCGAGGTCGGCGAAGAAGAGCGCGTTCACGAGCTCGCTCTTGCCCCGCGAGACCTCCGCCACGAAGGCGATGGACAGCCGGTCCGTGGCGAGGCGCCGCTCGAGGTGGGCGAGCCGCATGCCCGACTGCTCCTCGGCGAGGCGATTGAGGAGCGCCCAGCGCCGCAGCCCCGCGAGGGCGGACGCCACGTCCTCGCGCCAATCCTTCAGGGCGGCGAGGCTGGGCTCGAAGGCGCGATCCTGCATGGGCCGGCCTTCCGTCCTCATCGCTGGCAGGAGGCGCAGTGGAAGCTCGCGCGGCCGCCGTGCCGCGTGGCGCGGACCGGGGCGCCGCAGGCCGGGCAGGGCTCGCCCTCGCGGCCATAGACGGCGTACTCGAGCTGGAACTGCCCGGGCTCGCCGTCGCTTCCCACGTAGTCGCGCAGGGTGCTGCCGCCGGCGGCGAGCGCCCGGCCGAGCGTCGCGCGGATCTCCCGGGCGAGGACCTCGAAGCGGGCGAGCGAGATGCGCCCGGCCGCGCGCGAGGGGTGGATGCGCGCCGCGAAGAGCGCCTCGTTCGCGTAGATGTTGCCGATGCCGGTGACCACCCGCGAATCCATGAGGAACTGCTTCACCGGCGCCCGGCGCCCGCGCGAGAGGGCGTGCAGGTAGCCGCCGCCGAAGGCCTCGTCGAAGGGCTCGGGACCGAGGCCCTCGAGGAGCGCGTGGCGGCCGGGGTCGCGCACCCACAGCATCGCCCCGAAGCGGCGCGGGTCGTTCAGGCGCACGACATCCCCGCAGTCGAGGGCGAGGTCGACGTGGTCGTGGCGGCGCAGGGGCTGGTCCGGGGGCACGACGGTGAGGTTCCCGGACATGCCGAGGTGCACGAGCAGGTGGCCGGTGCCGCAGTCGAACAGGAGGTACTTCCCGCGGCGCCGGATCGCGCTCACCCGCGTCCCGCGAAGCCGCGCGGCGAGGTCGGGCGTCACGGGCCAGCGCAGCCTCGGCTCGCGCACGATCACGTCGCGGATGCGATGGCCCACGACGCGGGGCACGAGGCCCAGGCGGGTCGTCTCGACTTCGGGAAGTTCCGGCATGGGGGAGGGGGCGGTTTGCGCCGATTATAAGGCCCCGGGGGAAACGACTTCGCGCCGGCGCGGTCCCAGCGAAGCGGCCTCCGGGTGGAAGGTCCGCGGAAAAGCACTATGATGGGCAGGCACGGTCGGGCCGCGCGACGCGGCGGGAGCGAAGGTCGATGGCTAGCGGAAGGGCGGGATGGGTGGTGGCGGGGATCCTCGCGGCGTGGCTCGCCTTGCCGGCGGCCGCCCAGAAGGGGGAGCGCACGCCGCCCGGGCGCGAGGAGGCCATGTTCGAGTTCCTCGCGGCGGAGCTGGCTGCCCAGCGCGGGGAGACCGGGCCCGCGCTCGCCGACATGGCTCGCCTCGCGAGGGAGCTTCGCGACCCGCAGATCGCCAAGCGCGCGGTCGAGCTCGCCATCCGCGCGCGCGCCATGGAGCCCGCCCTCGAGATGGCCATGCTGCTCGTGGAGCTCGAGCCCGAGTCGACGCTCGGCCGCGACCTCGTCGCCTCCCTCGTGGCGAGCGGCGGGGACCTGAAGAAGGCGCAGGAGACGATCGCCGCCTTCGTGGAGAGGAGCCCCGACAAGGCGCTCGTCCTCACGCAGCTCGCCTACTACTTCGGCAAGTACACGGACAAGGAGGCGGTGCTCGAGGCGACCCGTGCCATCGTGTCCCGCTACCCGCGCCTCGCGGAATCGCGCTACGCCCTGGGCGTGGCGGCGCTGGTGGCCCAGCAGCAGGAACTCGCGCGGGCCGAGTCGAAGGCCGCGCTCGAGATGAGGCCCGACTGGGCGCAGGGCGCGATCCTGCGCGCGCAGGTGCTCAAGAAGGACGCCGAGGCCGAGGTGATCCCGTTCTACCAGGCCTTCGTCGCGCGCAATCCCGGGGCCCGCGACGTGCGCCTGCAGCTCGCGCGGGAACTCGCCGCCGTCCGGCGCAACGCCGAGGCCCGCGAGGAGTTCCGCGCGGTCGAGCGCCTCTCGCCCTCCGACCCGCAGATGCCCTACGCCATCGGCCTGCTATCGCTCCAGCTCGAGGACTATGCGGAAGCCGAGTCCTCCTTCCGCCGGGCGCTCGGCATCGGGCACCCCGATTCGGGCGCGGTCTACCTCGGGCTGGGCCAGGCGGCCGAGGGCGCCAAGCGGCCCGAGGAGGCGATCGACTGGTACCGGCGCGTGGAATCGGGCGACTGGGTGCGCGCGCAGATGCGCATCGCCTCGCTCGTCGCCAAGCGCGACGGCCTCGCGAAGGGGCGCGAGTACCTGCAGGGCGTGGAGCCGCGCACGCAGGACGACCGCATCCAGATGCTCCAGCTCGAGGCGCAGCTGCTGCGCGACGCGAAGGCCTGGCAGGACACCTTCGACATGCTCTCGAGCGCCGTCGAGCGCTTCCCGGAATCGTTCGAGCTCCTCTACGACCGCGCCATGGCCGCGGAGAAGGTCGACCGGCTCGACATCCTCGAGGCCGACCTGCGCCGCGTGATCAAGCTGAAGCCGGACTACGCGCACGCCTACAACGCGCTCGGCTACACGCTCGCCGACCGCACGGACCGCCTGGAGGAGGCGTTCGCGCTGATCGAGAAGGCCCTCAAGCTCTCCCCCGAGGACCCGTTCATCCTCGACAGCATGGGCTGGGTGGAGTACCGCCGCGGCCGCCTCGAGGAGGCCCTGAAGCACCTCAAGGGCGCCTACGAGACACGTCCCGACCCGGAGATCGCCGCGCACCTGGGCGAGGTGCTCTGGAAGCTCGGCCGCCGGGACGAGGCGAGCAAGGTCTGGACGGCGGCGCTCACGGATCACCCGGACCACGAAACCCTCCTCGCGGTGATCCAGAAGTTCAAGCCCTGAGCGGGCGCTCACCTCTCGCCCGTCCGTGACACGCCTCGCCACCCTTGCCGCGGCGCTGCTCGCGGCGGCGTGCGCCGCCCTGCCTCCGGCGCCGATCCCGCTCGAAGGGCTGCCTGGCGTCTTCGAGATGTCCGGCCGGATCTCGGTGGCGCAGTCCGGGCAGGGCGAGATCCTGCGGATCCGCTGGTCCCACGGGCCGGCGAGCGACGCCTGGGTGCTCGCTTCCCCCGTGGGGACCGAGGTGGCGCGGATCGAGACGGCGCCCGAGGGCGGGCTCACGGTCCTGCGGCCCGGCGCGCAGCCGCTGGCCGCGTCGAGCTTCGCGGAGCTTACGGAGAACCTCCTGGGCGCCGCGCTGGACGAGCGCCTGCTCATCGCCTGGCTCCATGGCAGGCCGGCGGCGGGACCGGAGGGCTGGGCGGTGAGCATCGATGAATCGCGGCGCTTCGGGCCCTCGGAAGTGGCGCGGCGCATCACGGCGACGCGGGGCGAACTCGTGGTGAAGCTCGTGGTGGACGACTACCGCGCCGGAGGCGAATAGGCGATGCGCCTCGAAGGCCCCGACTATCCCGCGCCCGCGAAGCTGAACCTCTTCCTGCACGTGGTCGGCCGGCGCCCGGACGGCTACCACCTCCTGCAGTCGGCCTTCACGCTCATCGACCGCGCCGACAGTCTGCGCTTCGCGGTGAGGAAGGACGGCCTCGTGCGCCGGGTGAGCGACCTCCAGGGCGTGCCTGCGGAGTCCGACCTGGTGGTCCGGGCGGCGAGCCTCCTCAAGGCGGGGACGGGTAGCGCGCTCGGGGCGGACATCGAGGTGGACAAGCGCCTCCCCGTGGGCGGCGGCGTCGGGGGCGGGAGCTCGGACGCGGCGACGACCCTCATCGTGCTCAATCGCCTGTGGGGCACCGGGCTGGGCCGCGCGGAGCTCACGGCGCTGGGCGCGCGGCTGGGCGCGGACGTTCCCTTCTTCGTCTTCGGCGAGAACGCCTGGGTCGAGGGCATCGGGGAGCGGCTCACGCCCCTGGCCCTCCCCCCCGCGTGGTACCTGGTCCTGGTGCCCCCGGTGGGGGTGTCCACGGAGGCCGTCTTCCGGGCGCCCGAATTGACCCGGAATACGGAAGCCCTTAAAATCGAAGACTTTTCGGCGCACGAAGGGCAGGGGCGGTTCCGCAACGACCTGCAGGCGGTCGTGGCGGCCCGGTACCCCGTGGTCCGCGAGCACCTCGAGTGGCTGGCCCGGCAGGGCCTCCCGGGGCGGCTCACCGGTTCCGGCGCGTGCGTCTTTTCCCGGTTCGGGGACCGGGAGACGGCCGAGGAAGCGCTGCGAAGGCTTCCGGGATCGATGCAGGGATTCGTCGCGCAGGGCCTCGGGCAGCATCCCCTGCGCGGCTTTTGAAGGGCAAGGCCGCGGCCGGGAATCTCCGGAGGCGGACGCAAGGGGAGTCGCCAAGTTGGTTAAGGCACTGGATTTTGATTCCAGCATTCGAAGGTTCGAATCCTTCCTCCCCTGCCAGCATTTCCAGCGCCGCCCCTGACCGGGACGGCGGGCCACGCGAGAGAGACGGGCGATGCCTTTCGACAACCTGATGGTGTTCACGGGCAACGCCAACCCGAAGCTCGCGCAGAAGGTGGCGCGGCACCTGAACGTGCAGCTGGGCAAGGCGAGCGTCTCGAAGTTCAGCGACGGCGAGATCATGGTCGAGCTGCTCGAGAACGTGCGCGGCAAGGACGTCTTCGTGCTGCAGTCGACCTGCGCGCCGACGAACGACCACCTGATGGAGCTCCTCATCATGGTGGACGCGCTGCGCCGCTCGAGCGTGGCGAGGATCACCGCGGCGATGCCCTACTTCGGCTACGCGCGGCAGGACAGGCGGCCGAGGAGCGCGCGGGTGGCGATCTCGGCCAAGGTGGTGGCGAACATGCTCACCTCGGTGGGCGTGAACCGCATGCTCACGATGGACCTGCATGCGGACCAGATCCAGGGCTTCTTCGACATCCCGGTGGACAACGTCTACGCGACGCCGATCCTGCTGGGGGACCTCTGGAAGCACGAGTACCAGGACCTGGTGGTCGTCTCGCCCGACGTGGGCGGGGTGGTGCGGGCCCGGGCGATCGCGAAGCGGCTGGAAAGCGACCTCGCGATCATCGACAAGCGCCGCCCGAGGCCGAACGTGGCCACGGTGATGAACATCATCGGCGACGTGGACGGGCGCACCTGCGTGATCATGGACGACATGGTCGACACCGCCAACACGCTCTGCGAGGCGGCGCGGGCGCTGAAGGAGCACGGGGCGGTGCGCGTGGTCGCGTACTGCACGCACCCGGTGCTCTCGGGGCCGGCCATCAGCCGGATCGAGAGCTCCGTGATCGACGAGCTGGTGGTGACGGACACCATCCCGCTCCGGCCCGACGCGGAGGCCTGCAAGAAGATCCGCCAGATCAGCGTCTCGGAGCTGCTCGCCGAGACCATGCGAAGGATCTGCGAGGAGAGCTCGGTGAGCTCGCTCTTCGTGGAGTGAGGAAATCCGCCCGCGCCCGGAAACGGGAGCGGGCCACGGGGTGAGGGGGCCGTTTCCCCCTCGAAGGGCGGGGAGCCTGGTCGCGGGCGCCCGCCGACACTGGAGTGAACATGAAGATCGAAATCAAAGCCGAACCGCGAAGCCTGCAGGGAACGGGTGCGAGCCGCCGTCTGCGCCGCGAGTCCAAGGTGCCCGGCATCCTCTACGGCGCCGGCAAGGACGCGCAGCCCATCCAGCTCGACCACAAGGACCTCTTCTTCAAGCTGAAGACGGAGGCCTTCCACGCCTCCATCCTCGACATGGAGCTGGGTGCCGAGAAGATGCAGGTGCTGCTGCGCGACTACCAGATGCATCCCTTCAAGCAGATGATCCTGCACGCGGACTTCCAGAGGGTGGACGCGAAGAAGAAGATCCACGTGAAGGTGCCGCTGCACTTCCTGAACCAGGAGTCCGCGCCGGGCGTGAAGCTCGCGGGCGGGGCGATCCAGCACGTCATGAACGACCTGCTGATCTCCTGCCTGCCGAAGGACCTGCCGGAATTCATCGAGGTGGACCTGGGCGAGCTCCAGGCCGGGCATTCGCTCCACATCTCCGGGCTCAAGCTCCCCGCGGGCGTGGAGTCCGTCGCGTTCTCGAAGGGCGACGACCTCACGGTCGCGACGATCGTCATCCCGCGCGTGGTGACGACGGAGGAAGAGGAAGCGGCTGCGGCGGCTGCGGCGGTTGCGCCGTCGGCGGCGGACGTGCCGACCACGGCCCAGAAGGAGAAGGAGGAGGAGCCCGCCAAGGAAGCGGGGAAGGCCGGCGGCAAGGAAGAGAAGAAGAAATAACGGCCGGCCGGGGCGCTTCGAGCGAGCCTCGCGGATGCGCCCGCCGTTCCCGGCGGGCGCGTTCGTTTTGGGCCCCCGCGCCGCCCCCCGAACGCCCGGACCCCTTCCATGGAACCCATCCGCCTCATCGTCGGCCTCGGCAACCCGGGACGCGAGTACGAGCGAACCCGCCACAACGCCGGGTACTGGTGGGTGGACGCGATCGCCCACGAGCGAGGAGCGCGCTGGGCGAAGGAATCCAGGTTCGCGGGCTGGGTGGCGCGCGTGACGGAGGCAGGCCGGGATTTCTGGCTCCTGAAGCCCGCCACCTACATGAACGAGAGCGGCCGCAGCGTGGGCGCGTTCCTGCGCTTCCACCGCATCGAGCCGCCGCAGATGCTGGTCGTCCATGACGAGCTGGACCTGCAGCCCGGCACCGTGAAGCTCAAGTTCGGCGGCGGCACCGGCGGGCACAACGGGCTTCGCGACATCGACGAGGTCCTGGGCTCGCGCGACTTCTGGCGGCTTCGCATCGGCATCGGCCACCCGGGGCACAAGGACGCCGTCGCCGACTACGTGCTGCACGAGGCGCGGCGGGAGGAGCGCGAAGCCATCGAGCCCGCCTTCGACCGCAGCCTGGGGCTGCTTTCGCGCCTCGCGGCCGGGCGCCTCGCCGACGCCACGACGTGGCTTCACACGATCCCGAAACCCGAGACGGACGAGCCCGCGAAGGCGGGGCCCGCGCCGAGGAAACCCGAGCAATGACCCTGCAATGCGGCATCGTCGGACTGCCCAACGTCGGCAAGTCCACCCTCTTCAACGCGCTCACCAAGGCGGGCATCGCCGCGGAGAACTATCCCTTCTGCACGATCGAGCCCAACGTGGGCGTGGTCGAGGTGCCCGACCCGCGCCTGGCGAAGATCGCTTCCATCGCGAAGCCCCTGAAGGTGATCCCGGCGATCGTCGAGTTCGTCGACATCGCGGGGCTCGTGGCCGGCGCCTCCAAGGGCGAGGGGCTCGGCAACCAGTTCCTCGCCAACATCCGCGAGACGAACGCGATCGCGAACGTGGTGCGCTGCTTCGCCGACGACAACGTGGTGCACGTGGCGGGGAAGGTCGATCCCATCTCCGACATCGAGGTGATCCACACCGAGCTCGCGCTCGCGGACATGGCCACGGTGGACAAGATGCGCGAGCGCACCATCAGCACCGCGCGCTCCGGCGACAAGGAAGCCATCCGGCTCGTGGCGGTGCTCGAGAAGGTGCAGAAGGCGCTCGACGGCCTGCACCCGGTGCGCGCGCTCGGCCTGGCGCCCGAGGAGATGGAGCTCCTGAAGCCGCTCTTCCTCCTCACCGCGAAACCCGCGCTCTACGTGGCGAACGTCGAGGAGCACGGCTTCGAGAACAACCCGCTTCTGGAGCGCGTGAAGGAATACGCCGCGAAGGAGGGCGCGCCGGTGGTCGCCATCTGCGCGAAGCTGGAGAGCGAGATCGCCGACCTCACGGGCGAGGACAAGGAGATCTTCCTCGCCGACATGGGCATGCACGAGCCGGGGCTGGACCGCCTGATCCGCGCGACCTTCGATCTTCTCGGCCTGCAGACCTACTTCACGGCGGGCGAGAAGGAAGTGCGCGCCTGGACCATCCACAAGGGCGACACCGCGCCCCAGGCCGCGGGCGTGATCCACACCGACTTCGAGAAGGGCTTCATCCGCGCCGAGGTCATCGCCTACGAGGACTTCGTGGCGCTGGGCGGGGAGAAGGGCGCGAAGGAAGCGGGGAAGATGCGGCTGGAGGGGAAGGAATACGTCGTGAAGGACGGGGACGTGATGCATTTCCGATTCAACGTTTGAGCGGCGGCGATTCACGTTGACCGGAAATCGCAAATCCCCGAAAATACTCGGCTTTCCGGCGAGTTAGCTCAGCGGTTAGAGCAGCGGAATCATAATCCGTTGGTCCGGGGTTCAAATCCCTGACTCGC
>CALEJW010000039.1 GCA_937898635.1 uncultured Pseudomonadota bacterium | reverse complement strand
TTCATTCCAGGAGGGTGCGGCGGATGAATTCCACGGTCGTGGCGAACTGGAAGTCCGCGTTGGCCTTGCGGCGGAAACCGTGGCCCTCGTCCTTGGCGAGGAGGTACCAGGCGGGCGTGCCGTTGCGCTTGAGCGCGGCCACGAGCTGCCCGGATTCCGTCCACGGCACGCGCGGGTCGTTGCGGCCCTGGACCACGAGGAGCGGCTTCGTGATCTTCCCCGCGTGCGTGAGCGGCGAGATCGATTCCAGGAAGGCGCGCATGGCGGGGTCGCGCTCGTCGCCGTACTCCACGCGCCGCAGGTCGCGCCGGTACGATTCCGTGCGCTCGAGGAAGGTGACGAAGCTGGAGATGCCGACGACGCTCACCGCGCCCGCGATCCGCTCGGCGTAGTGCACGCTCGCCGCGAGCGCCATGTAGCCGCCGTAGCTCCCGCCCATCACCAGCACCCGGTTCGCGTCGAGGCCCGGCTGCCGGCCGATCCAGTCGAGGAGCGCGCCGAGGTCCTTCACCGAGTCCTCGCGCCGGCGGCCGTTGTCCAGCGCGAGGAAGCCCTTGCCGAAGCCCGAAGAGCCGCGCACGTTCGGATAGACGAGGGCGATCCCCAGCTCGTTCACGAGGTAGTTGTTGCGGCCGATGAAGCCCGCCCGCGCCTGTGCCGCGGGCCCGCCGTGCACCACCACGACCACGGGCCGCACGCCCTCGAAGCGCGAGGGCGGGTGGTAATAGAGACCCGTGATCTCGCGCCCGTCGAAGCTCTTCCAGCGGATGGTGCGCGGCTCGACGAAGGTCGCGGCGTTGAGCGCGGGGCTGTTGCCGTTGGTCCAGCGCGTGACGCGGTTCGCCTTCGGGTCGTAGGAGAAGACGTCGCCGGGCGAACGGGAAGAGGCATGGGTGAAGGCGATCTCGGAGCCGTCGCGGCGCCAGCGCAGCGTCGAGATCACGCCGGGCACGAGAGCGGGCCGCGGCGTCTCCTTGCGCGTGGCGAGGTCGAGGAAGCGCAGCACGTGCGAGCCTTCCTCGTTGGTGACGAAGGCGAGCCGCCCGGCGGCCGCGGAGAGCGCGATCGCCTCCACGTCGAACTTGAGGTTCGTGGCGAGCGCCTGCTCGCGCCCGGTCGCCACGTCCATGCGCGCGACGTGGCGGAATGCCGAGCCGCGGTCGCTCACGAGGTAGAGCGCCTTGCCGTCGGAGGAGAACTGCGGGCTCGCGTAGTGCACCTTCCCGCCCTTGCGGCCTGGCGCGAGGAGGCGGCGCTTGCCCGTGGCGATCTCCATCAGCCACACGCGGGATTCCTCGGCGGAGACGTGCTCGACGAAGGCGAGGCGGCGGTCGTCGGGCGAGAAGGCGAAGTCGCGCCAGCCGCCGCCGGGAAGCTCCGCCAGCACGCGCGCGGACTCCGGCTTTCCCGGATCGGCGAGGTGCACGGTGGTGCTCGCCTCGCGCGGCCCGCCCGTGCGGTCGATGGGAACCGTCGTGAAGACGATCCGCGTGCCGTCGTGGCTCCACTCCGGGGCGCCCGCGCGCCGCTCCGCGGGGCTCAATGGCTCCGGCGCCCGCGCGGCAGGGTCGAGGCGGTGGATGCGATAGACCTCGTCGCCGCCCGCGCCCCGCGTGAAGAGTATTGCGTCGCCGCCCGGCGCATGGCGGGCGGCGGCCACCGGGTCCGCGTGTTCCGTGAGGGGCTCGGCGGCGAGGCCCGGCCCGGCGACGCGGTGGAGCTGCTCCGCGTTGCCGTGCCGCTGGCGCACGAGGATCTCGCGCCTGTCCGGGTGCCAGTCGAGGAAGGTGCTCGGGCGGAACTCCCCGTAGGGCGCCGTCTTCGCCGCGATCGCGGCCGGGATCGGCGGCACGCCGTCGAGGACGAGGCTCGCGGGCGGGACGAGGAACTCCTCCTGCGCGTGGGCGAGCGGCGCGGCCGCGGCGAGGCAGAGGGCGGCGAGGCGGCGCGCGAAGCTCATCGCGCGATCACTTGGGGCCCGTCGCGACGGGCAGGCTGCGGTCGGCGCACCACTCGCTCCACGAGCCGGGATAGAGGCGCGAGCCCGTGAGCCCCGCGAGCTCCATGGCGAAGAGGTTGTGGCAGGCCGTGACGCCGGAGCCGCAGGCGTGCACGGTGAGCGAGGGGTTCGCGCCGTCGAGGAGCTCGATGAACTCCGCGCGCAGCTCCTCCGGCGCGAGGAAGCGCCCGTCGTAGCCGAGGTTGTGCTGCCAGAAGCGGTTGAGCGAACCGGGAATGTGCCCGGCCACGGGGTCGATCGTCTCGTTCTCGCCCATGAACCGGGTGGCGGCGCGCGCATCGACGACGCGCGCCGCGGGGTCGCCGCGAAGCGCCGCGACGGCGTGCCGGTCCAGGGTCGCGCCGGCGCGAGGCCGGGGCTCGAAGGCGCCTTCGCGCGGCGCGGGCACGGCCGTGTCCAGGGGCCGGCCCTCGCGCTTCCACGCGGCGAAGCCGCCGTCGAGGAGCGCCACGCGCTCGTGCCCCAGCCAGCGCAGCAGCCACCACAGGCGCACCGCGAAGCTCCCGCCGCCGTCGTCGTACACCACGACCTGGCGGTGCGGCGCGACGCCGCAGCGGTTCATGCGCGCCGCGAAGTCGGCGACCTCCGGCAGCGGGTGGCGGCCGTTCGTCCCCGTCTTCGCGCCGGAGAGGTCCTCGTCCGTGTGCAGGAAGTACGCGCCGGGAATGTGCGCGGCCTTCCACTGGTCGCGGCCCTTCCCGGGGTTCATGAGGTCGTGGCGCGTGTCGCAGACGATCCAGTCCGGGTCGTCGAGGTGCGCGGCGAGGGTGTCGGTCGAGACGAGCAGTTCAGCCTTCACTTGTTGCCTCCTTCGGGATGTCCTTGCGGCCCGTGCGAAGGGCGAGGAGCCCGCTCGCGACGATGACGACGATCCCCGCCCAGCCCAGCGGCGAGAGCCGGTCGTCCCAGAACGCCACCATGAAGAGGGTGGCGAAGACGATGGTGGAGTACGAGAGCGAGCCCACCACCAGCGTGTTCGCGGTGCGGTAGGCGCGCGTCATCGCGAGCTGCGCGAGCGTGCCCATCACGCCCACGCCGACCAGGATCCAGGCATTCTCCCAGCGCAGGGGGTGGAAGGTCGAGAACGCGAGCTGCCACGCGGCGCAGCCCACGGTGCCGAAGAGCCCGAACCAGAAGAGGATCCGCCACTCGGGCTCGCCCTGCTGGCTCAGGTTCCTCACGCCGAGGTAGGCCCAGGAGGCCGTGAGCCCCGAGAAGAGGCCCACCATCGCCGCGCCCTCCTTGCCGGCGGCGAAGGTGGGCTGGAGCAGCATCGCCACGCCCGCGAAGCCCGCCACGATCGCGACGATGAGCCAGGGCGAGAACTTCTCGCGCAGCACCACCGTGGTGGCGATGGCGAGGAAGAGGGGCGAGGTGTAGTTGAGCGTCGTCGCCGTGGCGAGCGGCAGGTTCGAGATGCCGTAGAAGTAGGTGATGATGCCGACGGTGCCCGCGAGGCTCCTCAGGAAGTGCGTGCCCATGTGCGGGTTCCACACGCGCCGCCGGCCCGCCAGCACGAACGCGGCGATGAAGAGGAAGGCCGCGAGGGAGCGGTAGAAGCCCAGCTCGATCGCCTCGAAGTGCGCGCCGCCCAGCTTCACGAAGAGGGCCATCGCGGCGAAGAGGAAACCCGCCACGAGCATCCAGGAGGCAGTCATGCGGAAGGGGGGTCGAGTGCCGGCGCTCTTGTCGCGCCCGAGCGGGCAATTATACGGGCCGCGCATGGCACCGACCCGCGGGGAGCGCGGCGTATCATGGTCCGCATGAGCCTTCCGCGCCGCGTGCTGCTCGTGCTGGGCCTCGCCGCCGTCCTCGCCTGCGCGTGGAAGGCGCCCCTGGACGAGAACGCTTCCGCGCACGCGCAGGCCGGCCTCAAGCGGGCGCTCGCGAGCTTCGCCGTGGCCCGCGGGCTCAATGCCGTGATCTCGGTGGTGCAGGGGACGGAAGTGGCCGTGCAGCCCGTCGGCGTGGGCGTCGTGCTCACCCCCGGGCAGGTGCTCGACCCGATCAACGACCTCGTCGAGCAGTTCTCCTCCCTGATGCTCACGGCGAGCGTGGCCTTCGGCGTGCAGCTCGCGCTCATCAAGTTCGGCGGGCACGAGGCGGTGTCGGTCGCGCTCTCGGTGCTCGCCCTCGCCTGGGGCTGGCGGATGTGGCGAGGGGAATCGCCGCCGGGGTGGCTGAACCGCCTCTTCGTGGGGATGCTGCTGGTGCGCTTCGCCGTGCCGCTCGTGGTGCTGGGGAGCGACGCGGGCTTCCGCCTCTTCCTCGAGAAGGACTACGCGGCGGGGCAGGCGGCGATCGAGCTCTCCACGAAGCAGTTCGAGACACTCTCGCCGGCGACGCCGCCCGCGGTGGCGAAGGCGGACCCGAAGGGCTGGTGGCCCTTCACCCCCGGCACCGGGAAGATGATCGAGGACATGAAGGACGAGGTGGTGCGCGCGCTCGACGTGCGCAAGCGCTACGAGGCGATGAAGGAATCCGCGGCGCAGGCCGTGGAGCACATCGTGAAGCTGATCGTGGTCTTCCTGCTGCAGACGCTCGTGGTGCCGCTGCTGCTCCTGTGGGGGCTCCTCAGGATCGGGCGGGTGCTGGTG
>CALEJW010000038.1 GCA_937898635.1 uncultured Pseudomonadota bacterium | reverse complement strand
GCTCTCGCGGACCGTGTCGCAGGCGAGGTTCTTCCCGTCCCACGGTCGATAGCGAACGGGGCGGCAGGCGGGAGGTGTCCGCGCCGCGGGCGCCGCCGCCATCGGATATCATCGACTCGCGCCGCCGCGGTTCGCCAAAGACGAGCCGGAGCCTTCGGGCAGGGAAAATTCGGTCCAGACGATGAACGCCATTCGAGATCGACCACACATTGCGCCGCGGACCTGGCTCCTCGCCGGCGCGATCGCACTGGTTGTCGCGGCGGCCGCCTGGGCGACCTGGGGATCCGGATCCCTCCCGGGTTGGGCCGCGGGTTCGCTGGGTTTCGCGCTCGCCCTCGCGCTGGCCCACGCGGCGGGGTACTTCCTCGGGCGCCGCCAGGAACTCGTGCTGCACCAGGCGATCCGGCGGGCGCTGCAGGGACATCTCGAGCCCGCGGACACCGACGCCCGCGCGACGCCCGGAAGCGCGGTGTCGGACTACAACGTCCTCGCCCGGCGCCTGAGGTCGCTGTTCGAGGAGATGGAGCGTTCCCAGTTGTGGATCATCGGCGAGCGCAACCGCAACGACGCCATCTTGCGCGGCCTTCCCTGCGTAATGCTCGCCGTGGACGACGACCTGTGCATCACCTTGTCGAACGATCGGGCGGAGGAGCTCTTCGCCGCCTCCGGCACCCCCAATCTCCGGGGAAGCAACCTCTTCGACATCCTCAAGCCCGACGACGAAGGCAGGACCGTGCTGCGCGAGGCCTTCCTGTACGAACAGCACGTGGTGAACCGGGAGATCGCCCTCGGTGAAGGAGAGTCGCGCCGGCACTTCTCGCTCAGCATCACCTTCTTCAAGACCTCGCCGGAGGCGAGGGACGCCTCCGCGGTGATCATGCTCCAGGACATCACCGACCTGCGCCGGCTCCAGGAGATCTCCAGCCAGTCGGAGAAGTTCGTCGCCATGGGCCAGCTCGCCGGCGGCGTCGCCCACGAACTCAATACGCCCCTCGGAACCATCGTGGGCTACGCACAGTTGCTGAAGGCCGGCACCGCGAACGACTCGAGGCGGACCGAATATGCGCGAATCATCTACGAGGAGGCGAAGCGCTGCGCCCGGATCATCGACAACCTGCTCGCCTATGCCCGGAGGGAGCGCTGCGCGCCGGAGACTTGCGACATCAACGCGCTCATCCGCGACGTGGTCGAGACGACCTGCAACTGCCGTGCGAACCGGTTCAACGTGCCGATCGAGGTCGATCTTCGCGACCATCCCCTTGTGCTCGGCGGCGCGGGCAAGCTCGACATCGTGCTCGTGAACGTGCTGATGAATGCACTCCAGGCCACCTCCGGCGCCGTGGAGAATCCCAGGGTCGTGATTGCGAGCCGGACGGAGGAGGACAGTGCGGTCGTCACGATCACGGACAACGGCCCCGGTGTCCCCGACGGCCTGCGAAGCCGAGTCTTCGACCCGTTCTTCTCGACGAAAGGGAGCAACAAGGGCACCGGTCTCGGGCTGGCGATCAGCCAGTCGATCGTCCTGGGCATCGGCGGAACGCTGCACTGCGATGCAAACTTCAGGGACGGGGCGCGGTTCGTCCTGAAGCTCCCGCTTGCGAACGCCGGGCCGGATGAGCGCTGCGCAAACGCCTAGGGCGCGGCCGGCGCAGGATTCGCGGCCCGTGATCCTGGTGGTCGAGGACGACGACGCCATGCGCGCGCTCCTGGTCGAGGTGCTCGAGCCCCTCGCGGCCAGCGCCATTCCCGCGCGGGATGCGGCCGAAGCCTGCGAGCTGATCGACCGGAACGACGTCGCGGTCGTCCTGACCGACCTGCGGATGCCGCGGGCCGACGGCTTGCGCGTGCTCGAGCACGCCAAGAAGCGCAACCCGCTCACCGAAGTGGTCCTCGTCACGGGGCACGGAACCGTCGAATCGGCCGTCGAGGCGCTCAAGGGTGGAGCGCGCGACTACCTCAGGAAGCCCTTCGAGCCGGAGGACCTGCTTCGCACGATCGAGGGCGCGCTTCGGCAGGCGATCCAGAATCGCGAATCGGGCCGGCTGCCCGCGACGGCGGAATCCACGGACGACGGGCTCATCGGCACGAGCCACGCGATGGCCAGCGCGAGGCGCCTGGTGGAGGTCTTTGCCGGATACGACTGCGCGGTCCTGATCACGGGCGAGTCCGGGACGGGAAAGGAGATCGCCTCGCGGCTGATCCATTCCCGAAGCCGGCGCCGGGACCGGGTGCTCGTCGCGATCAACTGCGCCGCCATTCCCGACAACCTGATCGAAAGCGAGCTCTTCGGCTTCCAGGCGGGCGCATTCACCGGCGCAGGAAGGGCCAAGCCGGGCCTGTTCGAGGTCGCGGACGGCGGCACCCTGTACCTGGACGAGATCAACAACGCGCCCCCTTCCCTGCAGGTGAAGCTCCTTCGCGTCCTTCAGGACGGGGCTTTCTTCCGCGTGGGGAGCACGGAACCGCGGAAAGTCGACGTACGGATCCTCGCCGCCACGAACCGACCCCTGCCCGAACTGGTCAACGCCGGGCAGTTTCGCGCCGACCTGTACTACCGCTTGAAGGTCGGGGAGATCGAACTGCCACCGCTTCGCGAACGCAAGGACGACATTCCGATCCTCGCGAACTTCTTCCTGGCCAAGCAGGCCGCCCGCCTGGGCAAGCCGGCCAGGGGCTTCAGCACGCAGGTGATGGCTGCGCTGGTCCGCCACGACTGGCCGGGCAATGGCCGCGAACTCGAGAACCTGATCCAGCGCATGATCATCCTGGCTCCCGGGGAAGTCCTCGACCTCGACTGCATGCCGGCGCAGCTGGTCGAATCGGGCGGCGACCCGGCGAAACCCGCCGCAAGCCGCGCCCCCCAGAGCCTCGAGGAAGCGGAGGCGCAGTTCATCGCCAAGACGCTCTTCGAGAACAAGGGAAACCGGGCCGCGACCGCGGAGACCCTTGGTATCGACAAGTCGACGCTGTGGCGCAAGATCAAGCGCTACCGCCTGGACTGAGGCGCAGCCCGATTCGCGTCCCGGACATGCGCGGGCCCGCCGGCATCGTGGCCGGCGGGTCCTGCCTTGGCGCAGCCTCTCAATCCCGCAGGAGCGGCGTGAAGAACGCCTCGCCGAAGTCGATCGCCTCGGCGACGGTGAAGATGTCGATCGAGGCCGGATCGCTGCCCTGCCAGGCTGCCGCCGTCGCCGCGTCCTTCAGGAAGACCATCTGGCGGCAAAGGCTGTGCGCCGCCGTCGTCGCGACGCGCTGCCAGCGCACCCCGACGCGGACGTCCCGGGCCGAAGGCGCGCTCTTGAGCACTTCCTTGCGGCGCTGGTGGATCAGGATCGGCTCGCCCGTCACGTGGCAGGCGGACTCGATCTCGACTTCTGCGGCGAAGAGGGTTGCGACCGCGAGCGCGTCCACTGCGCACATCGCGAAGAGATCGTGCCCGTTCACCCTGATCCTGTGCGGCGTCTTCTCGAGAGTGACCGGGTAGGCCCCGACCACTTCCGCGCCCATCGCATCGAGAACGACCGGCCGGCCCGTGCGGGCATCGGCGACCGAAAGCCCGCCGCGGACCACGAGATCATTGGCGCCAAGTACCGCGACGGCGAGCGCTCCGGCCTCGTCTCCGCCGGCTACCTTCGCGATCTCCTCGTTGCCGAGGCAACGTCCGCGTTCGACCAGCGAACGCAGGATTTCCCGGTGCAACTGCCGTTGCGCCGGGGCGAGCGAATCCTGTCGGGCCTTCAGGGGAAGCAGATCGTCGAGCCGGCGAAGCGCTTGCGCGAGCTTCTGGCCGGAGACTTCGTGGATAACGGCAGCCATCGTGTTCTCCTTGTCGTGGCAGGGTCA
>CALEJW010000037.1 GCA_937898635.1 uncultured Pseudomonadota bacterium | reverse complement strand
TTCGCGAGGAAGCGGAACGCGGCCTCGGTGCTGAGCACCACGATGGCGAAGCGGATCACGTGCGCGGCGGTGACGAAGGCGACGCCGACGCGCAGCACCTTGGCGGTGATCGACATCTCGGCGATGCCGCCGGGCGCGCAGGCGAGGAGGATCGTCGCGGGCGCGATGCCGGCCGCCCAGGCGAGGCCGAGGGCGAGGAGGGCGCAGAGCGCGAGCATCACCGCCACGGAGGCGAGGACGGCGGCCACGAAGCGCGGGGCCTCGCGCAGGAACTCCTGGCGGAAGCGCGAGCCGAGGCTGCAGGCGAGGACGACCTGCGCGGCGTTGGTCATCCACGGCGGGACGGAGGAGAAGACGAGCCCGCCCGAGGTGAGGGCGATGGTGAGCAGCAGCGGGCCCATCATGAAGGCGTTGGGCAGCCGCAGGCGGCGCCAGGCGAGGCCGGCCGCGATGGCGAGCCCGGCGAGGAGCGCGAGGTTCGCCGGGTCGAAGGGCACCCCGACCGGGCGGTAGTCGTCGGCGCCCGCCTGCCCGAGCAGCGTGATGGAGACGGGGACGACGGTGACGACGACGAGGAGCCGCAGGGAATGCGCGAGCGCCACGCGGTCGACGAGGGCGCCGTTGCGCTCGGCGAGGTTCGCCATCTCCGCCGCGCCGCCGATTGCGCTCGAGAAGAAGGCCGTCGCGTGGTCCACGCGCGAGAGGCGCTCGAGGACGAGGCTCGCGAAGACGCCGACCAGGAAGACGCCGATCGCCGCCGCGACGAGCTCCGCGCCGTGGGCCAGCACCTCGCGGGCGACCGGCGGCGTGAAGTAGAGGCCGAGCGCGACGCCGATGGCGAGCTGCCCCGCCTCGCGCCCGAAGGGCGGCCCTTCCAGGCTCGCGCCGCCGAACTGGAAGAAGGCCATGCCCGCGAGCGGGCCGAGCATCCACGGCAGCGGCGTGCCCAGCCAGGCGAAGGCCGCGCCTGCGCTGGTGCAGACGGCGAGCCCGCCGGCGATCGCGGCGATCCTTCCTTTCCCCATGGGCGGCATTGTCGCGGGGACTCTGCGGGAGGCGAACGACGCAAGTCAATGATCCCGGAGGCGAATCGCGTCCGGAGGGCGCGCGGGGGTGGTCTCCCGGGCTTGATGTGCGTCAAAGGCGACGTGCCCCCAAAGGCTAACCTCTTGGCTCACAGGAAAGCGGCCGGAAAGCACGGCCGCCACCGCCCACGATGAACCCCTATGTAGTCTTCCTCCTGTACATGGCCGCGATCCTCGGCGTCGTGGCCATGATGCTGATGCTCAACCGCATCCTGGGGCCCAAGCCGGTCGATACCGAGACCAAGCTCGAGCCCTTCGAGTGCGGCGCCACGCCCGTGGACACGAGGAACGTGAAGGCGGTGCCGATCAAGTACTACGCGGTGGCGATCGTCTTCATCCTCTTCGACCTGGAGACGGTCTTCCTCTTCATCTGGGCGCTGGGCGCGCAGCCGCTCACCGGCTTCATGCTCTTCACCCTGGGCGTCTTCATCTTCCTGCTGGTGCTCATCATCGCCTACGTCTACAAGGCGAGGCTCCTCGAGGCGGTGCGGCAATGAGCGCGAAGACCATCCCCATCCACCCGGCGGGGTCCCACGGCAAGTCCGCGGCCTTCGAGTACCTCTCCACGCGCAAGGACGAGCTGGTCGGCTGGGCGCGCAAGTTCTCGCTCTTTCCGTACCCCTTCGTCACCGCCTGCTGCGCGATGGAGTTCATGGCGGTGAGCTCCAGCCCCTACGACACGGACCGCTTCGGGGCGGCGCTGCCGCGCTTCTCGCCGCGCCAGTCGGACCTCCTCATGGTCGTGGGCACGGTCACGCACAAGCAGGCGCCGATTCTCCTCAAGGTCTACGAGCAGATGTGCGAGCCGAAGTGGGTGATGGCCTTCGGCGTGTGCGCGACGAGCGGCGGCTTCTACCAGAACTACGCGGCGCTCCAGGGGATCGACCGGGTCATCCCCGTGGACATCTACATCCCCGGCTGCCCGCCGCGCCCCGAGACGGTGATCGACGGGATCATGCAGCTGCAGGACAAGATCGCGCGCGAGAAGCACCCGATCATCACCAAGGACTTTTGAGCAAATGGGCGCCGAGGTTTTCGACCGGATCAAGGACCGTCTCGCGGCAAGGGAGGAGGAGGCCAGCGTCTCGCACGGCATCCTGGTCGTGAACCTCGCGCCGGGCGCGGTGGAGCCGGCGGCGCGCGCCCTCAAGGCGGAATTCGGCTTCGACCTCTTCCTCGACGTGACGGCGGTGGACTGGCCCGGCCGCTCGCCGCGCTTCGACGTGGTGTGGCACTTCTACTCCACCGCGCACAAGGTGCGCGTGCGCCTGAAGACCGGCGTGCCCGAGGACGCCCCGCGCGTGGCCTCCCTCACGAAGCTCTACGGCTCGGCCGCCTTCATGGAGCGCGAGTGCCACGACATGTACGGCATCGCCTTCGAGGGCAACGCGGACCTGCGCCCGATCCTCCTCTACGAGGGCTTCTCCGGCCACCCGCTGAGGAAGGACTACCCGAAGGAGCTCGAGCAGCCGATCGTGCCCTACCGCGACTGGGTCGCCTCGGAGCGCGACTGACGTGAACGCGCCCCGGATCGCCAATCCCGTCCGCCCCGCGTTCGTCACGAGCGAGCGCGAGGACACGGTGATCGTGAGCATCGGCCCCTCGCACCCGGCCACCCACGGCACGATCCAGATCTTCGCGGAGCTCGACGGCGAGCGGATCATCCGCGCCGACGTGCACTGCGGGTACCTCCACCGCGGCTTCGAGAAGGAGTGCGAGTCGCACACCTGGCACAACCTCATCCCCTACGTCGACCGCCTGAACTACTGCTCGGCGCTCATCAACGACTTCGCCTACTGCGACGCGGTCGAGCGCCTGATGGGCGTGGAGATCACGCCGCGCGCGAAGTACCTGAGGACGCTCCTGTCGGAGTACTCGCGCCTCGCGGACCACCTCACCTGCATCGCCGCGGCCCTCATGGAGCTGGGGGCGATGACCGCCTTCCTCTACCTGGTGATGATCCGCGACTACATCTACGAGCACATCGCGGACCTCGCGGGCGCCCGCGTCACCTATTCCTACGGGCGCATCGGCGGGCTCGCGCGCGACCTGCCGCCGGGGTGGCTCAAGCGCCTGGAGGAGATCCTCGTGCAGTACGAGGAGTTCATCGGCCGCGTGCACGGGCTGGTGGACAGGAACCGCATCTTCATCGACCGCATGCGCGACGTGGGCGTGCTCACCACGGCCCAGGCGCTCGACTACGGCTTCACGGGCCCGATGCTGCGCTCCACGGGCGCGCCGCGGGACCTTCGCAAGGACACGCCCTACCTCGCCTACGCGGAGCTCGACTTCGAGGTGCCGGTGGGCATCAAGGGCGACAACTACGACCGCTACTACGTGCGCATGCGCGAGATGGACGAGAGCGTGCACATGATCCGCCAGCTCGTGGGGATGCTCCCCGAGGGGCCGATCAACGTGGACGACCGGCGCTGCAGCTTCCCGGAGAAGCCCTTCGTGTACGGCGAGATCGAGTCCCTCATCAACCACTTCAAGCTGGTGATGGAGGGCCCGAGGGTGCCGGCGGGCGAGATCTACCACGCCCACGAGGGCGCCAACGGGGAGCTCGGCTTCTACCTCGTCTCCACGGGCGAGGGCACGCCGTACAAGGTGCACGTGCGCGCGCCCAGCTTCGTGCACATGGGCGGGGCGGCGATGCTCCTGGAGGGCTACCAGCTCGCCGACCTCGTGCCGACCTTCGGCTCGATCAACATGATCGGCGGGGAGTGCGACCGGTGAGGCACCTCGTCCCCGAGTTCGAGAAGCTCAAGGAGCGCTATCCCGCGGGCTTCGAGGCCTCGCTCGTGCTTCCGTGCCTCAGGCGCATCCAGGAGGACCGCGGCTTCGTGGCCGAGGAGGACATCGTCGGCCTCGTGGACTACCTCGGCGTGCCCCGCATCCAGGTGGAGGAGGTGCTCTCCTACTACACGATGCTGCGCAGGAAGCCCATCGGCCGCTTCCACCTGCAGGCCTGCCGCAACATCGCCTGCTCCATGCGCGGCGCCGAGGGCGTCGTCGGCTACCTGCGCAAGAGGCTCGGCATCGGGCCCGGAGAAACCACGCCCGACGGGCGCTTCACGCTCTCCGTGGTCGAGTGCCTGGGCTCCTGCGGCACGGCGCCCGTGGTGATGGTGAACGAGGCCTACCACGAGGACATGAGCCTGGAGAAGCTCGACCGCCTCGTGGACGAGCTCGCCGCCGCCGGGGAGGGGAAATAGCCATGCCCGGCCGCCAGCTCATCATGAACTTCGAGGTGACGCCCACCTCGCACACGCTCGAGGCCTACCGCGCGCGCGGCGGCTACGCCACGCTGGAAAAGGCCCTCACGACGATGCAGCCCGTGGACATCACGAAGGAAGTGACCGCCTCGGGGCTCCTCGGCCACGGCGGCGCGGCCTTCCCGGTGGGGCGCAAGTGGGCGGTGATGAAGCCCGGCTCGGACGAGACGCACTACCTCTGCGCCAACGCCGACGAGGGCGAGCCCGGCACCTTCAAGGACCGCTGGATCCTCGAGAACGCCCCGCACCTCCTCGTGGAATCGATGCTCATCGCCTCCTACGCGCTCGGCGTGAGGAACGCCTTCGTCTACATCCGCGGCGAGTTCGACCTGCCCTACCGCCGCATCCAGGGCGCCATCGACGAGGCCTACGCGGCGGGGCTGCTGGGCGCGAAGCTCCACGGCACGCCGTTCGAGCTGGACATCGTGGTGTACCGCGGCGCCGGCTCCTACGTCTGCGGCGAGGCCTCCGGGCTCATCACCTCCATCGAGGGCCGCAAGCCCTACCCGAGGAACCGCCCGCCCCGCCTCACGGTGCGCGGCCTCTACCAGAAGCCGACCGTCATCAACAACGTCGAGTCGCTCGCCAACATCACCGGCATCGTGCGCATGGGCGCGGAGGAATTCCGCAAGGTGGGCACGGCCAAGAGCCCCGGCACGCAGCTGATCTCCATCTCCGGCCACATCGCGAAGCCCGGCGTCTACGAGGTCGAGTACGGCTACCCCTGGGCGAGGTTCCTCGACGAGGACTGCGGCGGGATGCTCCACGGCGCGAAGATGAAGTGCATCGTCCCGGGCGGCATCTCCACCAAGGTGCTCACGCGCGCCGAGATCGAGCCCCTCATGCTCTCCCACGAGTCCGTGAACCCCGCGGGCTCGGGGCTCGGCTCCGGCGGCATGATCGTCATCGCCGAGGGCACCTGCATGGTGCGCCTGCTGCAGGTGCTCCTGCGCTTCTACCACCACGAGTCCTGCGGCCAGTGCACGCCCTGCCGCGAGGGCATGGGCTGGATGCACCGCATCATCGACCGCATCGTCGCCGGCCAGGGCGTCCCCGAGGACATCGACCGCCTCTACGCGATCTCGGAGGCGAACGACGGCACCACCATCTGCGGCATGGGCGACGCCGCGGGCTACGCGACGGTGGGCATCCTCAACAAGTTCCGCGACGAGTTCGAGTACTTCATCGCCAACAAGCGCTCGAAGTGCGACGGGAGGCTCGAATGCCTCGCCTGACCATCGACGGGCGCGAGATCGAGGCGCCGGCCGGCCAGACCGTCATGGACGCGGCGCGGGCGGCGGGCATCTTCATCCCCTACTTCTGCTGGCACCCGCAGCTCTCGGTGCCCGGCAACTGCCGCATCTGCGTGGTGGGCGTCGAGGACAAGGGCGGGGAGTGGATCGACATCGCCTGCAACATGCCCGTCTCCGAGGGCATGGTCGTGCACACCAACTCCGAGGGCGTGCGCCAGCGCCGCAAGGACACGCTCCAGTTCATCACGTTGAACCACCCGGTGGACTGCGGCATCTGCGACAAGGCGGGCGAGTGCACGCTGCAGGACTACCACTACGAGTACAACGGCGAGCGGAGCCTCTCGCGCGACGCGAAGAACCACGAGACCAAGCACCACGCGCTCTCCCCGCGCATCGTCCTGGACAACGAGCGCTGCATCCAGTGCACGCGCTGCGTGCGCTTCACGCGGGAGGTCTCGAAGTCGAACGGCCTGGGCATGCAGAACCGCGCCGACCACTCGCTGGTGCGCGCGGTGGAGGACGGCTCCTTCGCGAACGACCCGTACTCCGACAACGTGATCGACCTCTGCCCGGTGGGCGCGCTCCTGTCGCCCTCGTTCCTGCACAAGGCGCGCGTGTGGTACCTGAAGCCCACGGCCTCCGTCTGCCCGGGCTGCGCTCGCGGCTGCACCGTGAACCTCTGGCACCGCCGCCCCGAGTGGCGCCTGCGCGCGCCCGACATGCGCGCGCAGAACGAGTCGATCGATCGCGTGACGCCGCTCGAGAACCCGGCCGTGAACGGGCCGTGGATCTGCAACAAGGGCCGCGACCTCGCGAAGCTCCTGGGACGGGCCCGCGCGGAAGGGGCGATGCTCAAGGGCCGCGCCGCGGAGCTGCAGGGCGCGATCGCCATGGCGCGCTCCCTCATCGCCGCCGCGAGGAAGCCCGTGGCGCTCGTCTCGAGCTGGGGCTCCAACGAGGAGCTCGCCGCGTTCCGCGCCGCCTTCGGCGAGCGCCTGGACGCGCGGGTGAAGGCGGACCACGCCCCCGAGCCCGGCGAGGTGGTCGAGGACGCGATCCTCATCCGCGCCGACAAGAACCCCAACACGGCCGGCGCGAAGGCGATCTTCGGCGACGCCCCGCCCGACATCCCGAAGGACGCGGACCTGGTCCTCGTCTGGGGCGAGGGACTCGACTTCAACCGCATCCCCGCGGGGGCGAAGATCGTCTACCTCAACGCCTGGCTGCAGCCGGAGAACGGCCACGCGGACGTGTTCATCCCGATCTCCATCCAGACCGAGCGCAGCGGGCACTACACCAACTTCGCCGGCGTCACGAGCGCCTTCGCGAAGTGCTTCCCGAAGCCCGCGCAGGCGGCCGACGCCGAAACGCTCTTCGCGTCCCTCGCGCTCGCCCCCGGAGGCGGCCCATGATCGCGGACCTCGTTATCGCCCTTCTCTTCATCGGCTACGCGATCAGCGTGCTGATGGGCTTCGGCACGATCCTCACCTGGGTCGAGAGGAAGCAGGCCGCGGTCATGTCCGACCGCATCGGCGCCAACCGCGCCTACATCCGCATCCCCTTCACCCAGGTGAAGCTCGTGTGGTGGGGCCTCTTCCACGGCATGGCCGACGGCCTGAAGATGCTCCTCAAGGAGGACTTCAAGCCGCGCACCTACGACTGGTACGCCTACGCGGTCGCGCCCTGGGTCGTCTTCACCCCCGTGCTCCTCGTCTTCGCCGTGGTGCCCTTCGGCGGCAACCTCACGCCCGCGGCGCTCTGGGCGCCCCTCGGGGAGTGGTTCGGCGACAAGAGCTACCCGATGCAGATCGCGCGGCTCGACGCGGGGCTGCTCATCGTCTTCGCCTTCAGCGGCCTCACGATCATCGGGGCGATGCTCGCGGGCTGGTCCTCGTCCAACAAGTTCTCCCTCCTGGGGGCGCTGCGCGCGGGCTCGCAGATGATCTCCTACGAGCTGGTGCTGGGCCTCACGGTGCTCGGCCTCATCCTCATCTACGGCACGGTGGACCTCGACGCCATGGTCCGCCACCAGTCGGGCACGGTGCTGGGGTTCCTGCCGGCCTGGGGGATCGTGTACCAGCCCTTCGCGGCCACGCTCTTCCTCGCCGCGGCCATCGCCGAGAACAAGCGCATCCCCTTCGACCTGCCGGAGGCCGAGAGCGAGCTGATCGCGGGCTACTTCACCGAGTACAGCGCGATGAAGATGGGCCTGTTCATGTTCGCGGAATTCATCGAGATCGCGATCATCGGCGCGCTCTTCACCACGCTCTTCCTCGGCGGCTACAACCTGCCGTGGATGTCGGATGCGGGCTTCGCCCTCCCGGGCGGCGCGGCGGTGGCCATGCCCCACGGCGCCGTGGTCGTCACGCAGCTCGGCACCTTCCTGCTCAAGGTCTTCGTCGTGTGCAGCTTCCAGATCCTCATCCGCTGGACGCTGCCGCGCTTCCGCTACGACCAGGTGCTCACGTTCGCCTGGAAGTTCATGCTCCCGCTCGCCGTCGCGAACCTCTGCGTGACCGCGGTCGCCGTGTGGTGGATCCGCTCGTGAGCCCGAAACCCCACGTGCGCAAGCGCTACTGGAACGAGCCCGAGATGGGCTGGTACGAGCGCGCCTACCTCTTCGAGATCCTGCGCGGGCTGTGGATCACCGGCGGCGTCTTCGCCCGCAACATGTTCAAGTGGATGACCGGCCGCAAGGGCGCGCTCACCACCTACTACCCGGAAGAGACGCGCTTCGACTACGCGAAGGGCAACCGCGGCAAGCACGTCCTCACGCGCCGGCCCGACGGCTCGCCGCAGTGCATCGCCTGCAACATGTGCGCGACGGTGTGCCCGGCCAAGGTGATCGAGATCGAGGCGGGCTTCGACCCGGACGACGCCGCGCACCCGAAGTACCCGGTGCGCTTCGAGATCGACTACTCGCGCTGCGTCTTCTGCGGGCTGTGCGTGGAGGCCTGCCCCGAGGACGCGATCCGCATGGCGAAGGAAGTGCCGGCGCTGCCCGGGGACGACCGCTGGGCGATGTGGCTCGGCAAGGCCGAGCTCCTGGAGTGGCAGCCGCAGGCCGACGTCGCCAAGCCCTATCCGCCGGCCCCGCCGCGCGCGAAGACCGGAGAACGGCCATGATCCGCGACTTCCTCGCCCACCTCGACACGCTGCTCCTCTGGGGCTTCGCCGCGTGCGCGTTCGTGAGCGCCTCCCTCATGCTGGTGCTGCGCCAGCCGATGCGCGTGGCCCTCGCCCTCGTCTCCTGCATGGTGTTCCTGGGCGGCGTGTACGGGCTCCTGGGCGTGCACTTCATCGCCGCCTTCCAGGTGCTCATCTACGTGGGCGCGGTGATGGTCTTCATGGTCTACGCGATCATGCTGCTCGACCCGCGCGACGAGTCGGCCACCGCCAAGTACTCGAAGCTCCTCTGGCCCGGCATCATCGGCTTCGCGCTGCTCGCGGAGGCGCTCGCCGTGGGCTACTGGAACGACCTGCCGCACGCCCCGCGGGGCGCGCTGGGCGAGCCCTTCGACATCGCGCGCTTCTCCACCGCGTTCCTCACCGAGTACTGGCTGCACTTCGAGCTCACCTCGGTGCTGCTCCTCGTGGCCGTGGTCGCCGCGCTCGCGGTGATCCAGGAGAACCGGAGGCACGAGCGTGGATAAGGTCCAGATGCTGCAGGTCCTCGCGGCCTCGCTCTTCGCCCTCGGGCTCACGGGCGTCATCATCCGGCGCAACGTGCTGGTGATGCTCATGTGCATGGAACTGATGCTCAACGGCGTGAACCTGAGCCTCGTCACCTTCGCCCACACCATGGGCTCCGCCGTGGGCGCGGTGCTCGTGTTCCTGATCTTCGTGGTGGCCACGGCCGAGATCGCGATCGCGATCCCCATCGTGCTGCTGCTGGTGCGCCGCAAGCGCTCCCTCGACATCGAGTCCTACACGGACCTGAAGGGCTGACCGGGCCATGGGACTCCTCACCCTCATCGTCCTCCTGCCGCTCGCGGGCTTCCTCGTGAACGGCCTGGCGGGCAACCGCCTGGGCAAGCGCTTCGTCTCCGTGGTGGGCTGCGGGCTCCCCGCGATGGCCTTCGCGGTGACCCTCAAGTGCTTCCTCGACCTCAAGGCGGGCGGCTGGACGCCGATCGCGGAGACGGCCTACACCTGGGCGATGGTGGGCCAGGACACGTTCGAGATCGCCTTCTGGTTCGACCGCCTGAGCGCGGTGATGACGCTCATCGTGACGGGCGTGGGCACGCTCATCCACATCTACTCCATCGGCTACATGCACGAGGACAAGAGCTACGCGCGCTACTTCGCGTACCTGAACCTCTTCCTCTTCTTCATGCTGGCGCTGGTGCTCGGCAAGTCCCTCCTCGTGCTCTTCGTGGGCTGGGAGGGCGTGGGGCTCGCCTCCTACCTCCTCATCGGCTTCTGGTTCGGCGACATGGAGAAGGCGGCCGCGGGCAAGAAGGCCTTCATCGCCAACCGCATCGGCGACGCCGGGTTCCTGCTCGGCATGTTCGTGCTCTACTCGGCCCTGGGCACGCTCGACATGCCGAGGATCAACGCGGCCTTCTCGGGCGCCACCCTGCCGGCGGTCTCCGCGAGCCTCGTGGGAGTCCTCCTCTTCATCGGCGCCACCGGCAAGTCCGCCCAGATCCCGCTCTACGTGTGGCTGCCCGACGCGATGGCCGGCCCCACGCCCGTCTCCGCCCTCATCCACGCGGCGACCATGGTGACCGCGGGCGTGTACCTCGTCGCGCGCATGTCGGGCGTGTACCTCGTCGCGCCGGAGGCCTCCGCCCTCATCGCGGCGGTGGGCGCGCTCACCGCGCTCATGGCGGCCACCATCGCCATCGCCCAGGACGACATCAAGAAGGTGCTCGCCTACTCCACGGTCTCGCAGCTGGGCTTCATGTTCGTGGCCCTCGGCGTGGGCGCCTACGGCGTGGCGATCTTCCACGTCACCACGCACGCCTTCTTCAAGGCCTGCCTCTTCCTCGGCGCGGGGAGCGTGATCCACGCCATGTCGGGCGAGCAGGACATCCAGAAGATGGGCGGCCTGGGGCGCAAGATCCCCGTCACCTTCGTGACCTTCGCCATCGCCACCGCGGCCATCGCCGGCATCCCGCCGCTCTCGGGCTTCTTCTCCAAGGACGAGATCCTGTGGTTCGCCCTGGGCAGCTCGCGGGGCGGCTCGGCGCTGCTCTTCGCGGTGATGGCCTTCACGGCGCTCCTCACCGCGTTCTACATGTTCCGCCTCCTGTGGCTCACCTTCTTCGGCAAGCCCCGGATGCTGAAGGACGTGGAGCACCACATCCACGAGTCGCCGTTCTCGATGACGGGCGTGCTCATGGTGCTCGCCTTCCTCTCCGCGGTGGGCGGGTTCCTCGCGATCCCGCACTTCCTCGAGCCGATGCTGCCGATCCCCGGCCTGAAGGCGGAGGTCCAGCCCCTGCACTACTGGGTGGTGGGCGGCTCGATCGCGATCGCGGCCGCGGGCCTCGCCGCGGCGGCCTGGTTCTTCGGCGGCGACGCCTCGCGCGCCGCGGCGGTGAAGGCCCGCTTCTCGGGGGCCTACCGCGTGCTCAACAACAAGTACTACGTGGACGAGCTCTACGAGCGCGTCATCGGCCGGCCGCTCGTGTGGCTCTCGGACGCCGTGTTCCTGAAGCTCGGCGACCGGATCCTCCTCGACGGGACGCTCAACGGGCTCGCCTCGGCCGCGCAGCGCGCCGCGGGCCGGCTCTCCCGCGTGCAGACGGGAAGCCTGCACAAGTACGCCTTCCTCGTCCTCGTGGGCATGGTGGCGAGCCTCGTCTGGATGTGGCGCCATGGCTGATTCGACGCTCCTCTCGCTGGTCCTCTACCTGCCGGTGGCCGGCATGTTCGCCGTCGCGGCCGTGCCCGCGGGACGCGAGGGCGCCGTTCGCGCGCTCACGCTCGGCGCGATGCTCCTGCAGTTCGCGCTCTCCCTCGTCCTCTACGCGCACTTCGACCCGGCGGTGCCCGGCCTGCAGGCCGCGACGCACGCGCCGTGGATCCCGGCCTGGGGCGTCACCTACTCGATCGGGCTGGACGGCTACAACATCCTGCTCGTCCTCCTCACCACCTTCCTGGGGCCGCTGGTCACCGCGGGCGCCTTCAGCGCGATCACGAAGGACGTGAAGCTCTTCTACGCGATGGTCTTCCTCATCCAGTTCGCGATGCTGGGCACCTTCGTCGCGCAGGATCTCTTCCTCTTCTACCTCTTCTGGGAGACGATGCTGATCCCGATGTTCCTCATGATCGGCATCTGGGGCGGCGAGCGGCGCATCTACGCGACGATCAAGTTCTTCCTCTACACCGCCTTCGGCTCGATCCTCATGCTCGCCGCGGTGATCTACCTCGTGTACTCGCTGTGGGCGACGACCGGGATCACCTCCTTCGCCTTCGCCGACCTCTACAAGGCGCGCCTGCCCCTGGAGGCGCAGCAGTGGCTGCTCGCGGCCTTCGCGCTCTCCTTCGCGATCAAGGTGCCGATGGTGCCCTTCCACACGTGGCTCCCGGACGCGCACGTGGAGGCGCCCACCGCGGGCTCCGTGATCCTCGCGGGCGTGCTCCTCAAGATGGGGACCTACGGGTTCCTGAAGCTCGGCTTCCCGCTCTTCCCCGACGCGACGCGCCTCGCGGTGCCGCTCCTCTCGACGCTCGCGGTGGTGAGCATCGTCTACGGCGCCTGCCTCGCGCTCGTGCAGGAGGACATCAAGAAGATCATCGCCTACTCCTCCATCAGCCACCTGGGCTACGTGATGCTCGGGCTCGTGAGCCTGGACCTCCTGGGCATCCAGGGCGCGATCGTGCAGATGGTGAGCCACGGCCTGGTCGCCGCCGGGCTCTTCCTCATGGTCGGGATGATCTACGAGCGCTGCCACACCCGCGAGCTCGCGGCCTACGGGGGGCTCGCGAAGCTGCTGCCGGTGTACTCGGTCTTCTTCCTCATCCTCACGCTCGCCTCCGTGGGCCTGCCCACGACGAGCGGCTTCACGGGCGAGTTCCTGGTGCTGATGGGCGCCTTCGCGGCCGGCTGGCGGGATTCGGCGGGCGGGTCGTCCTACGCGCTCTGGGTGGCGGCGGCGGCGGTGAGCGGCGTGGTGCTGGGCGCGCTCTACATGCTGCGCTTCGCGCAGCGCTTCCTCTTCGGCGCCGAGCGGGTGCCGCACGGCCCCGTCGGGGACCTGAACCTGCGCGAGGGCGCGATCCTCGCCGCGATCGTGGCGGCCGTCTTCTGGCTCGGGCTCTTCCCCGATTCCGCCATGAAGCGCACCGAGCTCGCCGCGCGCGAGTACCAGGAGCTCGTCTCCGCCCCGCGCCAGCCCGTGACGAAGCTCACGGGGACGCTTCCCGCGCCGGAGGCCGCGCGATGAACACCGCCGCCGCCCTCACCGCGATGGCCCCCGAGCACCTGCTGCTCGCCGGCATCGTCGTCCTCATCCTCCTCGAGATCTTCGCCGAGCGCTCCCACGCGGCGCTGCCGATGGCGGTGGCCTTCGTCGCGACCGCCGCCGGCGCCGCGGCCTGGCTGGGCTTCACCGGCTGGACCGGCGCGCCCTTCCCGGGCCAGTTCGTCCTCACGCCGCCGGCCGCCTTCGCGAAGGCGATCCTCCTCGCGCTCGCCGTGCCCGTGCTCCTCTTCTCGAAGGAGGATTTCGGCGAGGGCCCCTTCTACCCGCTCTTCCTCGCCTCGCTCTACGGGGTGTGCCTGCTCGCCTCCGCGGAGAGCTTCCTCACGCTCTTCCTCGGCATCGAGATCATGTCGATCCCGGTGTACGTGCTGGTGCTCCTGGGCTACCGCCGGCCCGAGGCCGCCGAGGCCGCGCTCAAGTACCTCGTCCTCTCGGGCACCGCGAGCGCCTCCTTCCTGATGGGCGCCTCCCTCATGTACGGCTCGACGGGCTCCCTCGGCCTCGCGAGCTTCGCCACGGCGCTCTCCTCGCCCGACCTCCTCGCCCGCACGGCCGTGGTGATGGTGGTCTCCGCGTTCTTCCTCAAGGCCGCGATCGTCCCCTTCCACGGCTGGGCGCCGGACGCCTACGAGGCGGCGAGCGTGCCCTCGACCGCCTACATGGCCGTGCTCGTGAAGGCCGGCGTGCTGGTGGCCGCGGCGCGGGTCTTCGGCACGGCGCCCGTGGGCGAGTCCCTCGTGGGGCTGCTGGTGATCCTGCCGCTCGTCTCGATCGTGTGGGGCAACCTCACGGCGATGCGCCAGCCGGGGCTGCGGCGCATGATCGCCTACTCCTCCATCGCGCACGCGGGCTACCTCTTCTTCGCCTTCGTGGGCGACGGGCCCACGCGCTTCCAGGCGGTGGTGTTCTACCTCGCGGCCTACGGCGTGATGAACGTGCTCGCCTTCGCCGCGCTCCCGGCCAACGCGGACGACCGCGAACGCGACCGGCTCGAGAACCTGAAGGGCCTCTTCCACACGCACCCCTTCGCCGCGCTCCTGATCGGCATGGCGATGCTCTCGCTCGCGGGCATCCCGCCCTTCCCGGGCTTCATCGCCAAGTTCCTGATCTTCAAGAACGTGATCGCCGCGGGCTACACGGCCTGGGCGGTGCTGGGCCTCGTGGGCAGCTACCTCGGCATCTACTTCTACCTGCGGGTGATCCAGTTCATGTTCATGAGCCCGGCGGCGGCCTCGTCGGGCCATGCGCCCTCGCGCGGCATCGCCATGGGGGCGAGCCTGCTGTGCCTCGCGGGCTCCATCGCCATCGCCTTCCTGCCCGCGTTCTTCCTCACGAGGCTCTAGAACCCCGGGGCGCTCGCCCGGATTGGCTTGGGGCGCCCGAAAACGCTATAATGCCGGGCTTTCCGCGACACCTCCCGGCCTGGTAGCTCAGTTGGTAGAGCAGAGGACTGAAAATCCTTGTGTCGGTGGTTCAATTCCGCCCCAGGCCACCATCTTCCCTCCCGGAGCCGTTCCCATGTACGCGACGCCGATCCTGCAGTACCTGAGAAAGAACGGCCAGCAACTCGACCGCGAGGTCGCCGAGTCCATCGGCGCTCCCCTCGGCAAGGTGCGCGCTTCCCTCATCGAGCTCGCCGCCAAGGGCGAGATCTCCCGCTGCAGCGTGACGCGCTTCCAGGGCGGCAAGGCGGTGGAGGGCATCCTCTGCCGGATCTCCGGGACCATCCCGCCCAAGGCGCCGGGCCGCAAGCCCGGGCGCTGACCGGTCCTTCCGCCCGGGCGCCGCTTCCGGCCGGCGCCATCGGGAGAGGCGTTGACCCAAGTCAACCGTCCGAGGCCGATCCGGGGTCATCGTCCATGGTGAGGAGGTGTCTCCCATGCTCGAGCCCATCGGAAGCGTCGAGGAGTTCTACGCGCACGCGCTCGCCATCGAGTTCGAGGCGGCCAAGTGCTACCGCAAGTTGAAGGACCACTTCACCGACCGCGGCGAGGACGTCCTCGCGGGGCTGTGCGGCAACCTCGCGCACTTCGAGCAGGAGCACTACGAGCTCCTGCGCGAGGCGTCCAAGGACCTCGCGCTGCCCGAAATCCCCCCCGACCGCTACCGCTGGCTGGAATCCGGCCCGCCGGAGAGCGTCGACTGCAGCCTGGTCTTCAACGTGGCCACGCCCCGGCAGCTCCTGGAGATCGCGCTCAAGGCCGAGCGCAACGCCCGCCGCTTCTTCGAGTGGATCGCCGGCACCACGGCCGACGAGGCCGTGCGCGCGCTCGCGGTGGACATGGCCCGCGAGGAGGCCGAGCACGTGCAGTGGGTGACGCGGGCCCTCGAGTACGTCCGCGCCGACGGCGTGGACTGGGACCAGCTCCTCGCCGCGGGTGGCGGGCCGGGGCTCGCCCTGGGCGGCGAGCGCCGCGTGCACCGCGGCCCGGGCCGCTAGGGCCCGGGAAGGGACCTCCGGAAGCTTCCGGCAGTCGCGAGAGGGGCCGCTAGGCCCCGCGCGCTTCCAGCGCCTCGTGGATCGCCTGGGCGGCCCGCTTGCCGGCGCCCGCGGCGAGGATCACCGTCGCCGCCCCCGTCACCGCGTCGCCGCCGGCGAAGACCAGCGCCTTCGAGGTGAGGCCCGTCTTCTCGTCGGCCACGAGGCAGCCCTTCTTGTTGGTGAGGAGCCCCGAGGTGGTGCGGGTGAGCAGCGGGTTGGGGGTCGTTCCGATCGCGAGGATCACGTTGTCCACCGGCAGCACGAACTCCGAATCCGGGATCGGCACCGGCCGCGCGCGGCCCGAGGCGTCGGGCTCGCCGAGCTTCATCTTCTGGCACTTGAGTCCCGTGGCCCAGCCTTCCGCGTTGCCCTGCACCTCCAGCGGGTTGGTGAGCCAGTGGAACTCGACGCCTTCCTCCATCGCGTGGTGGTACTCCTCGACGCGCGCGCTCATCTCCCTGTCGCTGCGGCGGTAGACCACCATCGCCTTCTCGGCGCCCATGCGCATCGAGGTGCGCACCGCGTCCATGGCGGTGTTGCCCGCGCCGATCACGGCCACGCGCTTGCCCACGTGCACGGGCGTGTCGGCCTTCTCGGGGTCGTAGCCGCCCATGAGGTTCACGCGCGTGAGGAACTCGTTCGCGCTCATGACGCCGTTCAGGTTCTCGCCCGGAATGCCGAGGAACTGCGGCAGGCCGGCGCCGGTGCCGATGAAGACGGCGGAGAAGCCCATCTTGCCGAAGAGCTCGTCGAGGGTGAGGGTCTTGCCGATGATCACGTTGCAGACGATCTCCACGCCCATGGCCTTGAGGAGCCCGATCTCCCAGTCGAGCACTTCCTTCGGGAGGCGGAACTCCGGGATGCCGTAGCGCAGCACCCCGCCCGCGGCGTGCAGCGCCTCGTAGATCGTGACCGGGTAGCCCAGCCGCGCGAGCGCGCCCGCGCACACGAGCCCGGAGGGGCCCGCGCCGATGATGGCGATGCGCTCCTTGCGGGTGATCTCGGCCTTCGCCGCGGGAGGCTGCGTGCGCTCCCAGTCGGCCACGAAGCGCTCCAGGTGGCCGATCGCCACCGGGGTGAAGCGCGCCGTCATGCTGCACTCGGCCTCGCACTGCGACTCCTGCGGGCACACCCGCCCGCAGATCGCGGGAAGCGGGTTCGCCGAGCGCAGTATCCTCGCCGCCCCCGCCATGTCGCCCATCGCGACCGCGTGGATGAAGTCCGGGATCGGCACGTTGACCGGGCAGCCGCCCACGCACACCGGGTCCTGGCAGCGCAGGCAGCGCTCCGCCTCGAAGCTGGCATGGCGTTGGGTGTAGCCCTCGTTCACCTCGATGAAGTCGCGGGCGCGCGCTTGCGCCTCGCGAACCGGCATCGGGGTCTTATCCGCGCGTTTGACTGGCATTACGCTGTCTCCCTTCTGTCCATGCAGGCGGCGCGGTCCACGGCCCGCTTCTCCTCCTGCACGTAGGCCTTGTTGCGGCGCATGGCGACGTCGAAATCGACCTCGTGGGCGTCGAAGCACGGGCCGTCCACGCAGGCGAACTGCGCCTTGCCGCCGACGGTGACGCGGCAGCCGCCGCACATCCCGGTGCCGTCGACCATCAGCGGGTCCATCGACACCAGCGTCTTCACTTTCGGCCCGCGCGTGGTCTCGGCGACCGCGCGCATCATCGCCATGGGGCCGATCGCCACCACGCTGTCGGGGCGCCGCGGCGGGCCCGCCTCGATCAGCTGCGCGAGGCGCTGGGTGACGAAGCCCTTGAAGCCCGCGGAGCCGTCGTCGGTGCAGATCTCCAGGTGCGTGCAGAGCGGGCGCAGCTCGTCGGCGAGGATGAGGAGGTCCTTGTTGCGCGCGCCCAGGATCGCCGTCGTGGTGTCGCCGCGGGCGGTGAACTCGCGCATGAGGCACAGGAGCGCCGCGGAGCCGAAGCCGCCGCCCACGCCGCAGACGTGCCCGCCGGGGGCGATGTCGATGTGCCCGCCCATGGGGCCGGCCACGTCGAGGATCTCGTCGCCGGTCTTGAGGGCGCACACGCGCTGCGTGGTCGCGCCCACGGCCTGGACGACGATGGTGATGGTGCCGAGCTCGCGGTCGTAGTCGGCGATGGTGATGGGGATGCGCTCGCCGCCCTCGCGCACCCGCAGCATCACGAACTGCCCGGGCCGCGCGGAGGCCGCGATGAGCGGCGCGTCGATCCGGAAGTACTTCGTGACGGCGGTGAGCTGCCTCGTCTCGATGATTCTCGCCATGGTCTTCTCCGGCCTAGAGCAGCGGGTTGTCGTGCATGGCCTTGATCCGCGCCCAGCGGCGCTCGGTCTCGGCCTGGATGCCCGCGACGATCCCGGCGTTGGCGGGCTTCAGGAGGTGCTTGGTCTTGCCCATGAGCCCGAGCCAGTCGGACACGGGGTGGCGCCGGCCGGCGGCGTCCGGGTCGTAGGTGAGCGTGGTGTGGCCGTGCTCGATCTCGTAGAGCGGGAAGAAGCAGCTGTCGATCGCGGCCTGCAGCACGGGCTGGCCCGCGTCGTCGGCCACCTTCCAGTTGAGCGGGCAGTAGGAGAGGATCTTGCCGTACACCAGGCCCTCGTTCTTCGCGTAGTGCTGCGCCTTGGCGACCTTGCGCATGAGGTCCTCGGGGTAGCCCTCGCTCGCGGTGAACACGTAGGGGAGGTGGCAGGCGGCGAAGATCTGCGCGGTGTCCTTGTGGTGGTAGCGCTTGCCGGGGAGCTTCCGGCCCACCTCGCTCGTGGCCGTGCGGTGGCCGAGCGGCGTCGAGTAGGAGAGCTGCGCGCCGGTGTTCATGTAGCCCTGGTTGTCGTACTCCAGGATGATCATGCGGTGGTTGCGGATGGCCGCGCCGATCGCCGGGCCCATGCCGATGTCCATGCCGCCGTCGCCGGAGATCATCACGAAGGTGATGTCCTTCGATTCCGGCACCTCGCCGCGGCGCATGCGCTCGTGGTACATCTCCACCAGCCCGGAGAGCGTGGCCGCCCCGTTCTGGAAGAGGTTGTGGATGTAGTTGATGCGGTGCGCGGTCGACGGGTATCCCGTGGTCACCACCATCGCGCAGCCGGTCTGGAAGAGCACGACCACGTCGCCCTGCAGCGCGTTGTAGACCTGGTGCAGCGTCGGGAAGGCGCCGCAGCCGGGGCAGGCCCCGTGGCCCGGGGAGATGCGCTTGGGCACTTCCGTCATCTTCCAGAGGGGCTCGAGCTCCACGTCGAGACGCCCCGTCGCCGGGTTGCGGCGCACGTGCGCCATCGGTGTGGCGACATCCTCGGCCCTGATCGGGGGCAGGCCCGGTTTCGCGCCGCGCCCGGGCTGGCCGGCCGTGGCGCCGTGGTAGGCGAAGGGCTCGGCGACGCGCCCGGCGGCGGCGGCCTCGGCCGCCTGGTCGAGGAACGCCACGGCGTCGGCCGCGTAGAAATCCTTGCCGCCCAGGCCGTAGATGCGCGAGAGCACGCGCGTGCGGTTCTGCGGGTCCTCCTGGATCGCCGCGCGCACTTCCAGCGAGAGATTGCCGCCGCCCGCGCCGTAGGAATCCGCGCGATCGCCGATGGTGACCGCCTTCACGGCGCGAAGCTCGTCGCGGAACGCCTCGGCGGGGAAGGGGCGCAGCACGTTCGGCGAGAGGACTCCCACCTTGCGGCCCTTCGCGCGCAGCTCGTCCACCGCTTCCTTGGCGGTCTCGGCGGCGGAGTTGAGGAGCACCACGGCGGTTTCCGCGCCCTCCATCCGGTAGGCGTCCATCACCGGGTAGCTGCGGCCGGTGAGGGCCTCGAGCTCGGCGAAGACCTCGGGGATCACGCGGCCCGCGGCCTGCATCGCCCGGGAGAGCTGGACCTTGTTGTTGATGAGGTCCGGGTCGTTCATGTACGGGCCGAAGGTCGTGGGGTGCTCGGTGTCGAGCGGCGAGGGGAAGTCGGGCCGCGTGCCGAGGAAGGCCTTGACCGTCGCCGGGTCGTCGAAGACCTGGATGCGGCGCTTCTGGTGGCTGGTGATGAAGCCGTCGTAGACCACGATCACGGGCAGGCGCACGTCGAGGTGCTCGCCGATCTTCACCGCGGCGAAGTTCATGTCGTAGACGGCCTGCGGGTCGCGCGCGCACAGCACGATCCAGCCGGTGTTGAGCGTGTAGTAGATGTCGGAGTGGTCGCCGCGGATGTCGAGCGGCCCGGAGACGGCGCGGGCGGCGATGTTGAGCACCATCGGCACGCGCGTGCCCGCCTGCACGGGAAGCTGCTCGAGCGCGTAGAGCACGCCCTGGGAGCTGGTGGCGTTCAGGACCCGGCCGCCGCCCAGCGCCGCGCCGTAGCAGATGCCGGCCGCGCCGTGCTCGCCGTCGCCGGCGACCATCACGATGTCGTGCTTGCCGTCGGACTGCATCTTCGAGAGGTTCTCCGCGACCTCCGTGGACGGCGTGATCGGGAAGTAGCCCATGAGGTGGTAGCCCACGTCGCAGGCGGCGAGCGCGGCGGCCTCGTTGCCGCTGCGGAACTCGAGCTTCTGGCGGGCACGGCCCGCGGGGAGCGCTTCGGCGGCGGGGGCGGTGGCGATCAGGGTGTCGGTGACCATGGCGTCGGCCTCAGGAGATCATTTCGGGAAAGAGCGGGACCCGCAGCCGGTCGGCGAGGCCCGGGACCTCGGCCTCCTTCGCGAGCGCGCCGGTGGGGCAGGACTCGATGCAGCGCAGGCAGCCCTTGCAGTAGCGGTAGTCCACGCCCTTCAGCTCGCGCTCGTACTTGCCGCCCTCGGGGCCGTCGCCCCAGGCGAGGCACATGTCGGGGCAGACGAGGTCGCACACGCCGCAGTGGATGCACTTCTCGCCGTGCAGCACCGGCAGCCACCCGGTGCGCGAGGCGGACAGGTCGTTCCAGGCCATGTTGCCGGGCTCGGGAAGGATCCCGCCGAGGGGCTGCGTGTCGTAGCCCCATGCCGGCTCGGGGCGCGCGATCGGCAGGTCGCCCTCGGCGCGGCCGACGTTCTCGATCACCTCGAATTCCGCGCCGCCGCGGCGGAAGGCGCGCTCGTTGCTCGCGACCGCCTCGGGGTGCTTGCCGGCGAACTCCGCGCACAGCGCGGCGAGGATCACCTCGGCGTCGAGGAAGGGATACTGGCTGCAGAGGGTGCCGAGGAGCACCGCGTTGGGGCGGGACTTCTCCTCGACCGCGATGCCCAGGGCGTCGACGCGCACCACGCGGACGGTCTTCGGGAGCGCGGCGAGCGAAGCCGGCGGCTGGGTGCCCGCGGGGGCGTTGTAGATGAAGACGCCGTCCTTCCTCATGCCGGCGAGGGTCCCGGCGTTGCCGAGGAGCACGGCGTGGAAGACGATCACCGCGTCGGGGGCCTCGACGGGGGCGCTGTCGCGGATGGGCTTCTCGCCGGGGCCCAGGCGCACGAAGGAGCGCACGAGGGAGCCCTTCTTCTCCGAGCCGTAGGAGGAGAAGTGCGCGCCGTTCAGGCCCAGGTTCAGCACCGCGGCGGTGGCGAGCACCTGCCCCGCGGCATGGGCGCCGAGACCGCCGATGGACTCGAGGCGCACTTCGAAGAAACGGTCGTCGTGGGGAAGACGGGCGGAAAGGCTCATGGCGGACTCCCGGGAATGGCGGCGGCGCGCGGGAAGGGCCGGGAAGCCTCGCGGATCGCACGGCGTCGCTCGGAGGCCGGCTCGTTTCCCTTTGGTACCACATTGTGTCGCGTGGGCCCGGCGCGCCTTTGATCCAGCGCAAGGCAGGCCGGAGAGCGGCCGGTTTAAGCAATCGCAAAGCCCGCCCCGGCGTGGTGCGTAACATCCGGGCAGGAGGAGAAACCATGTTCGAAATCCGCATCCACGGGCGGGGCGGGCAGGGCGTCGTCACCGCCGCGGAGATGCTTTCCGTCGCCGCTTTCCTGGAGGGCCGCCACGCGCTCGCCTTCCCGAGCTTCGGCTCGGAGCGCACCGGCGCCCCGGTGGTCGCCTTCTGCCGCCTCGACGACCGCGAGATCCGCCTTCGCGAGCCGATCCTCGCGCCCGGCGCGGTCATCATCCAGGACCCGACGCTCCTGCACCAGGTGGACGTCTTCGGCGGCCTCAAGCCCGACGGCTACATCCTCATCAACACGGCACGCAGCTTCTCCGCCCTCGGCCTCGCGGATTTCGTGAAGGGCTTCCCCAAGGGGCACCTCTGCACGGTGCCCGCCACGGAGATCGCGATGAAGCGCATCGGGCGCCCCGTGCCCAACGCGGCGTTGCTGGGCGCCTTCGCCGCGGCCACGGGGCTCATCAGCCTGGAATCCGTCGCCAGGGCGATCCGCGAGAAGTTCCCCGCGAAGATCGCGGAGGCCAACGTCCTCGCCGCCGGGGACGCCTACGAACACGTGCGCCACGAATCGGGAGCCGCCGAGCATGCTCAAGCAGATTGAAGGTTCGCACGCGGTCGCGGAGGCCGTGGCGCTCTGCCGCCCCGAGGTGATCTGCGCCTACCCGATCTCCCCGCAGACGCACATCGTCGAGGGGCTGGGCGAGATGGTGAAGGCGGGCGAGCTCTCGCCCTGCGAGTTCATCAACGTCGAGAGCGAGTTCGCCGCGATGAGCGTGGCGATCGGCGCCTCGGCCGCGGGAGCCCGCGCCTACACCGCGACCGCGAGCCAGGGGCTCCTCTTCATGGCGGAGGCGGTCTTCAACGCCGCGGGCCTGGGGCTGCCGATCGTGATGACGGTCGCCAACCGCGCGATCGGGGCGCCCATCAACATCTGGAACGACCACACCGACGCGATGAGCCAGCGCGACTGCGGCTGGATCCTGCTCTTCGCGGAGACCAACCAGGAGGCGCTGGATCTGCACATCCAGGCCTTCCGCCTCGCCGAGGCGCTCTCGCTGCCCGTCATGGTGTGCATGGACGGCTTCATCCTCACCCACGCCTACGAGCGCGTGGACATGCCCACGCAGGAGCAGGTGGACGCCTTCCTGCCGCCCTTCGACCCGCGCCAGCGGCTCGACCCCGCGAAGCCCGTTTCCATCGGCGCGATGGTGGGCCCGGAGGCCTTCATGGAAGTGCGCTACCTCGAGCACGTGCGCCAGATGCGCGCCCTCGAGATGATCCCCGGCTGGGCGGAGCAATTCCGCGAGGCCTTCGGGCGCGACTCCGGCGGCCTCATGCGCGGCTACCGCACGGAGGACGCGGACACGATCGTGGTGGCCCTGGGCTCGGTGCTCGGCACCATCAAGGAGACCGTGGACGCGCTGCGCGAGAAGGGCGAGCGGATCGGCGTGCTCGGCATCACCTGCTTCCGGCCCTGGCCGACGGCGGCGGTGCGCGCGGCCCTCGCCCGCGCCAAGCGCGTCGTGGTGCTCGAGAAGAGCCTCGCGGTGGGTCTCGGCGGCATCGTCTCGGCGAACGTGCGCGCCTCCTACGCGGGCCACCCGGACGTCGTGCACACGGTGGTCGCGGGCCTGGGCGGGCGCTCGATCACGCGGGAATCCCTCGCGCGCGTGTTCACCTCCGCCGCGCACGGCACGCTCGCGCCCCTCACCTTCCTCGACCTCGACCACGGCCTCGTGGAGCGGGCCCTCGCGCGCGAGCGCGAGACGCCGCACTCCGGCCCGGTGGCCGAGGGGCTGCTGCGCGACGTCGGCGTCGTCGCCGCGAAGATCTCGTAGGGGTTCGCCATGGCCTTCCAGCCCATCAAGTTCTACCAGACCGGCACCTTCACCGTCGGCAACCGCCTGCTCCCGGACACCGAGCGCTCGGTGCAGTCGACGCTCCGGCGCACCAACTCGCTCAACTCCGGGCACCGCGCCTGCCAGGGCTGCGGCGAGGCGCTCGGCGCGCGCTACGCGATCGACGCCGCGATGGAATCCACCGAGGGACAGCTGATCGCCGCCAACGCGACCGGCTGCCTGGAGGTGTTCTCCACGCCCTACCCGGAGACCTCGTGGCAGATCCCGTGGATCCACTCGCTCTTCGGCAACACCGCGGCCGTGGCCACGGGCATCGCCGCGGCGATGCGCGTGAAGGGCCGCGAGAACGTGCGCGTCGTCGCCCAGGGCGGCGACGGCGGCACCGCCGACATCGGCTTCGGGTGCCTGTCGGGGATGTTCGAGCGGAACGACGACGTCCTCTACATCTGCTACGACAACGGCGCCTACATGAACACCGGCGTGCAGCGCTCCTCGGCCACCCCCGCCTACGCGCGCACGGCCACCACCGCCGCCGTCGGCGCCGCGCCGGGCAACGTCTTCGGCCAGGGCAAGGACCTTCCCGTGATCGCGATGGCGCACGGCATCCCCTACGTCGCCACGGCGACCGTCGCGGAGCTGCGCGACCTCGAGGCGAAGGTGCGCCGCGCGATGCAGATCCGCGGCGCGCGCTACCTGCACATCCTCGTGCCCTGCCCGCTGGGCTGGGGCCACGACTCCTCGCTCACCATCCGCATGGCGCGGCTCGCGAAGGAAACCGGCATCTTCCCGGTGTACGAGGCCGAGAACGGCGAGGTCACGGGGGTCTCGAAGATCCGCCAGAAGACGCGGGTCGAGGAATACCTGAAGCCGCAGAAGCGCTACGCGCACCTCTTCTCGCCCAAGCCCCGCGAGGACGTGATCCGCAGCATCCAGGAGGCCGCGGACCGCAACATCCGCAAGTACGGCCTGATGGAGGAAGGCGCATGAGGAAGCCCTTCGCCATCACCCTGGACCCGGGCTCGAGCCTCGCGAACCACACCGGCTCCTGGCGCACGATGCGCCCCGAGTACGTGGACCGCCTGCCGCCCTGCAACCACGCCTGCCCCGCGGGCGAGAACATCCAGGCCTGGCTCTTCCACGCCGAGAGCGGCGACTACGAGGCGGCGTGGCGCTCGCTCGTGGAGAACAACCCGCTGCCCGCGGTGATGGGGCGCGTGTGCTACCACCCCTGCGAAAGCTCGTGCAACCGCGCGCACCTCGACGCCGCGGTGGGCATCAATTCCGTGGAGCGCTTCCTCGGCGACGAGGCGCTCAAGCGCGGCTGGAAGTTCGGCGCGCCGGCGAAGGCCACGGGGAAGAAGGTGCTCGTCGTGGGCGCGGGGCCGTCGGGGCTCTCCGCGGCCTACCACCTGGCCCGGCTGGGCCACGCGGTCACCATTCACGAAGCCGGGCCCCTGGCCGGCGGCATGATGCGCTTCGGGATTCCCAAGTACCGCCTGCCTCGCGAGGTGCTCGATGGCGAGGTGGCCCGCATCCTCGACCTCGGCGTGACGCTGGAACTGAACCGCAAGGTGGACGACGTGATGGCGTCGAAGAAGGCGGGCGGCTTCGACGCGGTCTTCCTCGCCGTGGGCGCGCACATCGCCAAGCGCGCCTACATCCCGGCGGGCGAGGCGGCGAAGATCCTGGACGCCGTGCAGGTGCTGCGCGGCATGGAGGGCGAGGAAAAGCCCCTGCTGGGCCGGCGCGTGGTGGTCTACGGCGGCGGCAACACCGCGATCGACGTGGCGCGAACCGCGAAGCGCATGGGCGCGGAGGAGGCGATGATCGTCTACCGCCGCACGCGCGAGAAGATGCCCGCCCACGACTTCGAGGTCCAGGAGGC
>CALEJW010000036.1 GCA_937898635.1 uncultured Pseudomonadota bacterium | reverse complement strand
AGTGATATCACTTTAATAGCCCCCCGCGGGGAGGACGCCATGGCCCAGTACCGCAAGGAAGGCAACTTCGAGAAGCCCGCCGCCACCTTCAACGGCATCCTCATGCTCGTGGTCCTGCTCGGGCTCGCGGCGGGGCTCGTCTTCGCCATCGTGGTCGCCCGCGCGCCCGTCCTCGCCGTGGCGGCGGGGATCGGCATGGTCTTCGTGGCTCCCGGCTTCTTCATGCTCCAGCCCAACGAGGCGAGCGTGCTCACGCTCTTCGGCGACTACGCGGGCACCGAGCGCACGCCGGGCCTTCGCTGGACCTGGCCCTGGCTCATCCGCAAGAAGGTGAGCGTGCGCGCGCGCAACTACAACGTGGACACCCTCAAGGTGAACGACAAGCGCGGCAACCCGGTCGAGATCGCGGCCGTGGTCGTGTGGCGGGTCGAGGACACGGCCCAGGCCCTCTTCGACGTGGACGACTTCGAGAACTTCGTGCGCGTGCAGAGCGAGTCGGCCCTGCGCCACGTGGCCACCCGCTACAACTACGACGAGGGCGAGGAGCACGACGCGGGCGAGATCACGCTGCGCGCCGGGGCGGACACGGTCGCCGATGCCCTCTGCGGCGAGGTGCAGGTGCGCGTGCAGCTCGCGGGCGTGAAGATCGAGGAGGCGAAGCTCACCCACCTCGCCTACGCGCCGGAGATCGCCGGGGCGATGCTGCGCCGCCAGCAGGCCGAGGCGGTGATCAGCGCGCGCGCCAAGATCGTCACCGGCGCGGTGTCCATGGTCGAGATGGCGTTGAAGAGCCTCTCGGACAAGGGCGTCGTGGAACTGGACGACGAGCGGCGCGCGGCGATGGTCTCGAACCTCATGGTCGTGCTCTGCTCGGAGCGCGACACCCAGCCCATCGTGAACACCGGCACGCTCTACACCTGAGGCGCCGATGCACGCCGCGACCGCCGCCGCCCTCACCCTCGGCCTCGCGTCCCTGGTCCTGCTCGGGCTCGCCTGGGCGATCGGCGTCCTCGGCCACCTGCGGCTCATCAACAACTACCGCCGGCATCCCGAGCGCTATCCCGACGGCGAGGGCCTCGGGCGCTGGATGGGGCTCACGCTCGCGGCCGGCGGGCTCTCCTTCGGGACGTGCGCGATCGCCCTCGGCGCCGGCGCGATCGGCGAGCCGGCGGTCGGCGCGTGGGCCGGCGCGACCGGGGGGGCGGTCGGGCTCGCCGCGATCGGCGGGATCCTGCGCTTTCGCCGGGTGCCTGCGCGCAGGCCCGGTGGCAAGGGGAAGGGCTGAGTCCCGGTGGCGAGCCCCGACAAGAAGGCCTTCCTGCTGCGCGTCGACCCGGCGCTCTGGGCCGAGATCGAGCGCCTGGCCCAGGCGGAGCTGCGCAGCGTGAACGGGCAGGTGGAGTACCTGCTGCGCGACGCGCTCGCGCGGCGCGGCATCCGCGCCGCCGCCGCGCCGAAGCCGCGCAGGCCCTAGCGCTCCTCCGGCGGCTTCACGCGGCGGAATTCGCGCCACAGCGCGAGGTCGTAGCCGATCTTCGCGATGCCCGCGACGACCAGCGGCACGCCGAGCCCGGCCGACTGCATGAGCGCCCCGGCGAACATCGGCGCGAGCGCCCAGCCGCCCGAGCGCACGAGATTGGTGATGCCCGCGGTCGCGAGCCGCTCGGCCGGCTTCACCACCGCCATCACGTAGGACTGGCGCGTGGGCACGTCCATCTCGTTCAGCGACTCGCGCAGCAGGAAGAAGAAGGCGGCCCAGGCGAAGTCGTCGGCGATCACGATCGTGAAGAGGAGGAAGCTCGAGGGCATGTGCGTGAACACCATCGTGTTCACGAGCCCGATGCGCCGCGAGAGCCACGCCGCCGCCACGTGGGAGGCCGCCGAGAGCAGGCGCCCGGCGCTGAAGAGGAAGGCGAGCGTGGCGGGCGAGGCGCCGAAGCGCTCCGAGAACCAGTAGGCGAAGATCGCCGAGCCGATGAAGCCGCCCGCGAAGGAGTCCACGAAGAAGAGCGCCGAGATCTTGGCCACCAGGGGCCGCGATTCCGGCGAGAGCTGGCGCAGCCCCGCGGGGGCCGAGTCGCCAACCCGCGCCGGCAGGCGCGAGTAGAGGATGGTGGAGACGGCGTAGAACGCGCAGAAGAGCGCGAGCGCGGCGCGCATCGCCGCGAGGGGATCGAGGCCCGCGACGGCCTCGAGGAGCGTGGGCAGTCCCGCGAGGAGCCCTCCGGCCGCGTAGCCGCAGTCCATGAGCACGTTGTACCAGGCGAAGACGCGCGTGCGGTCCGCGTCGGTCGTGGTCGCGGGGAACATCGCCTGCTCGAGGATCGGGATCGCGCCCCGGTCGCGCCCGTTCACGTTGAACATCCCCGCGAACGCGGCGGCGGCGACGAGCGGGAAGGCGTCGGTGGCGAGGAGGAGGGCGCCCCCCAGGACGGGGAGCCCGGCCAGGACCAGGAGGAGCGAGCGCTCCGACACGCGTTGCCCCGCGAGCATCGTGGCGAGGGTGGCGAGCGCCGCGCCCCACAGCGCCGCGGAGAGCACCACGCCGACCTGCGTGGCCGAGAAGCCCAGGCGGGCGCAGTACAGGCCCACCAGCACCGCCATCATGCCGATGGCAAGCGCGCGGATGAACGCGGCGGCGTAGAGGATGCGGCGAAGGCGCGCCGTGGTGTCGGTCACGCCGCGATCATAACCGCCCTCAGATCGTGGGCTTGCGGCGCAGGAAATCCTGCCGGTCGATGGAGCGCACGCGCAGCGACTTCACCTCCACGCCCTGGAGGACCGTGAGCGCAACCTCCACGCCCGGCTCGCCGCTCGCCCAGAGCTTGGTGTAGAAGTCGGCGAGGTCGCGGATCTTCTCGCCCCCCACGGTGAGGATGATGTCGCCGGGACGCAGTCCCGCGCTGTCCGCGGGTCCCTCGGCGCTCACGCGGATCACCTTGAGGCGCCCGTCGTCCTCCACCGAGTTCACGCCGATCCACGGCCGCCGCCCGGCCTTCTGCCGGCCCGTCTCGACCATCTCGGCGAGGATGGGCTTCAGGAGGTCGATGGGCACGAACATGTTGCCCGGCAGGCGCTCGCCGGGCGTCATCGCGTCCATCACCAGCAGCGAGCCGATGCCCACGAGTTCCCCTTCGCGGTTGATGAGCGCCGCGCCGCTGTGGTCGGTGCGCGGCGGCGAGGTGAAGATCGCCCCGTCGATCAGGTATTCCCAGTAGCCCGCGAAGGGCCGGCGCGAGACCACGGTCGCCACCGAGAGCCCCCCGGCCCCGCCGCTCGCGATCATGAGGCGGTCGAGCGCCTCCACGGCGCCGGAGGAGCCGAGCTTCACCGGCTTGGGCGAGAGCGGGCCGATGGCGCGCAGCAGCCCGAAGCCGGTGGCGTGATCGTAGGCGATGACGCTCGCGGGCAGCGCCCGCCCGGTCGACTCGATCACCTCCACGCGGTCCGCCTCGAGGATGAGGTAGCCGATGGTGAGGACGAGCCCCGAGGGCCCGATGAGGATCCCGGAGCCGGTGCGCTCCCCGCCGAGGCTGTCGCGGGAACGCGCGTCCCCCAGCGCCCGCGTGCGGATCGCCACGACCGCGCTCGCGGCCTCCTCCAGCCGGCGCTGGCCCGCGGCGTCCTCCGGCGAGGTTTCCGCGGGCTTGTCCCGGGCCGAGGCTTCCGCCGCCACGGGCCGGGCCCCCGGGGCGGGGCCCGCGGCGACGGGCGCGACGGCGCCCGCGGCGAGCCAGGCTAGAAGGCCGGATAGGACGAGCGGGGTCAGGCGCGGCGGCAGGCGGGTTTCACGCATGGTCGCCTCCAGGAACGCGGAATGCGTGCGGATCATCCTAGCACCGCGCGGGGCGCGGCGAGGACGGGCTCAGGCGAGCCAGCCGAGCGTGCCCGGCGTGGGCCCCGAAGGCCGGTACTCCGCGGCGGTCCAGCCTTCGTAGCCCAGCGCGTCGAGGCGCGCGAAGCACTCGCCGAGCGCGACCCGGCCGGTGCCGGGCTCGTGCCGCCCGGGGGCGTCGGCGAACTGCACATGGCGGATGACGGGGGCGAAGCGCGCGAGGCCCTCCACCGGGTCGTCGCCCATCATCGCCGCGTGGTAGATGTCGTACTGGAGCCCGGCGTTGTCGGCGCCCGTCTCCGCCACGAGCGCGGCGCCGTCGGCGGGTCGCGGCACCGCGAAGCCGGGCACGTCCACGGTGTTGATGGGCTCGAGGAGGAGGGTGAGCCCCGCGCCGCGCATCTCGCGCGCGGCGTGGCGCAGGTTGGCGAGCAGCGTCGCGCGCAGTTCCCCCGGTTCCGCGCCCGGCGGCGCCTTGCCGGCGATGCAGTTGACGCGAGCGCTGCCCAGCACGCCCGCGTAGGCGATCGCGCGCGCCACACCCTCGCGGAACTCCGCCTCCCGGCCGGGCAGGCAGGCGATCCCGAAGTCGCCCGCGGCCGCGTTTCCCATGGGGAGGTTGAAGTTCACCATCTCCAGGCCGTTCGCCTCGAGGAGCTCGGAGAGCTCGCGCGCCTCCCAGGCGTAGGGCTGCGCGAACTCGACGGCGGTGAAGCCGGCGGCCGCGGCGGCGCCGAAACGCTCCTCGAACGCGATCTCGGGAAAGAGGAAACCCAGGTTGGCGGCGAAGCGCGGCATGGTCGCTGCTACTATAACGGACGCCGCACCGCATCCCGATGAGCACCGCCACCCTTCCCCAGGACCCTCCCCCGAAGCCCGTCGAGCCCGCGCCCGCGGGAGACGCGGGCGTCATCGCGAAGCTCCTGCCCTACCTGTGGGAGTACCGCGGGCGGGTGGTCCTCGCGATCGCCTTCCTCGTGACCGCCAAGGTCGCGAACCTCGGGGTGCCGCTGGTGATGAAGGCGATCGTGGACGGCCTCTCGGGGCCGAAGGCGGTGCTCGCGGTGCCGCTCGCGCTGCTCGCCGCCTACGGCCTCCTGCGCATGTCCTCGACGATGTTCAACGAGCTGCGCGACGTGGTCTTCGCGAAGGTCGCCCAGCGCGCCATGCGGCGCGTGGCGCTCGAGGTCTTCGAGCACATGCACTCGCTCTCGCTCAGGTTCCACCTCGAGCGCCAGACGGGCGGGCTCACCCGCGACATCGAGCGCGGCACGCGGGGCATCTCGACGCTGCTGAACTTCATGGTCTTCAGCGTGCTCCCGACCTTCTTCGAGATCGCGCTGGTCACGGGCTTCCTCATCGTCAAGTTCGACCTCTGGTTCGGGGTCATCACCGTGGGCGCGCTCGTCCTGTACGTCGCGGCGACCTTCGTCATCTCCGAGCGCCGGATCCACCACCGCCGCGCGATGAACGAGACGGACTCGAAGGCGAACACCCGGGCGATCGACTCCCTCATCAACTACGAGACGGTCAAGTACTTCGGCAACGAGGGCTTCGAGGCGAGGCGCTACGACGAGAACCTCTCGCGCTACGAGACGGCGGTGGTCACGAGCGAGACCTCGCTGGGTTTCCTGAACACGGTGCAGGCGGCGATCATCGCGCTCACGGTCTCGCTCCTCATGTGGCGCGCCTCCGACGGCATCGTCCACGGCGCGCTCACGCTGGGCGACCTGGTGATGGTGAACGCGCTCCTCATCCAGCTCTACATCCCGCTCAACTTCCTGGGCGTGCTCTACCGCGAGATCAAGCAGTCGCTCACCGACATGGAGAAGATGTTCCGCCTCCTCTCGGTGAACCGCGAGATCGAGGACAAGCCCGGCGCGCCGCCTCTCTCGGTGCGCGGCGGGGCCGTGCGCTTCGAGGCCGTGGACTTCAGCTACGACGGGCGCCGGCCGATCCTCTCCGGGGTGGACTTCGAGGTGCCCGCGGGCGGCTCGGTGGCGGTGGTGGGCGCGAGCGGCTCGGGGAAATCCACGCTCGGGCGGCTCCTCTTCCGCTTCTACGACGTGCAGGGCGGGCGCATCACCATCGACGGGCAGGATTTGCGCGACGTGACGCAGCTCTCGGTGCGCTCGGCGATCGGCATCGTCCCCCAGGACACGGTGCTCTTCAACGACACGATCTACTACAACATCGCCTACGGGCGGCCCACGGCCGCGCGCGAGGAGGTGGTCGAGGCCGCCCGCGTCGCGCACATCCACGACTTCATCGAGAGCCTGCCGGACAAGTGGGAGACCGGCGTGGGCGAGCGCGGCCTCAAGCTCTCCGGGGGCGAGAAGCAGCGCGTGTCGATCGCGAGGACGCTCCTCAAGGACCCGCCGATCATGATCTTCGACGAGGCCACCTCCGCGCTCGACTCGAAGACCGAGAAGGGCATCCAGGCCGAGCTCGCGGAGATCTCGAAGGGACGCACGACGCTCGTGATCGCGCACCGCCTGTCGACCGTCGTGGACGCCGACCAGATCCTGGTGATGGACGCGGGCCGCATCGTCGAGCGCGGCAACTTCCGCGCGCTCATGGCGATGGACGGGCGCTTCGCGGAGATGTGGCGCCTGCAGCAGCAGGAAGAAGAGGAAGCCGACGAGGGCGGCGAAGCGGGAAAGGAACCGGCATGAGGAAGGCAAGGCAAGCGGGACTACTGGGAGGCAAGCTGGCGGCAACGGCGCTCGCCGCGGCGCTCGCCGCCTGCGCGGCATCGCCGCCGGCGCCGCGGGAGGGCGGGGTGCGCGTGGCGCCCGTCGAGCGTTCGAGCTGGGACGCGCCGCCGGAGCCGGGCCTCTACCGCCTGGAGTTCGACGCCGCGCTCTCGGGCGGGATCCGGCGCCGCGCCGCGGCGACGACGGCGCAGGAGGACATCGACTACTACTACGCCGAGATCCGCGTGCTGGAGGAGGAGGCGGACCGCGAGCTCAAGGCGCGGCACCTGTGCGGCGGCACCACGAAGCTCGTGCGTCCCCCGGGCGGCGGCGAGGGTCCCTTCGTGGTCCTCGTCAAGTGCCGCCCTTCGGTGTTCTAGGGTTCGGCCGGCCCGGCGGCCAGGTGGCCGCGCAGCTCGCGCAGCACCGCCTGCGGCGCCTCGCTCGCCATCGCGTGGCCCGCGCGCACGGTCCTGAACCGCGCGCCGGGAATGCGCGCGGCGAGCGCCTCGCCCGCCTTCCACGGCGTCATCTGGTCGCGCTCGCCGGCGAGGACCAGCGTCGGGGCCGCGAGCCCGGCGAGCGATCGCGGGTCGGGCGCGTAGGCGTGGCAGGCGGCGAGGTCCGCGTGCTGCACGCCGGGATGGGCGCGCGCGACGAGCTGGCGGCTCGCGCCGGACTGCGAGAGGCCGGGCACCGCGCTCGCCGCGAGACTCGCGTGCCGCGCGTGTCCCCAGGTGGCCTGCATGTCGAAGGCGGCCGGGGAGTCGTCCTTCGCCGCGGCGAGGAAGGCTTCCCCCACCGCCATCGGCACGGCGATGCCGAGGAGCGCGAGTGTCGCCACGCGCGCGGGGTGGCGCAGCGCCGTATCCAGCGCCACGAGGGCGCCGAGGCTGTGCCCGACGAGGTGCGCCCGTTCCACGCACGCCGCCTCGACGAGCGCGGCCACCCAGTCGGCCATCGCCTCCACGCTCTCGCGCGGCGTTCCCGGGCTGCGGCCGTGGCCGGGCAGGTCCGCCGCGAGCACCGAGTAGCCGTGGTGGGCGAAGTAGCGCGACTGCCACTGCCAGGCGCTGTGGTCGAGCGCCGCGCCGTGCAGGAACACGATCGCCGGCAGGGCGGGGTCGAAGGCGCGCCCGCCGCCGTAGGCGTAGGCGGGGTAGCCCTGGACGATGAAGTTCATTTCTGCGAGGCGCGCAGGGCGCGCGAGAGGTCCTCGGCGAGGTCGTCGGGGTGCTCGAGGCCGATCGACAGGCGCACCGTGCCGGGGCCGATGCCCGCGGCGGCGAGCGCGGCCTCGTCCATGCGGAAGTGCGTCGTGGAGGCGGGGTGGATCACGAGGGACTTCGCGTCCCCGATGTTGGCGAGGTGCGAGAAGAGCGAGAGCGCCTCGATGAACTTGCGCCCCGCCTCGCGGCCGCCCTTCAGCTCGAAGGACAGGATCGCGCTGCAGCCGCCGGGGTAGAGGCGCCTGGCGAGCGCGTGGTCCGGGTGCGTCGCCGCGTCCGGGTGGTGCACCCGCGCGACGGCCTCGTGGCGGGCGAGGAAGTCCACCAGCGTCGCGGTGCTCGCCACGTGCCGCGGCATGCGCAGGTGCAGCGTCTCCAGCCCCTGCAGGACCTGGAAGGCGGTCATCGCCGCCATGCAGGCGCCGAAGTCGCGCAGCCCCTCGCGGCGCGCGCGCAGGAGGAAGGCGGAAACCGCGGACTCCTCGCTGAACACCATGCCGTGGAATCCCTCGTAGGGCTCGGTCAGCGTCGGGAATTTCCCCGAGGCGTCCCAGTCGAAGCGGCCCCCGTCCACGAGCACCCCGCCGATCACCACGCCGTGGCCCGAGAGGAACTTGGTCGCCGAGTGCAGCACCAGGTGCGCGCCCATGTCGAGCGAGCGCCCGAGGTACGGCGTGGTCACCGTGGCGTCGACGAGGAGCGGGATCCGGTGCTCGGCGGCGATGCCGGCCAGGGCCGGGATGTCCAGCACGTCGACCGAGGGGTTGCCCACGGTCTCGCCGAAGACCAGGCGCGTCTCCGGGCGGATCGCGCGACGCCACGCGTCGAGGTCGCGCGAGGGCACGAAAGTGGTCTCGATCCCGAAGCGCGGCAGGGTGTAGTGCAGCAGGTTGTGCGAGCCGCCGTACAGGCTCGCCGAGGAGACGATGTGCCCGCCGCGGCCCATGAGCGTGGCGATGGCGAGGTGCAGCGCGGCCTGCCCGCTCGCGGTGGCGATGGCGCCCACGCCCCCTTCGAGGGCGGCCATGCGCTCCTCGAAGACGGCGACCGTGGGGTTCGACAGGCGCGAATAGACGTGGCCCGGCAATTCCAGGTTGAAGAGGGCGGCCGCCGTGTCGGTGTCGGGCAGGACGTAGCTCGCCGTCTGGTAGATCGGCACCGCCCGGGCGCCGGTCGCGGGATCGGGGGATTGCCCGGCGTGCACCGCGAGGGTGTCGGGATGCGGCGGTTTTGGACCGGAATGGGCCATCGAATCAGGGATTTGGGGCGGAAATTTGAGCCGGGCTTCATCTTGTCACGGAAGGCACATCTTTGCTATGGTGCAGGCTCTTTCGCGGCTACCGGGTCTCCATGAAGCGCCTCGCGGTCCTTTTTTCCCTGCTCGTGCTCGCCACCGCCTCCGTTGCGGGGGACCGTCCGGCCACGCGCGCGAAGGCGGGGAAGGTCTCGCGGGCCATCGCGGACGTGGACAAGGACGGCGACCCGAACCTCCTGTCCTCCGCCGCGCTGGTGCTGGATGCGACGACCGGCGAGACCCTCTTCGCGAAGAACGCGGACCAGGTCCACCCGATCGCCTCGATCACCAAGCTCATGACGGCGATGGTGATCCTCGACGCGAAGCTGCCGCTGGACGAGGCGGTGCAGATCTCCTCCGAGGACCTGGACACGCTCAAGGGCACCAAGTCCCGCCTGCCGGTGGGCGCGCATTTCCGCCGGGGTGACCTGATCCGCATCGCGCTCGTGGCCTCGGACAACCGCGCCGCGGCCGCCCTGGGCCGCGCCTTCCCGGGCGGCACCACCGCGTTCGTGGCGGCGATGAACGCGAAGGCGAAGCTGCTCGGTCTCGAGGCCACGCAGTTCGTGGATTCGAGCGGACTCGCCCCGGGCAACGTCTCCAGCCCCGCGGAGCTCGGCCGGCTGGTCGCGGAAGCCTCCAAGTACGAGCTGATCCGGGAATACTCGACCACCGTCGCGCTCGACGTGACCCTGCCGGACTCCGGCCGCAAGGTGAACTACGTGAACACCAACGCGCTGGTCCGCGCGGGCAACTGGGACATCGGCGTGTCCAAGACCGGCTACATCAGCGAGTCCGGCAAGTGCCTCGTCATGCAGGCGATCATCGCCAACACGCCGGTCGTGATCGTGCTCCTCGATTCCTGGGGCCGGCTCACGCGCATCGGCGACGCGAACCGCATCAAGCGCTGGCTGGAGAAGAACCCCGGCCGCCTCGCCGCCGCGGGCTTCAAGAGCGGCTGAT
>CALEJW010000035.1 GCA_937898635.1 uncultured Pseudomonadota bacterium | reverse complement strand
GCCGGGGCCAGCACGATCGCGACCAGCACCGCCGCCAGCACGAGGAGCGCGAGGCTGATCGGGCGCGTCACGAACACCGACGGGTCGCCCCGCGACAGGAGCAGCGCGCGGCGCAGGTACTCCTCCATCATGGGCCCCAGCACGAAGCCCAGCAGCAACGGCGCCGCCTCGCAGTCGAGCTTGCCGAAGAGGTAGCCGATGAAGCCGAAGCCGGCGGCGAGCAGCACGTCCATCCAGGCGTTGTTGATCGAGTACACGCCGATGCAGCAGAAGACCAGGATCGCGGGGTAGAGGAAGCGGTACTCGAGGGTGAGGAGCTTCACCCAGATCCCGATGAGCGGGAGGTTCAGCACGACGAGCAGGAGGTTGCCCACCCACATGCTCGCGATCATTCCCCAGAAGAGCTGCGGGTTGGCCGTCATGATCTGCGGGCCCGGCTGGATGCCGTGGATGATCATGGCGCCGATCATGAGCGCCATCACCGGGTTCGAGGGAATGCCCAGGGTGAGCAGCGGGATGAAGGAGGTCTGCGCCGCGGCGTTGTTGGCCGCCTCGGGCGAGGCCACGCCCTCGATCGCGCCCTTGCCGAACCGCGACGGGTCCCTGGCGATCTTCTTCTCGAGCGTGTAGGCGGAGAAGGAGCCGAGGGTGGGGCCGCCGCCGGGCAGGATGCCGAGGAAGGAGCCCAGCGCCGTGCCGCGCACGATCGGCAGGAACGACACCTTGAGGTCGTGCGCGTTGGGCAGGAGCCCCGTCACGCGCTTCACGAAGACGTCGCGCTTCCGGCCGTGCTCGAGGTTGCGGATGATCTCGCCGAAGCCGAAGATGCCCATCGCGATGGGGCCGATGCCCACGCCGTCGATGAGCTCGGGCAGGCCGAAGTTGTAGCGCGCCACGCCCGAGTTCACGTCGGTGCCGATGAGCCCGATGAGGAGCCCGAGCACGATCATCGCGACCGCCTTGGCGAGGGAGCCGTGCGCCAGCACCACGGCCGCGATGAGGCCCAGGACCATGAGGGAGAAGTAATCCTCGGGCCCGAACTCGAGGGCGAGTTCGGCGAGCGGCGGCGCGAAGCCCGCGACCACGAGGGTCGCCACCGTCCCGGCGAAGAACGAGCCGAGGGCGGCGATGCCCAGCGCCTTGCCGGCGTGGCCCTGGCGCGCCATCTGGTAGCCGTCGAGGCAGGTGACCACGGAACTCACCTCCCCCGGCAGGTTCACCAGGATCGCGGTGGTCGACCCCCCGTAGCTCGCGCCGTAGTAGATGCCCGCGAGCATGATGAGCGCCGATACCGGCGGCAGCACGAAGGTGGCGGGCAGCAGCATGGCGATGGTCGCCACGGGCCCGATGCCGGGGAGCACGCCGATGAGCGTGCCGAGCAGCACGCCGACGAAGCAGTAGAGGATGTTCGTGCCCGCGAGGGCGACGCCGAAGCCGAGCTGGAGGTTCGCGAGGAGTTCCATGGCGGCCTCAGGCGCGGCAGAGCGCGAGCTTCCCGAAGACCTCGAGCGCCGGGCAGAGCGGGATCGGCAGCTTCAGGCCGCCGACGAAGGCGAGGCTGCAGAAGACCGCGAGGCCCAGCGCGAGGGCGAGCACCGGCTTCCAGCGGAACTCCTTGCTCGCGATGCTGGAGACCACCACGACCATCACGCCGCCCAGCACCATGCCGATCACCTTCAGCAGGAGGCCGAAGGCCACGACGGGCATGAGCACCCAGAAGAGGGGCATCCAGTGGAACTTCTCGACGCCGGGGCCCGGGTTCCTCGCCCGCGTCGCGGCAAGTGCGATCGCGAGCCCGAGGAAGGCGAGCAGCAGCCCGAGGAAGAAGGGGAAGTAGCCCGGGCCCATGCGCGCGGCCGTGCCCAACTGGTAGTTGAGGGCGACGCCGGCGAAGCCGGCGCCCAGGACCAGGAACATGACGCCCGCCCAGAAGTCGCGGGGATGGGCGATCCGCGGCCTCATCGGTCCTCGAGTCGCTCAGATCGCCGAGGCGATCGCGCTGCCAACCTCCTTCGTGCCGGCGGTCCCGCCCATGTCGCGCGTGCGCGGGCCCTCGGCCAGCACCCGCTCGATCGCGGCGACGATCGCCGCGGCCGCGTCGGCGTGCCCCAGGTGCTCGAGCATCATCGCCCCCGACCAGACCTGGCCGATGGGATTGGCGATGCCCTTGCCCGCGATGTCCGGGGCGCTGCCGTGCACCGGCTCGAACATCGACGGGTACTCGCGCTCGGGATTGATGTTGCCGCCCGGGGCGATGCCGATGGTGCCCGTGCAGGCGGGCCCGAGGTCGGAGAGGATGTCGCCGAAGAGGTTGGAGCCCACCACCACGTCGAACCAGTCCGGGTGCTGCACGAAGTGCGCGGTGAGGATGTCGATGTGGTACTGCGAGGTCTTCACCTCCGGGTACTCCGCCGCGATCGCGCGGAAGCGCTCGTCCCAGTAGGGCATGGTGATGGCGATGCCGTTCGACTTCGTGGCGGAGGTGACGTGCTTCTTCGCGCGCGTCTTCGCGAGCTCGAAGGCGTAGCGCATGATCCGGTCCGTGCCGCGCTTCGAGAACACCGAGAGCTGCGTGACGAACTCGTCTTCCGTGCCGCCGTACATGCGCCCGCCCATCGAGGAGTACTCGCCCTCGTTGTTCTCGCGCACCACCCAGAAGTCGATGTCGCCGGGGTTCCTCCCCGCCAGCGGGCTCTTCACGCCGGGCATGAGGCGCACGGGCCGCAGGTTCACGTACTGCCGGAACTCGCGGCGGATCGGCACCAGCAGGCCCCAGAGCGAGACGTGGTCCGGCACGCCGGGAAAGCCCACCGCGCCCAGGAAGATCGCGTCGTGGCCGCGGATCTGCGCGAGGCCGTCCTCCGGCATCATGCGGCCGTGCTTCGCGTGGTAGGCGCAGCTCCACGGCTTCTCGTCCCAGGCGAAGCCGATGCCGAACTTGCGCCCGGCGGCTTCCAGCACGCGCATGCCCTCGGGCACGACCTCGTTTCCGATCCCGTCGCCGGGAATGGTCGCGATGCGGTAGGTCTTCATGTCTCTTCAGTCTCCGAAGAACGTTTCGAATTCGGCCGCCACGGGATCCGGCACCTCCTCGGGCAGGTAGTGGCCCGCGGGCAGCGCGCGGCCCCGCACGTCGCTCGCAACGGCTCGCCAGTCCGCGAGCGGCGTGAAGAGGCGCTCCACGACGCCGTTCGCACCCCAGAGCGCGAGGACCGGGCAGGCGATGCGCCGGCCCGCGTCGCGGTCGGCGCGGTCGTGCTCGAGGTCGATCGTGGCCGCGGCGCGGTAGTCCTCGCAGCTCGCGTGGATCACCTCCGGGGTGAAGCGGCGCTCGTATTCCTCCCAGGCCTCCGGGGCGAAGCGCGCCATGCCGCCCGGGCCGTCGCCCATCTTGCGGGCGAGGAAGAAGCGCGGGTCCGCGCCGATCATCGTCTCCGGGAACGGCGCGGGCTGGATGAGGAAGAACCAGTGCCAGTAGGCGCGCGCGAACGCCATGTCCGTGCGCTCGTACATCGCGAGCGTGGGCGAGATGTCGAGGACGGAGAGCTTCTCCACGGCCTGCGGATGGTCCATGGCGAGCCGGTGGGCCACGCGCCCGCCGCGGTCGTGGCCGGCCAGGCGGAAGCGCGCGAAGCCCAGCTCGCCCATGGCCGCGACGAGATCCTTCGCCATCTCGCGCTTCGAGTAGGGCGCGTGGGCGGCATCGGTCGCGGGCTTGCCGGACTGGCCGTAGCCGCGCAGGTCGGCGGCGACGACGGTGAAGCGCTTCGCGAGGCGGGGCGCCACCTTGTGCCAGATGGCGTGGGTCTGCGGGTAGCCGTGCACGAGGAGCAGCGGGGGCCCGGAGCCGGCGACGACCGCGTGGACCGGGACGCCCCCGGCCTCGAGGTCCACGACGCGAAAACCGGGGAAAAGCCGCTCCTGTGGGACCATGGTGCCATTATGCCGCGCGGTCCTCCCCCGCGGCGCTTGACGCGAATCAACGGCGCGCGCCGCCATTGGCCTAAAAAGGGCACTTCGATCGCATGATTCGCGGATCCCCCGTCATGGACACCTCCCCAGCCGCCCTCGACGTTCTCGTCGTCGGCGCCGGCATCTCCGGCCTCGCCACCGCCTTCGGCCTCGCGCGACGGGGCCTTTCCGTCGAGGTGCTCGACGCCCGGGAAAAACCGGGCGGCGTGATCGGCACCGTGCGCCGCGAGGGCGCGCTCTACGAGACCGGGCCCAACAGCGCGCTCGACACGACGCCGCTCATCGGGGAACTGATCGAGGCGGCCGGCGTGGCTTCCGAGCGCCTGGGCGCGAGCGCGGTCGCCGACACGCGCTTCGTCGTGAAGGACGGCCGCCCCGTGGCGCTGCCGATGTCGCCCGGGGCCTTCCTCGCCACCCCCCTCTTCTCGCCGCTCGCCAAGGCGCGCCTCGCGCTCGAGCCCTTTATCGCGCGACAGCCCGCCGACCGGGAGGAAACCATCGCCCACTTCGTGCGCCGCCGCCTCGGGCGCGAGTTCCTCGACTACGCGATCGAGCCCTTCGTCGCCGGCATCTACGCGGGCGACCCGGAGCGGCTCTCGGTTCCCGCCGCGTTCCCGAAGCTCCACGCCCTCGAGCAGCGCTACGGCAGCCTCATCGTCGGCGCGATCCTCGGCGCGCGGGAGCGGCGCAGGCGCGCGGAAAAGGCGAAGAACACCGCGAAGAGCTTCTCCTTCCGCGGCGGCATGCAGACGCTCACCGACGCGCTCGCGCGCGCGGTGGGGCGGGTGACGACGCAGGCCCGCGTGGTCTCGGTCTCGCGCCTGCCCGACGGCTCCTTCCTCGTCGTCCACGACAAGGACGGCGAGACCCTCACGCGCCACGCCCGCGCGGTCGTGCTCGCCGTGCCCGCGGCCGAGGCCGCGCGCCTCGCCTACGC
>CALEJW010000034.1 GCA_937898635.1 uncultured Pseudomonadota bacterium | reverse complement strand
CCGGCGCTCGCGATGGCCGACGACGAGACGGTCGTCGCCAAGGTCGCCGAGGAGCACCGCTCGCTGCTGGGCGTTCGCGCGCCCGCGCTCTGGAACGCGGTCAACCGCTGGCCGAGGGCCATCCCGCAGTACGGGCCGGGGCACCTGGCGCGCATCGCGAGGGTCGCGAAGGCCGAGCAGGAAGTGCCGGGGCTTCGCTTCTGCGCGAACTATCGTGGCGGCGTGTCCGTGGGCGACTGCATCGCGAGCGCCCACGCCACCGCGGAGTCCCTGGGCGCCTGGCTCAAGGCGCCCGTGGCCGCCTGAGGGCCCGCGCCCCGCCGCCTTTCAGTCGCGAAGCGCGATGCCGATCGCCCGCGCCGCGTGGCGCGCGATCACCGCTTCCTCGTCCGCGTGCATCACCCGCGCCTCGATCGCGCTCGATTCCGCCGAGATGATGCCCGCCCCCGCGGCGTTGGCCGCGGCGTCGAGCGCGAGCCCCGTCCAGGCGAGTCGCCCGGCGATGCGCGCGCGGATCGAGACCCCGTTCTCGCCGATGCCCCCGGTGAACACGAGGCGATCGAGGCCGTCGAGCGCCGCGGCCATCGCGGCGATCTCCCGGCAGGCGTGCTCCACGAAGTAGTCGATCGCCTCGCGCGCCGCGGGGTCCGGCGAGGCCTCGAGTTCGCGCACGTCGGCGGAGACTCCCGACAGGCCTTTCAGCCCGCTCTCGCGGTAGAGGAGGTTCGCGATGCGCCCGGGCTCCATCGCCTTGCGCTCGAGGAGGTAGAGCACGACCGCCGCATCGAGGCGCCCGCAGCGCGTGCCCATCGGCATCCCGTCGAGCGGCGAGAAGCTCATCGTGGTCGCGACCGAGCGAGCGTCGCGGATCGCGCAGATCGACACGCCGTTGCCCAGGTGCGCGACGACGGTGCGCCCGCGCGCGCCTCCCGGTTCCCGCGCGAGGCGCGCGCAGATCGACTCGAAGGACAGGCCGTGGAACCCGTAGCGCCGCACGCCCTCCTCGTGCAGCGCGCGCGGGATCGCGAAGCGCTGGTTGAGCTCGGGCTGGGTGCGGTGGAAGGCCGTGTCGAAGCACGCCACCTGGGGCACGCCCGGAAACGCGGCCATGGCCGCGAGCACGCCGGCGCGGTTGTGCGGCTGGTGCAGCGGCGCCAGCGGCTCGAGGGCGGCGATCGCCTCGAGCACCGCCGCGTCGACGAGGACGGGATGGTCGAAGCCGGTGCCGCCGTGCACGATGCGGTGGCCCACCACCGCCACGCGGGCGTCCGCGGCGTGCTCGCCCAGGGCGGCGAGGATCGCGGCGAGCGCGTCCGCGTGCGTGGGCGCGGCCGGTGCCCTTCCCGCGAGCGCCCCGTCCGTGACCGGGTGCCCTTGCGCATCGCGAACGCGCAGGCGCGCGCTCGCGCCGAGGCCGTCGGCGAGCCCTCCCAGGCGCAGCCTCGCCACGCCGTCCGCGCAATCGAACAGGGCGAACTTGATCGACGAGGAGCCCGCGTTGAGCGTGAGGACGTGCCCGGCCGCCGCCATCACGCGAGCCCCCGCCTCACGCCGCCCCCGGCAGGATGTCGAGGAGCTTCATGCGCTGCACCTTGCCCGAGGGCCCGCGCGGGAGCTCGGCGACGAAGTGGATCGCCTTGGGCGTCTTGTAGCGCCCGAGGTGCTCGGCGCAGAAGGCGCGCAGCTCGTCCTCGCCGCAGGCCGCGCCGCTGCGGCGCACGACGCAGGCGGCGATCTCCTGGCCGTAGTGGCGGTCGGGAATCCCCACCGCGGCCGCGTCGAGCACCGCCGGGTGGCGCAGCAGCACCTCGTCGATCTCGCGCGGCGCGATGTTCTCGCCGCCCTTGATGATGAGTTCCTTGATGCGCCCGGTGATGAAGAAGAAGCCGTCGGCGTCGCGCACGCCGATGTCGCCCGTGCGCAGCCACCCTCCGGGAAAGAAGGCGCCCGCCGTCGCCTCGGGATTGCGGAAGTAGCCCGGCGTCACCTGCGGGCCGCGGATGCACACCTCGCCCGCCGTGCCGTCGGGCACCGGCTCGCCGGCGGCGTCCACCACGCGGGCCTCGCAGCCCGAGGCGCGCCCCACGGAGCCGAGCTTGCGCCGCGCCGGGTCGAGGGGATTGGAGAAGGCCGGGGCCACCGTCTCCGTGAGCCCCATGGTCTCGATGATGCCGATGCCGAACTTCGCCTCGAAGGCGCGGTGGTGCTCCGGCGGCAGCGCCGCCGAGGCCGAGCGGCAGAAGCGGACGCGCTCGAGCATTTCCCGCGGCGGCGCCTCGCCCTCGAGGAGGTAGCTCACGATCGTGGGCACGACGTTGATCCAGGTGCAGCCGGACTCCGCGACCGTCTTCCAGAAGCCGCCGGCGGAGAAGCGCGGCGGCATCGCGAGCGAGCCGCCGTGGACGAGCGGGGCGAGCATGGTCACCGCGAAGGCGTTGATGTGGTAGAGCGGAAGCACGGCGGCGACGCGGTCGCCGGGGCCGAGCCCGTGCTCCTCGCTGATGGCGCGGGCGTTCGCCACGAGGTTCGCCTGCGTGAGCATGACGCCCTTGGGCTTGCCCGTGGTTCCCGAGGTGTACATGAGGAGCGCGAGCGCCTCCGGGCCGGGGTGCGGGGCGGGGGTCCGCTCGTCCTCCTCGCGCTCGCCCGGCAGTTCCGGCGCGTCGGGATCGGCCTCGACCACGGCGACGGGACGCGCGAACCCGGCCACCATCTCGCGCACCCGCGGCGCCCAGTCGGGGGAGGCGAAGACGATCGCGCACTCCGAGTGGTCGAGGACGTAGCGCATCTGCTCGGGCTGCGCGAGGAGGTTCACCGGGTTCACGCAGTAGCCCCCCGCCATGGCGCCCAGCAGCAGGCGCAGCGTCGCGAGCCCGTTGGGCATCACCACCGAGACATGGGCGCCGGGGGCGATCCCCTCGCCCGCGAGGAGCGCCGGCACGCGCCGCGCCGCGGATCCGAGCTCGCCGTAGCCGAGCTTGCGGCCGGTCTCGGTGGCGAGGAAGTAGGTCTCGCCGGGACGCGCGGCGGCCTGCGCCTCGATGAGCTCGCCGATGGTCGCGCCCGGCGCCATCTCAGCGCCCCCAGCGCGCGAAGTAGGTGCCGAGGAGGTCCTCCACGGCCGGCTCGCGCTCGGGCAGCGGGCGCGAGACGCGCGTGACGTTCATGTACTGGCGCACGTTCAGGTTGTCGGAGAAGTTGTTGCGCCCCCAGGTGCCGCAGCCCATGGAGAGCGACACCGGCAGCCCGTTCGAGAAACTGCCGCCGTTGGCGATGCAGTGGGCCTGGTTCACGATCACGCGCGCCACCGGCAGCGTGAGGCCGAGGTCGAGGGCCCTCTCCTCGCGCGCGCTGTGCAGCGACACCGAGTGCCCCGCGCCCTGGAAGGCGTAGAT
>CALEJW010000033.1 GCA_937898635.1 uncultured Pseudomonadota bacterium | reverse complement strand
AGGGAGAGGGGAGCCGCGAGGGATTTCTCGTAGTCGGCCAAGGCGCGGCCCGTATGGCTTTCGGCGTGGCGCATCGCCTCCGCAGGCGTCCCGACGAACACCACCTCGCCCCCCGCGTCGCCTCCCTCCGGCCCGAGGTCCACGATCCAGTCGGACGCGCGGATGACGTCGAGGTTGTGCTCGATGACGACGAGGGAGTTCCCCGCGGCGATGAGGCGGCGGAAGGCCGCGAGGAGTTTCGCCACGTCCTCGAAGTGCAGGCCCGTAGTCGGCTCGTCGAAGAGGAAGAGCCGCGTGCGCGCCGGCGCGACGGGCGGATGCAGGGCCGCGGCCATGGCCTCCGCGGGCCGTCGCGGCAGCATCTTCACGGAGCCGCCCCCCGCCTCGACCAGGTGCCCCGCGAGCTTGAGCCGCTGCGCCTCGCCCCCGGAGAGCGTGGGCACGGGTTGTCCCAGCCGCAGGTAATCGAGGCCCACGTCCGCCAGCGGCTTCAGGCGCGCCACCACGTCCTTCTCGCCGGAGAAGAACGCGAGCGCCTCGTTCACCGTGAGTTCCAGCATCTGCGCGATGGAGCGCCCGGCCACCTTCACCTCGAGCACCTCGTCGCGGTAGCGCCGGCCGTCGCAGTCCGGGCAGCGCAGGTACACGTCGGAGAGGAACTGCATCTCCACGTGCTCGAAGCCGTTGCCGCTGCACGTGGGGCAGCGCCCGTTGCCGGAGTTGAAGCTGAAGGTGCCGGCCGTGTAGCCGCGCGTCTTCGATTCCGGCGCGCGGGCGAAGATGTCGCGGATGGCGTCGAACGCGCCCACGTAGCTCGCGGGGTTGGAGCGCGTGGTGCGGCCGATGGGCGACTGGTCCACGAACACCACGTCGTTGATCCGCGCCGCGCCGTGCATCTCGCGGAAAGCGCCGGGCGATTCCGTCGGCTTGCCCAGGTGCTTGCGGAGCGCCGGGTGGAGCACGTCCTGGATGAGGGTCGATTTCCCCGAGCCCGAGACGCCCGTGACGCATACCAGGCGGTGGAGCGGGAGTTCGACGTCGATATTCTTCAGGTTGTGCTCGGTGACGCCGCGAAGGGAGAGTCGCGGAGAATTGCCCTCACCCCCGACCCCTCTCCCAAGGGAGAGGGGAGAAAGCCGGCCCTCACCCCCGACCCCTCTCCCGGAGGGAGAGGGGAGAGAAGCGCCCCTCACCCCCGACCCCTCTCCCAAGGGAGAGGGGAGAAAAGTGCTCCCTTCTCCCTTGGGAGAAGGGCTGGGGATGAGGGTGCCGGGTGAGGGCAGCGACAATCCATCCGCCCGCTTCCTGCCCGACAGGTACTGCGCCGTGATCGTGTCCGAGCGCTTCAGTTCCTCCGGCGTCCCGAAGAACACGATCTCGCCGCCGCGTTCCCCCGGCCCGGGCCCCATGTCGAGCAGGCGGTCGGCTTCGAGCATGATCTGCGGGTCGTGCTCCACCACCACGAGCGAGTTGCCCGCGTCGCGCAGCCGCTTCATCACGCCGATCACGCGGCCCATGTCGCGCGGGTGCAGCCCGATCGACGGCTCGTCCAGCACGAAGAGCGTGTTCACGAGCGAGGTGCCCAGCGCCGTCGTCAGGTTGATGCGCTGCACCTCGCCGCCGGAGAGCGTGCGCGACTGGCGGTCGAGCGTGAGGTAGCCGAGCCCCACCTCGCAGACGAAGCGGAGCCTGCCGTTGATCTCCTCCAGGAGCAGCTCCGCGGCCTCGTCCAGCGGGGCGGGCAGCGCGAGCCGCTCGAAGAAGGTCCGCGCCCGCTCGATGGGCAGCAGCATCACGTCGTGCAGGCAGAGCCCCGGGAGCGCGGCGAGCGCATCGAGGCTCCATTCGGTGCCGCGCGGCGGATAGCGCTTCTCCGGCGCGAGCACCGCGTCCGCCTCGGCCTTCGTGCCCACGCGCCAGAGCATCGACTCGGGTTTCAGCCGCGCGCCGTCGCAGTCCGCGCAGGGCGTGTAGGCGCGGTACTTCGAGAGCAGCACCCGGATGTGCATCTTGTAGGCCTTGCTCTCCAGCCACTCGAAGAAACGCGCCACGCCGTACCAGTGCGTCTTGCCGGACTTGTGCCAGCTCACCCAGTCCCCGTCGCCCTCGATCACCCAGCGGCGGTGCTCCGGCGGCAGGTCGCGCCAGGCGATGTCGAGGGCCACGTCGCGCTTGCCTGCGTACTTCACGAGGTCGTCCTGGCACTCGTCGAAGCTCGCCGTCTGGAAGGGCTTCACCGCGCCGCCGCCGAGGCTCTTCGCCTCGTCCGGGATCACGAGCCCGTAGTCCACGCCGATCACGCGCCCGAAGCCGCGGCACTTGTCGCAGGCGCCGACGGGGGAGTTGAAGGAAAAGCGCGCGGGACTCGGGTCCGCGTAGTGGATGTCGCAGTCGGGGCAGTGGAGGTCGTTGGAGAAGCGCCAGGCGGAAGCTCTCCCCTCTCCCTTGGGAGAGGGGTCGGGGGTGAGGGTCGTGTCCGTCGGCGCTGCACCCTCATCCCCAGCCCTTCTCCCAAGGGAGAAGGGAGCGCCTTTCTCCCCTCCCCCTCCGGGAGAGGGGTCGGGGGTGAGGGCGTCGGCGAACACGTTCACCCGCCCCATCCCCACCCGCATCGCCGCCTCGATCGCCTCCACCACGCGCGCCTTCTCCGCCGAACCCATGCGCACCCGGTCCTGCACCACGTCCAGGCGCGAGCCCTTGCGCGAGTGCACGCGCGCGTAGCCCTGCGCCTCGAGGTGTTGCAGGATCTCGGCCTCGGTGAAGTTCTTCGGCACGTCCACGGGGAAGGTGATCGAGAGCCTCGGGTCGCCCGCCTCCTTCGCCCGCTCGGCCATCTCCGCGAAGATCGATTCGGGCGTGTCGCGGCGCACCGGCCTCGCGCAGCGCCGGCAGGAGAGCCGCCCCGCCCGCGCGAAGAGGAGCTTCAGGTGGTCGTTGATCTCCGTCATCGTCCCCACGGTCGAGCGCGAGGTGCGCACGGGGTTCGTCTGGTCGATGGCGATGGCGGGCGGGATGCCGTCGATCGAATCGACCTGCGGCTTGTCCATGCGGTCGAGGAACTGCCGCGCATAGGGCGAGAAGGTCTCCACGTAACGGCGCTGCCCCTCGGCGTAGAGCGTGTCGAAGACGAGCGAGCTCTTGCCCGATCCCGAAGGCCCCGTCACCACCACCAGCTCGCCCGTGGGGATGTCCACGTCGAGGTTCTTGAGGTTGTTCTGGCGGGCGCCGCGGATGGTGATGGCGTCGCGGCTTTCGGCGTCGGCGGGGGCTGCGGGCTTCGAGAGGTCGTTCATGGGGTGCCGGAAGGGGAAGTTGCCCCTTGCGGGTGGGTTCCCCGCGCAAGGCAATCCGCATTCTAGGCACGCATCGCCTGCGGTGACAGGGTCCGAAGGGGCAAGACGGCGAATTGTGGATAACTCACCGGCACGCGCGGCCGGCGCCCGGGAAACCGAGACCCGGCGCGGGACTTATCCCAGTTGCGCGTTCATGTGCCGCAGCCGGTCGGCGATGGAGCGCAGCATCGCCATGGCGAAGGCCGGTTGCTGCTTCACCGCGGCGAGGAGACTCGCCCGGTCGATCGCGAGCAGCTCGCATTCCTCGTCGGCGTGCGCGTTGGCGAGCCGCGGCGACTGGTCCACGAGCGCCATCTCGCCGAAGGTGCCCCCGGCGCCGACGACCTCCACGGCCCGCTCGCCCAGCGAGATCACGACGCGCCCCGACTTCACCACGTACATCACCATCCCCGCCTGGCCCTCGCGCATGATCACCGTGCCGGCGCGGTGGCGGGCGAGCATGGGCCGCGGCAGCGCGCCTTCGAGCTGCGCGAGGAGCGCCGCGTCGAAGACGGGCGCCTGGGCCTCGCGGACCGCGATCGCGGCCTTGCGGGTGGAGAGCCGCGCGGCGATGAAGCGCAGGCGGTCGAACATCACGCTCATCAGCATGAGGGCGAATTCCGGCATCGCCCCGAGCGCCACGCGAAGCTGGTCCGCGTCGAGCGAGAGCGCCGCGCACGCCGACTTCGCCGTCGCCGAGGCCGAGCGCGGCCGCTCGCTGATCACCGCCATCTCGCCGAAAACCTCGCCCTTGCCCACCGTGTCGAGGGGCCGTCCGCCGATGGAGAGCGCCACTTCGCCCTCCGCGAGGTAGTACATGCGCGTGGCGCCCTTGCGCGAGAAGAGCCCGCCCGCGGAAGCCTTCGCGTCCTCGGCGAAGACCTGCTGCCCGGCCTCGAAGCGCTCCGCCTTGCCCGCGAACTGGAATATGCGCTCGGCGATCTCGGGCCGGTAGAACGGGCTGCTCGCCGCCTTGAACGGCGCGGAAGGCGCGGCGGGCGTCGCGGGCGCGGCCGAAGGCGCCGACGCGGGGCCGGGGGCGGTGAAGTCGAGGTCGTCGGTGTCGGGCATGCGGGGTCCTTTCCGGTATCTTGCGATTATGACGGGCAACGGGGCCGTTCCACCACGCCTGCCGTTGACCGATATCAGCCATGGCCCGCGGCCCGGGGTTCATGCTGGGACGAACGAACGCGCCGGAGGATCGTGACTTGCCCGCTTCCGTGTTCCGCATGCGCGACGTCTCGAAGGTCTATCGGGTGGGCGACCTGGAGGTCGTCGCGCTCCGCGAGGTTTCGCTCGAGCTCCACGCCGGCGAGTTCGTGGTGCTGCTCGGTCCCTCGGGCAGCGGCAAGTCCACGCTCCTCAACCTGCTGGGCGGCCTCGACACGCCCACCTCGGGGGAAGTGGACTACCTCGACCACGACCTCTCCGCGGGCGGCGACGAGGCGCTCACCCGCTTCCGCCGCGAGCACGTGGGCTTCGTCTTCCAGTTCTACAACCTGATCCCCAGCCTCACCGCGGCGGAGAACGTCGCGCTGGTGACGGACATCGCGAGGAACCCGATGGACCCGCACGAGGCCCTCGCGATCGTGGGGCTCTCGGAGCGCGCGGAGCATTTCCCGGCGCAGCTCTCGGGCGGGGAGCAGCAGCGGGTGGCCATCGCGCGCGCCATCGCCAAGCGCCCGGACGTGCTCCTGTGCGACGAGCCGACGGGCGCGCTGGACGTGGAGACGGGGCGCCTCGTCCTCGAGGCCCTCGACCGCGTGAACCGGGAGCTCGGCACCATCACCGCGGTCATCACCCACAACGCTTCCATCGCCGCGATGGGCAACCGCGTGATCCGCCTGTCGAGCGGAAGGATCGTGGACATCGCGGCCAACGCGACGCGCCTGCGCGCCTCGGAGCTCTCGTGGTGAGGCTGGGCCCCCTGGACCTCAAGCTGCTGCGCGACGCGTGGAACCTGCGCGGCCAGGTCATCGCCTGCGCGCTGGTCGTCGCCGGGGGCATCAACTCCTTCGTGCTGCTCTCGTCGGTGAACCGCTCGCTCGCGGCCTCCCAGGCGCTCTTCTACGAGACGCACCGCTTCGCCGACGTCTTCGCCGACCTCGTGCGCGCGCCCGAGCCCGTCGCCCGCGCTCTCGCGCAGATCCCCGGGCTCGCGGCGATGGAGACGCGGCTCTCGGTGCGGGTGAACCTCGACGTGCCCGGCCTCGCGGAGCCCGCGCGCGGGCGCATCGTCTCCCTCTCGCGCGACCCCGCGGGCGGCCTCAACACGCTGCACCTGCGCAAGGGCCGGATGCCCGCGCCCGGCTCCCAGGACGAGGTGCTCGCGGCGGAGGCCTTCGCGGTCGCCAACCGCCTCGCGCCGGGCGACGCGATCCGCGGCGTGATGAACGGCCGCTACCAGTCGCTCAAGGTGGTGGGCGTGGCCAACTCGCCGGAATTCATCTACGCGCTCGGCCCCGGCCAGCTCGTGCCGGACAACCAGCGCTACGGCGTGCTCTGGATGGACCGCAAGGGCCTCGAGAAGGCCTACGACATGGAGGGCGCCTTCAACTCGGTCACGGCGCGCGCCCAGCCCGGCGCGTCGCTGCCCGCCGTGCTCGGCGAGATGGACCGCGTGCTGGCGCCCTGGGGCGGCGTCGGCGCCTACGACCGCGAGGACCAGATCTCCCACCGCTTCCTCTCGGACGAGATCGCCCAGAACCGGACCATGGCGCGCGTGACGCCCACCATCTTCCTCGCGGTCGGCGCCTTCCTCCTCTACATGGTCCTCACGCGGCTGGTGCAGCTGCAGCGCTCGCAGGTGGGGCTCCTCAAGGCCTTCGGCTATTCCGGCGCGGAGATCGCGCTGCACTACCTCAAGCTCGCGCTGGTGATCTCGCTCCTCGGCGCGGCGATCGGCGTCGGGACGGGGCTTCCCTTCGCGAGCGCGATGCTCGATCTCTACGGGGAGTACTACTACTTCCCGATGGCCGGCGGCGACCAGCGCGCCGCGGTGGCGGGGGCCGGCACGGCGCTCGCCGTGATCGCGGCCATCGCCGGCGCCATCCCGGCGGCGCTGCGTGCCGCGCGCCTGCCGCCGGCCGAGTCCATGCGGCCCGAGCCGCCGGCCGTCTTCCACGCCGGGTGGCTCGAGCGCTGGGGCCTGCGCCGGGCGCTGCGGCCCGCGGGCCGCATGCTCGTGCGCAACCTCGCGCGGCGGCCGCTTCGCTTCCTGGCGAGCGTCGCCGGCATCGCCATCGCGGTCTCGCTCCTGGTGATGATGACGGCGATGCTCGACGGCATCCGCTACCTCATGGACTGGCAGTTCAAGGTCGTGCAGCGCGAGGACGTGCAGGTGGTCCTCGCGGAACCGCGCTCGCGGGAGGCGCTGCACGCCTTCGCCGCGATGCGGGGCGTGGTGCAGGCGGAGCCCTTCCGCATCGTGGCGGTGCGCTTCCACGCGGGCCACCGCCTGAAGCGCGGGATCCTCTACGGCCTCGAGGACTCGCCCGCCCTGCGCCGCGTCGCCGGCGAGGACGGGCGCGCGATCGAGGTGCCGCCGGACGGCCTGCTCCTCACCGGCATCTTCGCGAGGGACCTCGGGGTGCGCGCCGGCGACACGATCGAGGTGGAGGCGATGGAGGGCAAGCGCCCGCGGCGCACGCTGCGGGTGGCGGGCGTGGTGGACGAGCCCATCGGCTACGCGGCCTACGTCTCGCGCGCGACGGCCAACCGCCTGATGGAGGAGGGCGACGTGCTCACGGGCGCCTACCTGCGCGTGGACGCGCGCGAGCGCGAGCGGATCTTCGCGGCGCTCAAGGCGATGCCGCAGGTGGCGGGCGCGAACCTGCGCGAGGCCACCCTCGAGCGCTTCGACGAGATGATCGAGCGCAGCGTCGGCATCATGATCACCGTGAACCTCGTCTTCGCCTGGATCATCGCCTTCGGGCTCGTGTACAACGGCGCCCGCATCGCCCTCTCGGAGCGCGGCTACGAGCTCGCCACGCTCCGGGTGCTCGGCTTCACGCAGCGCGAGTCCGCGGGGCTCCTCCTGGGCGAGCAGGCGGCCATCACCGGCGCGGGACTGCCGCTGGGGCTTGCGCTCGGCATCGGGCTCACGCTCTACTTCATCTGGATGCTCTCGACGCAGATGTGGCGGATGCCCTACGTGATGACCGGCGCGAACCTCGTGGGCGCCATGGCGGCGGTGGCCGTCGCCGCGGTGGCCTCCGGCGGCGCCGTGGCGTGGCGGCTGCGCCACATGGACCTCGTGGCGGCCCTGAAGGCGCGCGAATGACGCGGAGCGGGAAATGAAACTCACGAAGAGATCACTCGGGTACGCGCTCGCGGGGCTCGCGGTGGCGGCCTTCCTCGCCTGGTGGGCATGGCCGGGGCCGCGGGTCGTCGAGACGGCGCGCGTGGCTCGCGGACCGGTGCAAGTCACGATCGAGGAGGACGGCGAGACCCGCGCGATCGACCGCTACGGCATCGCCGCGCCCGTGGCGGGGCGGCTCCTGCGCGTGGCGCTTCGCGAGGGCGACGCGGTGAAGGCCGGGCAGGTCGTCGCGGAGATCGCGCCGCTGCCCCTCTCGGCGGCGGAGCGCGACCTGCTGGAGGCGAAGCTCGAGGCCGCGCAGGCCATGCGCACGGAATCCGCCGGCCGCGTCGCGCGCGCCGAGGCCGACGCCGCCCAGGCGCAGCGCGAGAAGGCCCGCGTGGCCGACCTCGTCGCGAGGAAGTTCATGTCGGACCAGGCCCTGGAGCAGGCGGAGGTGGCCGCGAAGACGAGCGCCGCGGATCTCGCGGCGGCGAAATCCCGCGCCGCGGCGGCCGCCGCCGAGGTCGAGGCGGCTCGCGCCACGCTCGTGGCCGTGCGCGCGAGGGCGCCCACCGTGCCCGTGGCCTCCCCGGTGAACGGGCGCATCCTTCGCATCCCCGACCGCAGCGAGCGCATCGTGCAGGCGGGCGCGCTGCTCGCGACCGTGGGGGATCCGCGCGCCCTGGAGATCGTGATCGACGTGCTCTCCAACGACGCGGTGCGCGTGAAGCCCGGCATGCCGATGCTCCTCACCGGCTGGGGCGGGCCCGACGCGGCGGAGCCCGTCGAGGCGGTGGTGCGCGCGGTCGAGCCCGCGGCCTTCAAGAAGATCTCCGCGCTGGGCGTGGAGGAGCAGCGCGTGAACGTCATCGGCGACTTCCGCACCGTGCCGCCCGGCATCGGCGACGCCTACCGCGTGGACGCGAGGATCGTCGTCGCGCGCAAGGCCGATGTCCTGCGCGTCCCGGTGGGCGCGCTTTTCCGCCGCGAGGGAAAGTGGACGGTGTTCCGCGTCGAAGGCGGGCGCGCCGCGGCGAGGCAGGTCGAGGTGGGATTGCGGGGCGCGCGCGACGCCGAGATCACGGGCGGGCTTGCGGAAGGAGACGAGGTGGTCCTCTACCCCGGCAACGACCTCTCGGAAGGCGCGCGGGTCGCGCCGCACCGCTAGGCGCGGTTTCTCAGGAAAGGAAGCGGCGCGGCGAGATGGCGCCCGCGAGGTCGCGCGGCAACGGCGAGGGCTCGCCCTCCAGGCGCGAGACGAGAAGCTCGGCGCCGATCGGTCCCCACAGGAGCCCCCGCGACCCCAGGCCGGTGGCGACCCAGGCGCCCGGCACGAGCGTCTCGCCGAAGATCGGCAGGCGGTCCGGCACCGTGGTGCGGAATCCCGCGAGGCCCTCCAGCCCCGTGGGGTCCACGCCATCCACGAAGCCCGGGAGCATGCGCGCGGCCCGGGCGAGGTTCTCGCGGTGGTCCCCGGCGCGGATGTCCTCGCCCGCGTCGTCGTGCTGGTAGGTGGCGCCCGCCACGTGCCCGCCGTCGGGCAGCGGCGCGACGTAGCCGCTGCCGCTCACGATCACCTCGAGCGCGCGCGCTTCCGAGGGCGGCAGGAAGGTCACCTGCCCGCGCACGCTCGCGAGCGGCAGGCGCGCCTCCGGCAGCAGGCGCCCGGTGTCCGCCGCGCTGGCGACGACGATCGTCGGGGCCTCGGCGATGACGGAACCGCGCGCGTCGAGGGCCCGCCAGTCGGCACCCTCGCGCTCGAGGCGCTCGACGGGCCTGCCGAAGTGCGGGCGGACGCGAGGCCCCGCGCGGGCGAGGAGCGTCAGGGCGAGGCTTCCCGGCGAAACCCAGGCGCCCGTGGGCATCCACCAGCCCGGACCCCGCACGGCGCGGCCGGCGATCGCCTCGGCCTGCGCCGCGTCCACGTAACGCAGGAACTCCGGCGCGTGGCCCTGGGCCGAGGCGATCGCCGCGAAGCGCGCCGCCTCGTCGTCGCCGTCGGCGAGCTGCAGGACGCCGCAGCGGTTCCAGACGAGGTGGAAGCCGTCGTGCTGCAGCGTGCGGAAGTGCTGCAGCGCGTAGAGGAAGGCCGGGCGGGAGGCCCGCGCGTTCACCGCGTCGCGCAGGTTCGCGATGGGCCGCACGAGGCCCACGGTGGCGCCGGTGCGCTTCTCGCGCGCGTCCACGAGTTCCACGTCCCATCCCCGGGAGGCGAGACGCTCCGCGCAGAGGATGCCGGCGAGGCCCGCGCCGACGACGATGGTGCGGCGTTGCGGCGGCTTCGGGGCTTCCGGTTCGCCTTCGCGCCAGCCGGCGAGGATGTCGCGGCGGCCGTCGCCCTCGCGGGATTGCACGTGGAAGCCCGCGCCGGCGAGCGCGGCGCGCACGCCGCCCGCGACGGCACCCGTGGCGAGCGTGGCTCCCGGCGCGGCGAGTCGCGAGAGTTCCCGCACCACCTCGGGCGACCACAGGTCGGGATGCGCGGGAGGCGCGTACGCGTCGAGGAACAGGGCGTCGGCGCTCGCGTCGAGCTGCGCGAGCTGCGGGGCCGCGTCCCCGAAGAGGAGCGTGAGCCGCACGCGGCCGCCGTCGAACTGGAGGCGGTGGAAGCCCGCGAGCGGCGGCGGCCAGGCGGCGCACAGGGCCGTGGCGAGCGGGGCGAGCTCCGCGTGCGGCGCGAGGGCCGCGGCGAGAGCCTCACGGGTGAAGGGATGGGGCTCGACGGCCACGAAGTGCAGGCGCGCGGGGCCGCGCGGATCCGCGCGCAGCGCGTCCCAGGCCGCGAGGAAGTCGAGCCCGCTGCCGAATCCCGTCTGGAGGAGGGTGAACGCCTCCCGGCCCTGCCAGCGCCCGGGCAGGCCGTTGCCGGCGAGGAAGACGTGGCGGGACTCGGCGAGGCTTGCCGGGGCGGAAGCGGCGGGCCCGTGCCCCGACGGCGCGCCGGTCCGGGAATCCCCGTCGAAGGTCGCGGGCGTGACGCAGACGGATCGGCCGCTCATGGCTTCATCCTGGTGCCCGGGTCCGCCAGGCCCGGCGCGGGCTCCCACCGGCGCGCCCCCAAAGGAGTGAAAGGACGCGCCGCCCGCGCGGGCTGCGGAACGCTAGTAGAGCGTCGCCGAGAGGCGCCGCCTGTAGTCGGAAACGAGTTCGGGCTCGCCCGCGGCCATGTCGAACACGGCGAGCATCTTGCGGCGGCCCACGTCGTCGCGGAAACCGCGGTCGCGCTTCACGATCTCGAGCAGCTGCTCGAGCGCCGGGCCGAAGTCGCGGCGGGCGATGCGCACCTCGGCGAGCTCCAGGCGCGCCTCGAGGTCGCCGGGATCCGCCTCGACGCGGCGGGCGAGGACTTCCGCGGCCGGCGCCGAGGCCGCGCGCTCGGCGGCCTCCAGGCGGGCGGCGGTGGTCGGCCACGACGACGACTGCGGTGCCCGCGGCGAGAGCGATGCCCATTGCGCCCGCGCGCCGGCGGTGTCGCCGCGGTCGAGCAGGATTCCCACGAGGTCCAGCCGCGCGGCGTCGTTCGAGGGATCCAGGGCGATCGCGTTGTGCAGGTGCTCGAGCGCGAGCGCCGGGTCGCCTTCCGAGACCGCGGCGCGAGCGCGGCGCAGCTCGACCTCGCTCGGGTCCGGGACGATCTTCTCCAGGAAGGCGCGGATCGCGGACTCGGGCTGCGCGCCGACGAACTGCGACACGGGCCGCCCGTCCGAGAACGCGACCACGAACGGGATGGAGCGCACGCCCAGGCGCGCGGAGAGCTCGGGGTTGTCGTCGGCGTTCACCTTCACGAGCCGCCAGCGGCCCCCGGACTCGGCCTCGAGCTTCTCCAGCACGGGGCCGAGCGCGCGGCAGGGGCCGCACCAGGGCGCCCAGAAGTCCACGACGACCGGCAGCTCGCGCGACGGCTCGAGGACGTCGCGCTCGAAAGTGGCGAGGGTGGAATCGATCATGCGGGTTAGATGGCGACACCGGGGCCCGAGTTCAAGATAATGTCGGCTGGCCCCGACCCCCGGGGCGAGGAGCCTTCCCTGCCATGGCGCTGAAACTCGATCTTCCCCCGGGCCTTTCCGGCACGGCCGAGCTGGTCGTCGGCGAGCACCACACCGCCCCGCGCGTCGGCAGCGGGCGCATCCACGTGCTCGCCACGCCCGTGATGATCAACCTCATCGAGGCGGCGGCCCTCGCGGCCGTGGAGCAATCCCTGCCCGAGGAGCACCAGAGCCTCGGCACGCGGCTCGACGTGTCGCACGTGGCGGCCACGCCCGTGGGCATGCGCGTGCGCGCGACGGCGGAAGTGGTGCAGGTGGACGGGCGCACGATCCGCTTCCGCGTCCGCGCCGAGGACGAGCACGACCTCATCGGCGAAGGCACGCACGAGCGCGTGGTGGTGAACCTCGCGCGCTTCGACGAGAGGGTGCGCGAGAAGGCCGCGCGCGCGAGGCCCGTGAAGGGCTGAGGGCATTCGCGGTCGCCGCTCAGGCGGCGTGGGCGGACACCGAGAGCGGCCAGGGGTAGGTGCCCGGGCCCACGCCCGGCTCGAGTTCGAATCGGTAGCTCACGTCGAACATCGTCGCCCGCGACATCGGGCGCAGGCGCGCGAGCACCGCGCCGGACGGGCCGACCACCACCTCGCCGGAGAAGCCGCGCACGTGCGCCGAGCGGGCGATGCCGCCGTGCGGGACGAAGGAGACGTCCCAGGGGGTGTTCGCCGTCACCTCGAAGAGCGAACCCGAGGCGACCTCCACGTAGCCGCGCGCCACGTCCTGCGGCGTGACCTCGAGGGTCTCGCTCTGGCGCAGCACCTGCAGGCGCATGATCCGGGGGATCGTGATCTTGAAGTCCACGGACTGGGAGACGGTCTTCGCGGCCTGGGCCGGCGTGAAGGTTCCGGGGCTCACCATCGCGAGCGCCGCCACGAGCGCGCCCACGACGAGCCGGCGCTGGGTGCCGAGGGCGAGGTGCAGGACCTCCTGGGAGATGAGCCCCTGCGCGACGAGCTCCTCGCCGAGCGGGCGCCGCGTCTGCCGCTGGCGCTCCAGCGCCTCGGCGAGCTGGGCGTCGGAGATGTGTCCTTCGGCGACGAGGATCCGTCCCAGGCGCAGGCGTTCTTCCGTGGGCGCCTCCCGCCGCTGGTGGCGCTGGAAGGCGAGCATCGTGTCGCGCTCGGCCGGCGTGATCACGCCCCGGGCCACGAGCGCCTCGCCGACCTTTCGGCCGGAGGCCTTCGCTTCCGCGAGCGCCTCGGCGACCAGGGGCTCGCGCGCCGGGTCCGCGTCGGCGACGAGTTCGCCCAGGCGCCGGGGAAGTCCCGCGGCGAGGCGGAGCAGCAGGGCGGGATCCTTGCCCTCGGCCTCGGGCAGCCAGTTCGCCACGGGACCCAATCCTGCCGGGAGGGCGGTCTTCGCTACCGATTGCGGTGTCGCGGATTTCATCGGGATTCCCACGGGACAATGCGGGTGACGAACCGAATTTTACGCCTCGCGGCAAGGGCCGGACGGCCCGCCGGATTACGATTGGAACATTGGCTGCTTCCGCGGGGCCCGCGGGATTGCATTTGCAATACCCGCCGGCGCGCTAGCCGGCGCGGGGCCGGGTCGCCTCGAGGAGCTTCAGGGCCTGGTAGAGGATCGGGTCGCCCGGCCCGCCCTTGGGCGCGACGATGTCCACGGTCACGCCGGGGTTCACCGCCTCGCGCGGCCTGCCGTCGGCGTGGAAGACGCGGGTGGCGGGATAGCGCAGCACGATGCCGGAATGGGGCAGGCGCAACTCGCGCGTGTCGCCCCGCAGCCCGGCCATGGCGGTCCCGACGAGGGTCGCGCCCGCGGCAGCCTCCAGCCCCGCCGCGAGGGATTCGCCTTCGCCGGCCGTCCAGCGGTCCACCAGCACGAGGATCTTCGCGCCGTAGGTGAACGGGCCGCGCGGCGCGACGCGCTCGGCTTTCGGGGCTTCGCCGCGTTCCGGCGCGCGGGGCGCGCGCAGGATCCACGGCTTCTCCGCCGCGACGAAGCGCCCGAGCAGGGCGCGCGCCACTTCCGCGGAGCCGCCCGACTGCGTCTCGCGCAAGTCGAGGATCAGGCCGCGGGTGTTGCGCAGGTAGGCAAGGGCCGAGTCGAAATGGGGCACGACGCCCGCCTCGCCGAGGTCGTCCTTCAAACGCAGGTAGCCGAGGTCGCGGGCCTCGCCGATGCGGCGCGCGACCAGGGGCGCCGTGCCCCCCGGCGGCACGTCCTGGCGCTCGATCTCGAGGCGGCCGGCGCGCCCGGCATGGCGAACGTCGATCGTGAACTGGCCCGACCAGGGGCCCGCGAGCAGCCGGCGAAGCGCCCAGTTCCTCGCCCGGGGGTCGGCCTGGCGGCTGCGGCGAAGGAGCGCGCGCACCGCCTGCTCCACCGGCGTGCCCTGGATGGCGGTCACGCGCATGCCGGGCACGGCGCCCGCGACGTCGGCCACGCTGCTGGCGCGCACCGAGGAGATCGTCGCCTCCGCGTCGATCCACTCGGCCCAGAGGTCGGTGGCGGTGGGCACGGGTCGCGGCGAGCCGGGCAGGTGCGCGTCGAGGCTCACGTGCTCGTCGTTCAGCTCCGCGATCGCCGCCTCGAGGGTGGCGAGGAGTTGCGCGCGGGAGCGGGCGGCGGCGGCTTTCGGCCGCAGGCGCGCGCCGGCCTCGCGCCAGTCCTGGCGGCGGTCGAGGTAGGCGTAGTCCCGGTCGATGGCGAGCCAGAGCGCGTCGAAGTCCGAGGGGGGGCCGGGCGGGGCGATGGCCGGCCGCGCGGCGAGCGGCGCGGCCGCGGCGAGGGCGAGGCAGTCGCGCAGGAAGCGGCGCCGGGCGCGCAAGGCTTCGGCCCTCACGTTTCCAGCGGCGGCGCGACGCCTTCCGGCAGGGGAGTCCGGGCGACGTTCATCACCATCGCGAGCGTGGAGTAGTACCCGCACAGGCCGCAGAGGTCCACCACGCCGCGCTCGCCGAAGTGCTCGACGGCGCGCCCGTAGGTCGCGTCGGAGACGCCGTGGTTCGCCTGGAGCTCCTGGAGGAAGTCGTGCACCACCGCCTCGTCGGGCGCCATGCCGTCGGGACGCCGGCCCTCGGCCACGGCGCGCACGTGCGCGGCGGCGACGCCGGAGCGCTCCGCGATCGGCTGGTGGATGTGCCACTCGAACTGCTGGTTCCAGCGCCTCGCGACGATGAGGATCGCGAACTCCGAGAGCCGCGGCGGCAGCGCGCTCTTGTAGCGCAGGTACTCGCCGGCCTTCTGCAGGGGCGAGAGGAGGTCGGGGCTGCGCAGCAGGGGCACGAAGGGACCGAACACCGCGCCGCGCGGGCCGGTCGCGAGCTCGGCGGCGGCCGCCTTCTGCGCGGGCGTGAGGCTCGAGTCGGGCAGCGGGGGAAGTCGGTCGGGTCCCATGGCGGATCGCTTTCGGCTCTCGGACGGCGGGAGGGGCCGCGTGGCGGAGCGCGCTCGCGTCGCGGCGTTGTCAGGGAACATCCTAGCCGATCCGCTCCCGCGCCGGCGATGGCCGGGATCAACCGGCGGCGAGCGCCTCGATGCCTTCCAGGCGCGCGGCGAGCTCCGCGGTGCGGGCGAAGCCGGCGGAGAGGAGGAAGTAGCGGCGGTCGGGATAGCCCACGGCGAGCGTCGGGAAACCCGTCACCCCGGACTGCTGCGTGGCGGAGAAGTCGTGCCGCACCGCCTCCTTCGCGGCGTCCGCCCCGTGGGAGGCGAGGAACACCTCGCGGTCCAGTCCCTCGCCGGCCGCGAGGTCCGCGAGGACGCCGGCATCCGTCGTGTCGCGCCCTTCCGCGTAGAAGGCGCGCTGCACGCGCTTGAAGTAGGGCAGGGCGAGCGCCGGTTGCGTCGCGCGGACGACGACCACGGCGCGGCACGCGGGCTCGGTGTCGTAGACGAATCCGTCGCGGGCGAGGGCGCGGTCGTCGAAGGCGAGGCCGCTCTCCCGCGCCACGTGGGCCCAGTGCCCGGCGATCGTCTCGCGGAAGGCGGGGGTCGCGGCTTGCGTGGTGTAGGGCCTGAGGCCCCCCATCACGACGTCGACGCGCATCCCGGGGCGTTCGCGAAGCAGCCCCTCGAGCTCCGGCCCGAAGCCGTAGCACCAGGAGCACATCGGGTCGGCGAAGTAGACGAGGAAGGCGCCGCTCATGCCGCCCGCGACCGGCCCAGGGAGACCGCCGCGACGCGGTCCCGCCCGCGGTCCTTCGCCATGTAGAGCGCCTCGTCGGCGCGCGAGATGAGCGCGTCGAGGCCCTCCGGGCCCTCGTCGATGCGCGCGGCCACGCCCGCGCTGAGCGTGAGGCGGATCTCGATCCCGTCCACCAGGAAGGCGTCGCGCGAGACGGCCTTGCGGATGCGGCTCGCGAGCGCGACGGCGCCCGGCCCCGGCACGTCGGGCAGGAGCAGGCAGAACTCCTCGCCGCCGTAGCGCACGAGGACGTCCTCCTTGCGCAGCTGCTCGCGCACCACGTCGGCGAAGCGCTGCAGCACGTGGTCGCCCACGAGGTGCCCGTGGTTGTCGTTCACGCGCTTGAAGTGGTCGATGTCCACCAGCACGAGCGACAGGGGCGCGTCGAGGCGGCGGGCGCGCGAGAGCTGCTTCTGCGCGAGGTCGATGAAGGTGCGGCGGTTGAACGCGCCGGTCAACGGGTCGAGCGAGGCGAGCTGCTGCGCGGCGTGGTCGGCGCGCTCCTTCTGCATGAGGAGGAAGGACACCGACGACAGGAGGATCATCGTGTAGCCGGCCATCAGCCCGAAGGCCAGCATCGCCGAGGCCTGCAGGAACCCGTCCTGCGGCACCAGCGTGAAGAAGGGCCACGCCGCGCGAACGACGAAGCCGGTGGCCCCGAGGGCGAAGCTCGCGACGAAGAGCCCCTGGGTGCCCCTGCTCACGCCGTCCATCGGCTTCCACGC
>CALEJW010000032.1 GCA_937898635.1 uncultured Pseudomonadota bacterium | reverse complement strand
ACGGCGCTGCTCGCCGAGCGGGACGGCGATGCCGAGCTCTGGCATCTTCGCGCGCTCGCCGAGCACCAGCTCGGGCGGGCCGCGCTCGCAAGGCAATCGGCTTCCCGCGCGCTCGCGCTCGACGCGGCGCCCCCGGCCTACCACCTCCTCGCGGGACACGCGGCCACCGACGAGGGCGACTCTCGCGCGGCCGCCGCGCACTACGAGGCCGCGGTCGAGCGCAAGCCCGACTGGACCGCCGCGTGGATTGCCCTGGGGTCGGCGCGCATCGACGAGAATGACGCCGCCGGCGCGCGCGAGGCGTTCGAGCGCGCCACCGCGCTGGAGCCCGCCGCCGCGCGCAGCTGGAACGGCCTCGGCATCGCGGAGCTGGCACTCGACCGTGTGGCGGAAGCGGAAACGGCCTTTCGCCGCGCGCTCGAGACCGACCCCGGCTTCGCGCTCGCGCACCTGAATCTCGCGCGGCTCCTGGAGCGCGAGGGCCGCTTCGACGCCGCGCTCGAGTCGCTGGAGTCGGCGCTGCGCGCCGATCCGCGCCTCGCCGAGGCGCTCCTGCTTCGCGCCCAGCTCCTGCGGCGAATGCGCGATCCGCGCGCCGCGGGCGCGCACAAGGTCGCGGTGCAGGCCCTGCCGCGGGATGCGCGCCTGCGCGCGGCGTGGGGCGACTTCCTCTGGGAGTCGGGCCTGACCGAGGAGGCCACGCGGGAATTCCAGCGCGCGGAGTCGCTCGATCCCGCGAGCCTTCGCGCCGCCCTCGGGGCGCGGCTCGTCCTGCCGGCGGTGTACCGCGACGAAGCGGACCTCGAAGCCCGCCGCGCCCGCTACGCGCAGGGCCTCGAGGAGCTGCACGCCGGCATCGCCCGCTTCACCCGCGCGCGCCCCGCGGCGGCGCTCCTCGGCGCGAGCTGGACCAACTTCTACCTCGCCTACCAGGGGCGCGACGACCGGGAGCTGCAGTCGCGCTACGGCGACTTCCTCGCGGCGGCGCTGCGCGCGAGCCTCCCGGAATTCTTCGCCGAGCGGCCGCGGCGGGCGCGGCAGGGGCGCCTGCGCGTGGGCTTCCTCAGCCACTTCTTCTTCAACTGCACCGCGGGGCGCTACTTCGCGAGCTGGGTCCTCGACCTCGACCCGGCCCGCTTCGAGAAGGTCGTCTTCTACACCAATGCCTGGGTCGCCGACGACACGCGCGCCATCGCCGCCGCCGCCGACCGCTTCCACCACGTCTCGGGCTACCCGCTCCTCGCCATCGCCCGCCGCGTGGCCGCCGAGGAGCTCGACGTCCTGGTCTATCCCGAGCTCGGCATGCACGCCGACACCTTCGCCCTCGCGGCGCTGCGCCTCGCGCCGGTGCAGGTCGCCGGCTGGGGCCATCCCACCACCAGCGGGCTCGCCTCGATCGACGCCTTCCTCTCCTGCGCGGAGATGGAGCCCGAGGGCGCCCAGGGCGCCTACCGCGAGCGCCTCGTGGGGCTGCCCGGCATCGGCACTCGCTACCAGCGCCCGCGCACCGAAAGCACGAAGGACCGCGAGGCGCTCGGCCTGCCCGCCACCGGCACGCTCTACCTCTGCCCGCAGTCGCTCTTCAAGATCCACCCGGCCAACGACCGCCTCTTCGCGCAGGTGCTCGCCGCCGACCCGAAGGGGCGCCTCGTCTTCTTCGGCTACAAGGAGGGCCCGGTCACGCAGCACTTCCGGGCCCGCCTCCTCGCGGCGCTCGCCGAGGCCGGGATCGACGGCGAGCGCCGCACGACCTTCCTCGGCTTCCTCTCCCACGGCGAGTACCTCCGCGTGAACGCGCTCTGCGACGTGATGCTCGACACGCTGCACTGGTCCGGCGGCAACACTTCGCTCGACGCGATCGCCACGGGACTCCCGCTCGTGACGCTCCCCGGCGCCCTCATGCGCGGCCGGCAGAGCGCGGCGATGCTGCGCCGGGCCGGGGTCCCGGAGCTCGTCGCGAAGGACGCCGGCGACTACGTGCGCATCGCCACGGGACTGGGCCGCGACGAGGCGGCGCGCCGCGCGACGCGCGAGCGGCTCGCCGAAGGGGCCGGCGCGCTCTTCGACGACGCCGCGCCCGCGGCTGCGTTCGCCGCGGCGCTGGAGGATCTCGCCGGGACCGGTCGCTAGGCCGGTGGAGTTCTCGCTCTGGGCGACCTTCGCCTCGGCCTTCCTCTCGGCGACCCTGCTTCCCGGGAATTCGGAGATCGTGCTCGCGGCGGCGCTGAAGGCGGGCGCCGCGCCGGCCGCCGCCGTCGCGGTGGCCACCCTCGGCAACACCCTGGGGGGCCTCACGACCTACGCCCTCGGCCGGCTCCTGCCCTCGCGCCTGCCGGAGAGCCGCGCGGTCCAGCGCGTGCGCCGCTACGGCGTGGCGGTGCTGCTCCTCGCGTGGGTGCCGGTCGCGGGAGACGCGTTGTGCGCCGCCGCAGGGTGGCTGCGCCTGAACTGGGTGGGCTGCGCGCTCGCCATGGCGGCGGGGAAGGCGGCGCGCTACGCCGTGATCGCCCAGGCCGTGGCCTTTCTCTAGATCTCCGGGTCCTGCCGCCGGGCCGGGCCGGGACCCCGGCCGGGATCAATGCTGCATTGCGGTAAAATCGCCATTCCCCCCGTGGCGCCCGCGCCTCGTCCCGCCCCGCCCATGACCGCCCGACTGCGCGAGATCCCCTACAACTACACCTCGTTCTCCGACCGGGAGATCGTGATCCGCCTCCTCGGGCGGGAGGCGTGGCAGGTGCTCGACGAGCTGCGCGCGCAACGCCGCACGGGCCGCTCGGCGCGCATGCTCTACGAGGTGCTGGGCGACATCTGGGTGGTGCGGCGCAACCCCTATCTCCAGGACGACCTGCTCGACGACCCGAAGCGCCACGACTCGCTCGTCGCCTCGATGCGCCACCGACTGGGCGAGGTGGAGAAGCGGCGCACGGCGGACGCCTCCGACCCCGAGCGCAGCGTGCGCGTGGAGAAGCTCCTCGTCGCCGCCCACGGGGCCGTGGACGCCTTCGAGCGGGAGTTCGAGGAGACGAGGAAGCTCCGCCGCAAGTCGATGCGGCGGCTCTCGGCGATCACGCGGCGCGACAACGTGGCTTTCGACGGCCTGGCCCGCGTCTCGCACGTGACCGACGCGACCGACTGGCGCGTGGAGTATCCCTTCGTGGTCGTCTCGCCCGACGGCGAGGCCGAATGCGCGCCCCTCGTGAAGGCGCTGGTCGAGCTGGGCCTCACCATCATCCCGCGCGGCGGCGGCACAGGCTACACGGGCGGCGCCATTCCCCTCGACCGCCTTTCCGCCGTCGTGAACACCGAGAAGCTCGATTCGGTGGGCGCGGTGGAGGAAGCGGCGCTGCCGGGCGTGGCGGGTAAGGTGCCCGTAGTCCGTGTCGGGGCCGGCGCGGTGACGCGCCGCGTGATGGAGGCGGCCGAGCGCGCCGGCCTCGTCTTCGCGGTGGACCCGACCTCCGCGGACGCCTCCTGCATCGGCGGCAACATCGCGATGAACGCGGGCGGAAAGAAGGCCGTGCTGTGGGGCACGGCGGTGGACAACCTCGCCTCCTGGCGCATGGTGACGCCCGAGGCGGACTGGATCGAGGTCGAGCGCCTCGACCACAACCTCGGCAAGATCCACGACGTGGAGACCGCACGCTTCCGCGTCCGCCGCTTCGCGCCCGACGGACGGACGTCGAGGGGCGAGGAGATCCTGGAGATCCCCGGGCGGCGCTTCCGCCGCGAAGGGCTCGGCAAGGACGTCACCGACAAGGTGCTGGGCGGGCTCCCGGGCGTGCAGAAGGAGGGTTGCGACGGGATCATCACCTCCGCGACCTTCATCCTGCACCGCATGCCGGCGCACGTGCGCACCGTCTGCCTGGAGTTCTTCGGCGACGTGTCGCTCGCCGTGCCCGCCATCGTCGAGATCACCCGGCGCGTCGACGGGCGCGGCGGCGTGGCCCTCGCGGGCCTCGAGCACCTGGACGAGCGCTACGTGAAGGCCGTGGGCTACGCGACCAAGGCCAAGGCCCACGGCCGCCCGCGCATGGTGCTCATCGGCGACCTCGTGGGCGACGACGAGGGCATGGTCGCCCAGGCCGCTTCCGACGTGGTGCGCATCGCCAACGCCCGCGGCGGGGAGGGCTTCGTCGCCGCGAGCCCCGAGGCGAGGAAGCGCTTCTGGATGGAGCGCGCGCGCACGGCCGCGATCGCCAAGCACACCAACGCCTTCAAGGTGAACGAGGACGTGGTGATCCCGCTGGAGCGCCTGGCGGACTACACCGACAAGGTGGAGCGCCTGAACGTCGAGTACTCGATCGCGAACAAGCTGCGCCTCGTGGCCGCGCTCGCGGCCCGCCTCGAGGGCGAACTCCCGGTCGAGACCGACGGCGAGACGATTCCGCGCGAGGATCTCCTCGGCGACCGCCCGGCGCAGGCCCGCGAGCTGCTGCGCGAGGTCGGCGGCCGCTGGGCCTTCCTCCTCGCGAACCTCGACCGGCGCGTGGGCGAGGCGCGCGAGGCGCTCGCGGCCCATGGGCTCGCCGGCGCGCTACCGCCGGACGCCGACGGGAAGACGCTCTTCTCCCTGCTCCAGCTGCACCAGCTTCGCGTGTCCTGGAAGCGGGAGCTGCGCGACCCGCTGCGCCAGGTCTTCGCCGGCCGCGCCTTCGAGCCGGTCATGGCGGCGATCCAGGCGATCCACGCCGAGGTGCTGCGCGGGCGGGTCTTCGTCGCCCTGCACATGCACGCGGGCGACGGGAACGTGCACACGAACATCCCCGTCAACTCCGACGACTACGAGATGCTGCGCACCGCGAACGAGGCCGTGGCGCACATCATGGGCTTCGCCAAGTCCCTGGGGGGCGTCGTCTCCGGCGAGCACGGCATCGGCATCACCAAGCTGGGCTTCCTGGAGCCGCAGGAGCTCGAGGCCTTCGCCGCCTGGAAGGCGAGGATCGACCCCGAGGGCCGCTTCAACCGCGGCAAGCTCCTCGCCGGCGCCGACCTCTCGAACGCCTACACGCCCTCCTTCGCCCTCATCGGGCACGAGTCGATCATCCTCGAGAGGAGCGACATCGGCTCCATCGCCGACTCGGTGAAGGACTGCCTGCGCTGCGGCAAGTGCAAGCCCGTGTGCTCCACCCACGTGCCGCGCGCCAACCTCGCCTACAGCCCGCGCAACAAGATCCTCGCGCTCTCGCTCCTCACGGAGGCCTTCCTCTACGAGGAGCAGACCCGCCGGGGCGTGAGCGTGCGCCACTTCGACGAGTTCGGCGACGTGGCCGACCACTGCACCGTCTGCCACAAGTGCGAGGCGCCCTGCCCGGTGGACATCGATTTCGGCGACGTCTCCATCGCCATGAAGGGGCTGCTCTCCAAGCTCGGCCGCAAGCGCTTCAACCCCGGCGCCGCGCTCTCGATGGCCTACCTCAACGCGACGGACCCGGCGACGATCAAGGTGCTGAAGACCCTGCTCATCGACTGGGGCTACCGCGCGCAGCGCCTGGCGCACGGCCTCGCGCGGCGCTTCCTCGTGACGCGGGGCCAGACGCGCCGCCCGCCCGCCACCGTGGGCAAGCCCGCGCTCAAGTCCCAGGTGATCCACTTCATCAACAAGCCCATGCCCGGCAAGCTCCCGAAGCGCACGGCGCGGGCGCTCCTGGACATCGAGGACGCCTCGGTGGTGCCGATCATCCGCGACCCGGCGAAGGTGACGGAGGATTCCGACGCGGTCTTCTACTTCCCCGGCTGCGGCTCCGAGCGGCTCTTCGGCCAGGTCGGGCTCGCCACGCAGGCGCTCCTCTACCACGTGGGGGCGCAGTGCGTCCTGCCCCCGGGCTACCTGTGCTGCGGCTACCCGCAGACCGCGAGCGGGCAGGCCGCCAAGGGCGAGGAGATCACGCTGAGGAACCGCGTGCTCTTCCACCGCGTGGCCAACACCCTCAACTACCTCGACATCCGCACCGTGGTCGTCTCCTGCGGCACCTGCATGGACGCGCTGATGCACTACGAGTTCGACCGGATCTTCCCCGGCTGCCGGCTCCTGGACATCCACGAGTACCTGATGGAGAAGGGCCTGAAGGTCGAGGGCGTGAAGGGCGTGCGCTACCTCTACCACGACCCCTGCCACACGCCGATGAAGACGCACCAGCCGATCCGGGTCGTGAACGAGCTCATGGGCGTTCCCGTCGCGCTGAACGAGCGCTGCTGCGGGGAGTCGGGCACGCTCGCGGTTTCCCGCCCGGACATCTCCACGCAGGTGCGCTTCCGCAAGGAGGAGGAGATGGTCGCCGGCGCGCGGGCCGCCCGCGCCGACGGCTTCGCGGGCGAGGTGAAGGTCCTCACCTCCTGCCCGTCGTGCCTGCAGGGGCTCTCGCGCTACGACGCCGACTCGGGCACGAGCGCGGACTACGTCGTGGTGGAGATGGCGCGCCACATCCTGGGCGAGCGCTGGATGCCGGAGTTCGTCGAGCGCGCGAACCACGGGGGCATCGAGCGCGTGCTCCTCTAGGGCGCCGGCCCGCCGGCCGCGCCCGTTGCGCGCCGGCACGGCCCGCGACCACAATGGCGCGTTTCCCGCCCCCGACCCCTCCATGGACGCCGCGCCCACCGCCCCCGAGAACTGTGAACTGTGCCATGGCGCGGGGGGGGTTCTCCTCTGGCAGAATGATTCCTGCCGGGTGGTCGCCGTGGACGAGCCCGGCCTCCCGGGATTCCTCCGGGTGGTGCTGAACCGCCACGAGCGCGAAATGACGGACCTTGCCGCCGCCGAACGCGACCGCCTGATGGCGGTGGTCTTCGCGGTGGAGGCCCACGTGAGGCAGTCGATGGAGCCCGACAAGATGAATCTCGCGAGCCTTGGCAACCTGACGCCGCACCTGCACTGGCACGTGATCCCGCGCTGGAGGGACGACCGCCACTTCCCCGGCCCCGTATGGGCCGCGCCGAGGCACGCGGGGCCCGTCCCGCCAGGGCGCGCCGCTGCCGCCGCGCGCATGGCCGAGAGCCTGCCCGCGGCGCTCGCCGCCCTCGGCGCCTGAACGAGCGCATGAGCTCCATTCCCCCGTCCCGTCCCGGCGCCGGTCCCGCATTCGGCGACGCGAAGGGCTGCAAGGAGTGGCTCAACGGCCTCCCCCTCACCAACATCCCCCACGCCCAGCAGTTCGTGCTGGACGCGCTGCGGGCCGTGAACCGCGGCGAGCCCGGCGGGATCGAGCGCCTGAAGTGCCTGGAGCTCATGCGCGACAAGATCGCCTTCCTGCAGGGCGAGCAGCGCTCGCGCTACTTCGGCAAGTCGCTCCCGCTCTCGCACAACGACCACGCCGCCTGGTCCATCGGCCGCTCGCTCCTCGAGGAGATGGAGAACGGCTACCGCCGCTGCCTCGAGGAGGCGCGCGAGACCCGCGGCGAGCTGGAGCGCCACGCGCCGCTCATGATGCAGCGCATCGCGCGCTACCTCGGCACGCAGATGCTCTTCCACGCGATGATCTACCGGCGCTTCGACCCCGCGCTGTGGCTTCGCCTGCACGCGCTCTTCGCCGAGGCCGAGGCCGGCGGCAGCGCCGACGAGCGCGTGAAGGACAGCATCGAGAGCGAGGACGGGGTCTCCAGCGTCCACGAGGCCTACGTGCACGTGGTGCTCACGCAGGCCGCCTACCTCTCCGAGATGTCGGCCCCGCAGATCGACCTGCTGGAATCGCTCCTGCGCATGTGGGCGCGCAAGGTCCGCGTCTATTCCGATCCCCCGTCCGACCCGGAGGGCGGCACCGCCTTCCCGCTCGCCGTGGACCTCGCCAAGCCCATCGGCGCCCGCCCGCTGCACGCGGACGCCCGCCTGGCGACGCACCGAGTGCTAGACGTCGAGGGGCTCTCGCGCAGCATCCGCCGGCGCATCAAGGGCCTGCAGGCCGGGGAGGAGCCGGTGAGCCTCGGCCTGCCGGCGGAGGCGAGCGCCATCGACTCGCTGGCGCAGCTGGGCCGGCTGCACAAGCTCTGGTGCGAGGGTGCCCCGCCGCGCCCGCCCGCGAAGGTCCCCGGGGAGAAGACGGCCGACTTGGCCTTCGGCCTGCCGGAGATCCATTACTTCGTGACCGGGGAGAAGGCCTTCGAGCAGCCCGACAAGTCGAGAGAACTCACGCGCCAGGAGAAGGACGACCTGGCGGTCTTCGGCAAGATCACGGAGCGCACGCAGCAGATGCGCCTCTCGGAGTACAACTTCGAGATCGAGCGCTGGGGCGTGGTGGACGAGATGATGGGTGCCTGGCGCCTGGCGCGCCCGCCGACCGCCTCCAAGGGCGTGGCGATCGGGCGGATCGTCGCCATGCGGCTGGGGGAATCCGCGTCCTTCTACCTCGGCATGGTGCACGCGCTCGTCCAGGAGACCGACGGGCGCATCGTGATCACGGTGTCGCTGTTCCCCGGCAAGCCCGTGCCGGTGGCGGTGCGCGCGGCGGATGCGCGAAACCGCCAGGGCTCGCAGTGGGGGCAGGCCTTCCGCCTTCCCGCCCTCGAGCGCCTGGGCATCCCCGAGTCCCTCGTGGTGCCCACGGGAATGGCCTTGCGCGGGCGCGGAATCGAGACCTGGGAGGCGGGCTCGAAGGAGTCGACCGTCTACGAGGTCCTGGACCGCGGCACCGACTTCGACCGCGTGACCGTGTTCTAGGCGCCGGCGCGCAGGCGCCGCTCGATCGCGTCGAGGAGCGGCTTGGCGGCGTTCTCGCCGGTCTGCTGGGCGATCTCGGCGATGCAGGTGGGGCTGGTCACGTTCACCTCCGTGAGGAAGTCGCCGATCACGTCGAGCCCCGCGAAGACGATGCCCGCCTTCACGAGCTCCACGCCGACCGTCTCCGCGATCTCCCGGTCGCGCACCGAAAGCGGGTGCGCGACTCCCGTGCCCCCGGTGGCGAGGTTGCCGCGCGTCTCGCCCGCCTTCGGGATCCGCGCGAGGCAGTACGGAAAGGGCTGGCCGTCGATCACCAGCACGCGCTTGTCGCCCGCCGAGATCTCCGGCACGAACCGCTGCGCCATGATCGTGCGCTCGGACTCGCCGACCATGGTCTCGACGATCACGTTGCGGTTCGGGTCGTCGTGGCGGACCCGGAAGATCATCGTGCCGCCCATGCCGTCGAGCTTCTTGAGGATCACGTCGCCGTGGCGCTCGACGAAGGCGTGCACCCGCGCCGGGTCGCGCGACACGAGGGTCGGCGGCGAGTAGCGGGGGAAGCGCAGGATCGCGAGCTTCTCGTTCCAGTCGCGCAGCGCGCGCGGGGAGTTCACCACCCGCGCGCCCTCGGCCTCCGCGCGCTCGAGGAGCAGCGTCGCGTAGTAGTACTCCGCGTCGAAGGGCGGGTCCTTGCGCATCATCACGAGGTCGAAGAAGGCGAGCGGGACCTCTTCCGCCCCGGACTCGCGGTACCAGGCCTCGTCGCCCTCGCCGACCGCGATCGGCACGGCGCGGGCGAGGACGGTGCCCTCCAGGACGAAGAGGTCGGCCATGCCGAGCGCGTACACCTCGTGGCCGCGCCGCGAGGCCTCGCGCATCATGGCGATGGAGGAGTCCTTCCTGGGCTTCAGGTCGGCGAGGGGATCGACGAGGAAGGCGATCTTCATGCTTCGGGAGCGCTTGCGCCCGCGCGCCGCCCGGGGTCGCGAGGGAAGGCGGCGGGCGAGGGGGTGGGGAGGGGAGCCATCGGGGCCGGGCCTTCGCCCGTCGGTCTCGCGGATGCGGGAGGCTAGTTTAACCCGGCCGGATGATAAAATTCGGGCCCGCCCCTCTCAGCGGTCCCGGTCCGCGCGGCCGGCCCGCCCGCCATGACCCCCCTGCAGACGATCGCCCTCACCGCCACGATGCTCGCGGCCTCGAACCT
>CALEJW010000031.1 GCA_937898635.1 uncultured Pseudomonadota bacterium | reverse complement strand
TTCGAGGCCCACTACCTCCTCGGCCTCGCGGCGGAGCGCTCGGGCAGGGCGGCGGAGTCGGTGGAGCTGCTGGCCGCGGCGCTTCGCCTGAACCCGCGCCACCCGGAAGCGCACTACAACCAGGGCGTCGCGTTCGCCGGGCTGGGCCGCTTCGACGAGGCGCTCGCCTGCTACGACCGGGCGATCGAGGCGCGCGCGGAGTTCGCGGACGCGCACTTCAACCGGGGCGTGGCGCTCGCGGCGCTCGGCCGCGTGCCGGAGGCGCTCGAGAGCTACGAACGCGCCGTGGCGATCGCGCCCGCGGACGCGCAGGCGCGCCACAACCTCGGCACCACGCTCGTCGAGCTGCAGCGCCCCACCGAGGCGCTGGCCGCCTTCGACGCGGCCGTCGCGCTCGAGCCGAACTACGCGCGCGCCCTCAGCGGGCGCAGCGTCGCGCTCTGGAAGCTCGGGCGGCACGAGGAGGCGCTCGCGAGCGCCGAGAGGGCGCTGGCGCTCGACCCCGAGGCGCCCGGCGCCTGGATCAACCGTGCCATCGTGCTCCTCGACCTCGACCGGCCCGCCGAGGCGCTGGAGAGCTGCGAGCGCGCGCTCGCGATCGAACCCGGCGACGCCAACGCGCACTACAACCGCGGCAACGCCCTGCGCGAGCTCGGGCGCCTCGACGAGGCGGTCGGCTGCTTCGAGCGGGCGGTCGCCCTCGACCCGCTGCACGCCGCGGCCCACTGGAACCTCGCCGACGGCCTGCTCACGCGCGGGCAGTTCGCGCGCGGCTGGGACGAGTACGAGTGGCGCTGGCGCCTCGCCTCGCGCGGAAGCCTGCGCCGCGAGATCCCCGCCGCGCTCTGGCTCGGGAAGGAAAGCCTCGCGGGGCGCACGATCCTCCTGCACAGCGAGCTCGGGTTCGGCGACACGCTGCAGTTCTCGCGCTACGCGACCCTGGTCGCGCGCCGCGGCGCGCGGGTGGTGCTGGAGGTCCAGGCGCCGCTCGTGGAGCTCCTGCGCACGCTCGAAGGGCCGGCCGAGGTGCTCGCGAGGGGGTCACCGCTGCCGGCGCTCGATTTCCATTGCCCGCTCATGAGCCTGCCGCTCGCCTTCCGCACGGACGTCACGGACGTGCCGGCGGCAATCCCGTACCTGCGCGCGGACCCGGCGCGCACGGCCGCGTGGCGGGAACGCCTCGGACCGGCGGCAGGGCCCCGGATCGGTTTCGCCTGGAGCGGCAGCGCGGGGCTCAAGAACGACCGGCGCAGCATGGCGCTCACGGACCTGCGGCCGCTTTTCGGGCCGGGGGCCGACTGGTGCAGCCTGCAGAAGGAGGTGCCCGAGGCGGATGCGGCGCTTCTCGCGGGCCTCGCCGGCGTCCGCGACCTGGGCCGCGGTCTCGGGGACTTCGCCGACACGGCGGCCCTGGTGGCGGCGATGGACCTCGTGGTGACGGTGGACACGAGTCTCGCCCACGTCGCGGGCGCCCTGGGCAAGCCGGTGTGGATCCTCCTGCCCCACGTTCCGCACGACTGGCGGTGGCTGCGCGAGCGCACCGACAGCGTCTGGTACCCCACCGCGCGGCTCTTCCGCCAACCCGCGCCCGGGGACTGGGCCGGCGCGATCGGCGAGGTGGCGGATTTCCTCGGCAAGACGGGACCGGCGCTCACCGGAGGAAACTGGCTTGGGCGCGACTGACGGGGACTTCATGCGCGAGGCCCTGGCGCTCGCCGCCGCGACGGCGCAGGCGGGCGAGGTGCCGGTGGGCGCGGTCGTGGTGAAGGACGGCGTGGTGATCGGCCGCGGCGCCAACCGTCCCATCGGGGCGAGGGATCCCACGGCGCACGCCGAGATCCTCGCGCTGCGCGAGGCGGCGGCCGCCGCCGGCAACTACCGCCTGACCGGCTGCGAGCTCTTCGTGACGCTCGAGCCCTGCGCGATGTGCGTGGGGGCGATGCTGCATGCGCGCCTCGCGAGGGTGGTGTTCGGCGCCCCGGACCCGAAGACGGGCGCCTGCGGCGGCGCGGTGGCGCTCGCCTCCGACGCGAAGCTCAACCACCAGACCGCCTTCGAGGGCGGGCTCCTCGCCCCGGAAAGTGCCGCGCTCCTGCGCGGCTTCTTCGCCGAGCGCCGCTGAGATTCCGGGCGCGGGCCCGGGTGTAGAATTCACGGGCCTTCCTCGGCAAGACCGCGAATGCCCGCTCCCCGTTTCGTCCACCTGCGCCTGCACACGGAGTACTCGATCGTGGACGGCATGGCGCGCGTGGCCGACGCCGTGGAGGCGGCGGCCGCGGACGGCATGCCCGCGCTCGCGATCACCGACGCCGGGAACCTCTTCGGCGCCCTCAAGTTCCACCTCGCGGCGCGCGCGCGGGGCGTGCAGCCCGTGGTCGGCTGCGACCTCGCGCTCACCAACGAGAGGAACCGCGACCACCCGCACCGCGTGGCGGTCCTCTGCCGCGACGGCGCGGGCTACCACGCGCTGTGCGAAGTCCTCACGCGGGCCTACGCCGAGAACCAGTGGCGGGGCCGCGCGGAGGTGCGGCGCGAGTGGCTCAAGGGCGTGCCGGGCCTCGTCGTGCTCTCGGGCGCCCGGTCCGGCGACGTGGGCGCCGCGCTCCTCGCGAACGCGGCGGCGCAGGCCGAGGCGCTCGCCCGCGCCTGGGCGGAGGATTTCCCGGGCGCCTACTACCTCGAGGTGCAGCGCGCGGACCCCGCTCAGGACGAGCCCCACGTGCAGGCGGCGGTGGCGCTCGCGGGCCGCCTCGGGCTCCCGGTCGTCGCGACGCACCCGGTGCAGTTCGTGAAGCCCGGCGACTTCGACGCGCACGAGGCGCGCGTGTGCATCGCCCAGGGCTACGTGCTCGGCGACCCGCGCCGCCCGCGCGACTTCCGGCCCTCGCAGTACTTCAAGACCCAGGCGGAGATGGCCGAGCTCTTCGCCGACCTGCCCGAGACCCTGGAGAACGCGGTCGAGATCGCGCGGCGCTGCGCCTTCGAGTTCTCGATCGGCAAGACGCGGCTCCCGGATTTCCCGACGCCCAACGGCGAGTCGGTCGAGGAGTTCCTGCGCGCCGAGGCGCTGCGCGGCCTCGAGGCGCAGCTCGCGGCGCTCTATCCCGACGAGGCCGAGCGCCGCGCGCAGCGCCCGCGCTACCTGGAGCGCCTCGACTACGAGCTCGCGACCATCATCCAGATGGAATTCCCGGGCTACTTCCTCATCGTGGCCGACTTCATCGGCTGGGCGAAGGCGAACGGCGTGCCCGTGGGTCCCGGCCGGGGCTCCGGGGCCGGCTCCCTCGTCGCCTTCTCGCTCGGCATCACGGGGCTCGATCCCCTGCGCTACGAGCTCCTCTTCGAGCGCTTCCTCAACCCCGAGCGCGTCTCGATGCCCGACTTCGACATCGACTTCTGCCAGGAGGGGCGGGACCGCGTGATCGACTACGTGCGCGCGAAGTACGGCGCGCAGAGCGTCTCGCAGATCGCCACCTTCGGCACGATGGCCGCGAAGGCGGTCGTGCGCGACGTCGGGCGCGTGCTCGGCATGGGCTTCGGGGAGGTGGACCGGATCGCGAAGCTGATTCCCTTCCAGCTCGGCATCACGCTCGAGGAGGCGATCGCCGCGGAGCCGCAGCTCAAGCAGCTCATCGCGGAGCAGGAGGAGGTCGCCGAGCTCATGCGCCTCGCCCGCGCGCTCGAGGGCCTCACCCGAAACGTCGGGATGCACGCGGGCGGCGTCCTCATCGCCCCGGGCAAGCTCACGGACTTCGCGCCGCTCTACTGCGCCGACGGCTCCGAGGCCTCCGTCAGCCAGTTCGACAAGGACGACGTGGAGAAGGCCGGGCTCGTGAAGTTCGACTTCCTCGGCCTCACCACGCTCACGATCCTCGCGGAGTGCGAGCGCCACGTCCGCGCGATGGGGCAGCCGGACTTCGACATCCAGGCGATCCCGCTCGACGATCCGGCGGCCTACCGCGTCTTCTCCTCGGGCAACACGGTCGCGATCTTCCAGTTCGAATCGCGGGGCATGCGCGACCTCATCGTGCGCGCGCGCCCCGACCGCCTCGAGGACCTGATCGCCCTGAACGCCCTCTACCGGCCGGGCCCCATGGACCTCATCGGCGAGTTCATCGAGAGGAAGCACGGGCGCAAGCGCTGGGACTACCCGCACCCGAAGCTCAAGGAGATCCTCGACCCGACCTACGGCGTCATGACCTACCAGGAGCACGTCATGACGATCGCGCAGGTGATCGGCGGCTACACGCTGGGCAGCGCCGACATCCTGCGCCGGGCCATGGGCAAGAAGAAGGCGGAGGAGATGGCCGAGCAGCGCGAGATCTTCGTGCGCGGGGCGACCGAGCGCGGGCTGGAGGCGGGCAAGGCGAGCGTGCTCTTCGACCAGATGGAGAAGTTCGCCGGCTACGGCTTCAACAAGTCGCACTCGGCGGCCTACGCCCTCGTCGCCTACCAGACCGCCTTCCTCAAGGCCCACCACCCGGCCGCCTTCTGCGCGGCCAACCTCTCGGCCGTCATGAACGACACCGACAAGGTGCACGTGATCTTCGACGACGCGCGGCAGGGCGGGCTCGAGATCCTGCCGCCGGACGTGAACGAGGGGGGCTATCGCTTCGCGCCGCTGGACGCGAAGCGCGTGCGCTACGGCCTGGGCGCGGTGAAGGGCACCGGGGAGCAGGCGATCGCGGCGATCGTCGCCGCGCGGGAGGCGGGCGGGCCCTTCCGCGACCTGGGGGACTTCTGCCGCCGCGTCGACCGCAGGATCGTGAACCGCCGCGCGATGGAGGCGCTCATCAAGGCGGGCGCCTTCGACGCGCTGGACCGCAACCGCGCGGGCGTCCTCGCCTCGCTGGGCGCGGCGATCGAGCTCGCGGAGAAGGCCGAGCAGTTCGCGCAGCAGACGAGCCTCTTCGGCGGCGCGGAGGAGACGACGGCGGAGGCCTTCGAGCTCGCCCGCGTGCCCGAGTGGCCCGAGCGGGAGCGCCTGCTCGCCGAGAAGCAGAGCCTCGGCTTCTACCTGAGCGGGCACCCCTTCAGCGCCTGGCGGGACGAGATCCGCCGCGTCGCGCGCACGCCGCTCGCGAGCCTGCAGCCCGCGAACGAGCCGCAGATGGCCGCCGGGGTGATCTACGGGGTGACGATGCGAAACTCCCGCCGCGGCCGCATGGCGATCCTCACGCTGGACGACGGCAGCGCGCGCATCGACGTCGTGGTCTACGGCGAGCTCTTCCAGGAGAAGCGCGCCCTCATCCAGGAGGACCAGGTCGTGGTCGTGCAGGGGCGCGTCTCCCACGACGAGATGACCGGCGGCATCCGCTTCACGGCGGACAGGCTCATGGACCTCGCGGAGATCCGCAGCCACTACGCGAAGGCGATCCGCCTGTCGATCAACGGCCAGGCGGACAGCGCGAAGCTGCGCTCGCTCATCGCGCCCCACGCGGGGGGAAAGTGCGCGGTGTCCATCCACTACCGCAACGACCGGGGCGAGTGCGACATCCGCCTGCCGGACGAGTACCGGGTGAAGGTCTCGGCGCCGCTCCTGGCTTCGCTCTCGGAGTGGCT
>CALEJW010000030.1 GCA_937898635.1 uncultured Pseudomonadota bacterium | reverse complement strand
GCGTTTTCGAGTAAGGAAGCATCAATGTAGCGCCGCCTTCACGAAGCCGAAGGGGCGGATGTCGCCCTTGCCCTCGCGCAGCAGCACGGGGGCGTCGCCGGAGATGTCGATGACGGTGGTCACGTCGAGCCCGCAGGGGCCGGCGTCGATGATGGCGTCGAGCTGGTGCTCGAGGTGGGCGCGGATCTCCTCGGCGTCGTTCAGCGCGACGCCGTGGTCGGGCAGGATGAGCGTCGAGGAGAGCAGCGGCTCGCCCAGCTCCGCGAGGAGCGCGCGGGGCACGGTGTGGTCGGGGATGCGCACGCCGATCGTGCGGCGCGGGTGCAGCAGCCGCCGCGGCAGGTCGCGCGAGGCCCGAAGGATGAAGGTGTAGCTGCCGGGCGTGTTCGCCTTGATGAGCCGGAACTGGATGTTGTCCACCTTCGCGAACTGGCCCACCTCGGAAAGATCGCGGCACATGAGCGTGAGGTGGTGACGCTCGTCCACGTTGCGGATGCGGCGGATGCGCTCCATCGCCGCCTTGTCGCCGATGTGGCAGCCGAGCGCGTAGCAGGAGTCCGTCGGGTAGGCGACGACGCCTCCCGCGCGGATGATTTCCACCGCCGCCTTGATGGAGCGCGGCTGCGGGTTCTCCGGGTGAACCGAGAAGAATTCCGACATTCCTGGCGTGGAGTTGCGCTTTGCCCGCCGTACGCTCGCGGGCACGCGTCTTTCCGTTTCCTCTTCTTCGCATCGACCGCCGGCGGGCCGGCGGCCGGTCGTTACCGGGCGGCTACTGCGCCCATCGGGTCCACACGGGCACGAGCGAGGCCGGCAGCGGCGCGAGCCGCCCCGGCTCCACCGGGCTTTCGCCCGGCCCGTGGAAATCGGAGCCGCGCGAGGCGAGGAAACCGTACTCCTCGGCCGCGCGGCGCCAGGTGGCGTATTCCTCGGGGCGGTGACTGCCCGTCACCACCTCGATCGCCTCGCCACCGAGGCGCCTGAATTCTTCCAGCAGGGTCGCACGGCCGAGGGGCTTGAGTCCATAGCGGCCCGGGTGCGCGAGCACCGCGACACCCCCCGCCCCGCGGATCCAGCCCACCGCGTCCTCCAGCGCCGCCCAGCGGTGCGGGACCCACGCGGACTTGCCCTTGCCGAGATACTTGTCGAATGCCTGCTGCGTGTCGCGAACCGCGCCCACCGCGGCGAGATGGCGCGCGAAATGGGTGCGGCTCAACCTCAGCTCGCTGCCGGCCAGCGCGAGCGCCGCCTCCAGCGTGCCGCCGATGCCCCGCGCCGCGAGCGCGTCGGCCATGCGCCGGGCCCGGTCGAGCCTTCCTTCCCGGATGCCCCGCAGGCCCTGGGCCAGCGCCTGCGAAGCCGGATCGATCCCGAGGCCGACCACGTGGACCGTCGTCTCTCCCCAGGTCACGGAAATCTCCACGCCGTCCACGAAGCCGATGCCGCACCGGCGGGCTGCCGCCGCGGCCTCCTCGAGGCCGTCCGTCGTGTCGTGGTCCGTGAGCGCCATCGCGTGGACGCCGTGGCGCACTCCCAGCTCGATCAACTGCGTCGGGGCGAGCAGCCCGTCGGAGGCGGTCGAGTGGTTGTGCAGGTCGAAATTGTCCAAACGCGGCGGGATTTGGGGAAGCAGTTGAAATTATAGCAGAATCCGCCCTTCGCCTCGAACCGGGGAAGCCCGCCCGGTGCCGGGCGCCGTGCGGGCTCCCGTTCGCTTTCTCCATGGAAATCAAGAAGATCGAATTCGACATCGCGGGGCGGGACGCCACCGCGGCCCTCCTCGCCCGGACGCCGGGCTTTCGCGAGCGGGCGCTCGCCACGGCGCCGGACCTGGGCGCGCGCATCGACCGAAGCCGGCGCGGCCTCGAGACCCTCCAGGGACTCGAAAGGCAGCACGGCAACCAGGGGCGGATCGCGATCGAGGGCGTCGACGAGCTGGTGGCGGCCATCCTCACGGACCTCGCCCACGTGGAGGCGGCGGCCCTTCGCGCCGGGGATCCCGCGCTCCTCGCGGACGCCACCGACTTCATCCTCGGCGTGGCGATCTGGGCGCTTCGCCACGAGGCCGCGCTCGACCCGGTCGAGCCCGTGGCCAACGCCCTGGCGCACCGGGCCAACGCCTCCCGCACCCGCGAGGAGCTGGCGGCCGTCTTCGGCATCGCCCAGGGAGTCCTCCTCGCCGTCGCCCCGCGTCTCGCGGCGGACCTCGAGCGCTCGAACCCCGAGCGGCCGTGGCGAGTCCTGCACGCGAACCTCGCGATCACCGCCATCCGCACCGAGGACCCGGCGATGATGGACTACGCCTTCGACCGCCTCGACGCGGCCCTTCCCGACGAGCGGGCGGGCTTCTACGCCGAGGCGCTGGCGCTGGCGCTATCGCCCGGCGTGGCCCCCGGCGTGAGGGAACGGATCGCGGCCCGGCATCTCAAATGGACAGCCGCCCGTTGAATGGGCGAAAATAGCGGATTGATTTTGCGAGGATTTTGCGTCTCTTGAAGCTGCTGTTCGACCTTTTCCCGGTCATCCTCTTCTTCGTCGCCTTCAAGCTCCAGGGCATCTACGTCGCCACCGGGGTCGCCATCGCCGCGACCATCTTCCAGGTGGGCTGGGTGCTCGCGCGGGGCCGCAAGGTCTCGAACATGCTCTGGATGAGCCTCGTCATCATCGTGCTCTTCGGGGGCGCGACGCTGCTCCTGCGCGACGAGACCTTCATCAAGTGGAAGCCCTCGGTCCTCTACTGGCTCGCGGGGCTCGTCTTCCTGGGCGGCCTCGCCTTCCGCACGAACCTCGTGAAGGCGGTGATGTCCGAGGGGATCACCATGCCCGAGCACGCGTGGACGAAGCTCTGCGTGGCCTGGGGCGCCTTCTTCCTCTTCAAGGGAACGCTCAACCTCTGGGTGGCCTACACCTTCGACACGGACACCTGGGTCAACTTCAAGCTCTTCGGCGGCATGGGCCTCATGCTCGCCTTCGTGGTGGCGCAGGCCTTCTGGATCGCGAAGTACCTGCCCGACGAGGAAGCCAAGCCCGGTGCCGCGCCGGAGACGCCGAAGCCCTAGCGGGCCGCCGGCGCGGACGACGACAAGGACGGACATGCTCTACGCGATCATCGCCGAGGACGTACCCGGCTCCCTGGACAAGCGCCTCGGCGCGAGGCCCGCGCACGTGGCGCGCCTGAAGGCGCTCCTCGACGAGGGGCGCCTCGTCCTCGCGGGCCCGCACCCGCTCCTCGACGCCGAGGATCCCGGCCCCGCCGGCTTCTCGGGCTCGCTCATCGTGGCGGAATTCGCCTCGCGGGAGCTCGCGCTCGCCTGGGCGAGCGAGGACCCCTACGTGGCCGCGGGCGTCTACGCGAAGGTCACGGTGAAGCCCTTCCGCAAGGCGCTGCCGTGAGCCTCGAGAGCGCCATCCGCGAGCGGCTCGCCGTCCTCTCCCCGGAGAGCGTGGCGCTCGTCGACGAGGACCACCTGCACGTGGGCCACGGCGCCGACGGCGCGCACTGGCAGCTCACCATCGTTTCCGAGGCCTTCCGCGGCAAGCCCCCGCTCGCGAGGCACCGAATGGTTTACGAGGCCCTGGGCGACCTCATGAATCGCGACATCCATGCCCTGAGAATCGAGGCGTTCGCGCCCGAGCAGTTTTGAACCCACCTAGAGGAAACTCCATGCATCCCACCCTGAAGACCCTCGCCGTCGCGCTCGTCGCGGGCACGTTCGCCGTCGGCGCCGTCGCCCAGGAGAAGGCCCCGAAAAAGGCCGCCGCCGCCGGCAAGATCGTGGTGAACGGCGTCACCATCCCGCAATCGCGCATCGACATGATGAACAAGGAGCTCACCGCGGGCGGCCAGCCCGACACGCCGGAGCGCCAGAAGGCCGTGCGCGAGGAGCTCATCAACCGCGAGGTGCTCGTGCAGGCGGCGCAGAAGCGCGGCCTGGACAAGAACGCCGACGTGATGGCGCAGGTGGACATGGCCCGCCAGGCGGTCCTCGTGCGCGCGCTCTTCGAGAGCGAGGTGAAGGCGAACCCCATCACCGACCTCGACCTGCAGAAGCAGTACGAGGACTTCAAGAAGACCATGGGCGAGAACGAGTACAAGCTGCGCCACATCCTCGTCGACAAGGAAGATGACGCGAAGGCGATCATCGCCGACCTCGGCAAGGGCGCCGACTTCGCCAAGATCGCCAAGGAGAAGTCGAAGGACCCGGGCTCGAAGGACAACGGCGGCGACCTCGACTGGGGCCCCTCCGCGCGCTACGTGAAGCCCTTCGCCGACGCCGTCATGGCCATGAAGAAGGGCCAGCTCACGACCGCGCCGGTGAAGACCGACTTCGGCTTCCACGTGATCCGCCTGGACGACGTGCGTCCCCTCAAGGTGCCCGCCTTCGAGGAGCTGAAGGAGCAGTTCCGCCAGCGCGCGCAGCAGCAGCAGATCCAGAAGCTCGTGGTCGAGCTGCGCAGCAAGGCGAAGGTGGAGGAGCGCTAGCCCTCCACGCGGCCTCGCCCGAAAGGGGCGCCCGCGGGCGCCCCTTTTTTCGTTCGCGCTATCATCGCCGGGACATCTCACACGCCCCAGGGAAACCCCATGACCACCTCGCTCGTGGTGACCGCCATCGGCCCGGACCGGCCCGGGATCGTGAACGCGCTCTCCGACACCGCGCAGCGCTACGGCGCCAACTGGGCGGCGAGCCGCATGGCGAACCTCGCGGGCCAGTTCGCGGGCATGGTGCATTTCGAGGTGGAGGACGCGAAGGCGGACGCGCTCGCGAAGGCCCTCGAGGCGCTCGAGTCCTCGGGGCTTCGCATCGTGATCGCCCGCAGCCAGGCCGAGGCGGTCGCGCCCGCGCGCCGCCGGGTCCGCCTCGAACTCGTCGGCCACGACCGCCCGGGGATCGTCCGCGACCTCTCGGGCAACCTCGCGCAGCGCGGCGTGAGCATCGAGGAGCTGGACACCCAGGTGGCGAGCGCCGCGATGTCGGGCGAGCACCTCTTCAAGGTGAAGGCGCTGCTCGCGGTGCCGGCGGAGCTGCCCGACGCGGAACTGCAGCGCGGGCTCGAGTCCCTCGCCAACGAGATGATGGTCGACCTCGAGCTCGGCCCGCCCGCGGGCCGCTAGCGCGGGCGGCGCTTGCGCCGCGCGCGGATCATGGCGACCATTGGGGCTGGCGCGCACAAGCCTGGAGGCATCCCACCATGTACAAGAGAATCTTGCTGGCCTACGACGGGTCCCAGACCGGCCAGAAGGCCCTGCTCGACTGCAGCGACATCGCGCAGTGGGCCAAGTCGGAGCTCTTCCTCGTCGCGGTCATGCCCTCGCCGGCGACCTTCATCGGCGCCGAGGGCGGCGTCTACGACGCCGGCAGCGAGGAGCGCGACCGCGAGCAGTACCAGGCCATCCTCGACGAAGGCCTGCGCCGGCTCGCGGAGGCCGGGCACAACGCGAACGGCGAGGTCGTCGTGGGCGACGCGGTCGACGAGATCGCCAAGTGCGCCTCGCGCATCTCCGCGGATCTGATCGTCGTCGGCCACCGCCACCTCGAGGGCTGGGCGGCGCGCTGGTGGCGCGGCTCCGTCTCCAAGGCGCTCATCGAGCATTCGCCCTGCAACGTCCTCGTCGTCATCACCCATTGACCCTTTCGCGCGGCGGCGCCGTTTCATGACCTGAGCCCGCCATCCCGGCGGGGATGCCCCGAAAGGAGCCGTCATGAAGCGCCTCGCCCTCGCCGCCGCCCTCGCCGCCGCCTTCGTCCTTCCCGCCTGCGCCCACGGGGCGGGGAGCCTCGCCCGCGTCACCGTCTTCGACCGCACCGCAAACCGGGAACTGCCCGTGCACTGGCGCGACGGCCGGGCCTACGTCGCGGGACAGCCGGGCAACGAATACCGCATCCGGGTCCGCAATGCCGCCGGGGAGGACCTCCTCGCCGTCGTGAGCGTCGACGGGGTGAACGTGATCACCGGCGAGACGGCGCAGGCCTCGCAGAGCGGCTACGTGCTGGGCTCCTGGGCCTCCCTCGACGTGGCGGGCTGGCGCAAGAACATGCAGCGCACCGCCGCCTTCTACTTCACCACGCTCCCCGATTCCTACGCCGCGCGCACCGGGCGTCCCGACGACGTCGGCGTGATCGGGGTCGCGCTCTTCCGCAGGAAGCCCCCGGAGCCGGTCGCCTTCGAGCGGCCGCGCCCCGTGCCCTTCGCCAAGGAGGAATCCGGCAGCGCCCCCGCGCGCCCCGCCGCCCCCTCGGCCCCGGGAAACGCGGACTCGCGCGACTCCGCGGAGAAGAGCGCCCGCGCCGAATCCCCGCTCGGCACGGGCCACGGCCGGCGCGAGACGAATCCCGCGCGCTGGGTGGACTTCGTGCGCGCGACGCCGCATCCCGTGGAGACGATCACGATCTACTACGACAGCACGAGGAACCTCGTCGCCCAGGGCGTGATCCGCGCCGCGCCGCGGCCGCGCGACCCGAATCCCTTCCCCGGCTTCGTGCCCGACCCGGTGTCCCGGTACCGCGACTGGCACCGGCCGCCCGGCGCCTAGGCGGGCATCGCCGGGACGCGGGGGGCGTAAACTCCCCGCGTGCCCGAAACCGACGAACAGCTCATGCTCGCCTTCGCGCAAGGGGATGCCGGCGCGTTCGACCGCCTCTACGCCCGCCACAAGGGCACGGTGTACCGCTTCGTCTCGCGCTCGCTCCCGTCGCGGGCCGACGCGGAGGAGATCTTCCAGGACGTGTGGATGAAGGCGATCGAGGCGCGCCAACGCTACGAGCCGCGCGCGAAGTTCACCACCTGGCTCTACGCCATCGCCCACAACCGCCTGGTGGACGCCTGGCGCCGCAAGGGCCTCGTCCTCGTGCCGCTGGACGGGGATGACGACGGGGACGGGCGCCCCGCGATCGACCCGCCGGGCGATCCCGCCGACGAGCCCTTCGCGCAGGCATCGAGCCGGGAGGCCCTTGCGCGTTTCGCGGCGGCCTTCGAGGCGCTCCCGCCCGCGCAGCGCGAGGCCTTCGTGATGAAGGAGGAAGCGGAAATGTCCATCGCCGAGATCGCCGCGGCCACCGGCGCCAACGAGGAAGCCGTGAAGAGCCGCGTCCGCTACGCGAGCGCGAAGCTCCGGGAGGCGCTCGATGGCTGAGCCGCGCGATCCCCGCGTTCGGGCCGCCTATCGCGCCCTGCCCGACGAGACGCCCTCGCCCGAGCTCGACGCCGCCATCCGGGCGGCCGCGCGGCGCGCGGCCGGCTCGCGCCCGGGCGGCGCGCGCCGCTGGCAGGTCCCGATCTCGATCGCCGCCGTGCTCGCGCTGGCGATCGGCGTGTCCCTGCAGGTCGAGCGGGAGAGGCCCTTGCGGATCGACGAGGGAGCGCCGCCTTCCGCGGGTAGCGCGGAGTATCCGGTTCCGGCCGCGGAACCCGAGCAACAGGCGGCTCCCGCGAAGCCGGCGGCGCCCGCCCCGCTCCTCAAGGAATCGGCTCCCGTGCGGGCCGAACCGCCGAGGGCGGCTCCCGAAGCGAAGCGTTTCGCGCCGGATCCGCCGCGGCCCGCGGAGCCGGCACGGGCGAACGTCGCGCCACCGCCCGCGGCTTCCCCGCCCGCCGCCGCGATGCCCTCGGCCCC
>CALEJW010000029.1 GCA_937898635.1 uncultured Pseudomonadota bacterium | reverse complement strand
CCCACCCGGAACGCGAAGGACTACGAGGACTACCTCGAGCGCCTGGGCCAGGTGCCGCGGCTCCTGGACGAGTCGGTCGCCCTCATGCGGGCGGGCATGCGCTCGGGCTGGATGCCGCCGCGCGCGGCCATGGTCCGCGTGCCCGGGCAGCTCGACGCCTTCGCCGGGGACGATCCCGCGGCAACGCCCCTCTACGCGCCGTTCCGGCGTTTTCCCCAGACGATGGCCGCGGCGGAACGCGACAGGCTCGAGAAGGCCGGCCGCGAGGTGCTCGCCGGCCGCGTGCACCCGGCGTTCGCCGCCTTCCGCCGCTTCGTCGCGGAAGAGTACCTGCCCGCGTGCCGGGAGGAGCTCGCCGCCTCCACGCTGCCGGCGGGCATGTCCTACTACGAGCAGCGGGTCGCCGCGGCGACCACGACGCGCCTCACGCCGCGCGAGATCCACGAGACGGGCCTCGCGGAAGTCGCGCGCATCCGCGCCGGGATGGACGCCGCCATCGTCGAGACCGGCTTCCGGGGTTCCTTCGCGCAGTTCCTCGAGCACCTGCGCACCGACCCGCGCTTCTACCACGAGAGCGCCGAGGCGATGCTCATGCACTACCGCGACATCGCCAAGCGCGCCGACGCGGCGCTGCCGCAGCTCTTCGCGGAGCTGCCACGCCTCCCCTACGGCATCCGCCCCATGGCCGCCCACGAGGGCGACAACGCCGAGCACTACACGCGCGGCGCCCTCGACGGCAGCCGCGCGGGCTTCTTCGAGGCCAACACGAACAACCTGAAGCGCCGGCCGAAGCACGACATGGAAGCGGTGCTCCTGCACGAGACGGTGCCCGGCCACCACCTCCAGACCGCGCGCGCGCAGGAGCTCGCCGGGCTGCCGGCCTTCCGGCGCGCTTCGGGCTTCGTCGCCTACGGCGAGGGCTGGGCGCTCTACGCCGAGAGCCTGGGCGCGCAGATGGGCCTGTACCGCGATCCGTACTCGCGCTTCGGCCGCCTCTCGATGGAGATGTGGCGCGCCTGCCGCCTCGTGGTCGACACGGGCCTGCACGCCTTCGGCTGGACGCGGGAGCGCGCCATCCGCTACCTCGCCGACACCGCCGGCATCCAGGAGAGCGCGGCCGTCGCCGAGGTCGACCGCTACATCCTCGACCCGGGCCAGGCCCTCGGCTACAAGATCGGCGAGCTTCGCATCCTCGCCCTGCGGGACAAGGCCCGGCGGGCGCTCGGCGAGGGCTTCGACCTGCGCCGCTTCCACAACGCCGTCCTCGACGACGGCCCCCTGCCGCTCGACCTCCTCGAGGCGCGAATCGACGACTGGATCGCGCGCGAGAAGTCCGCGTCCCTGCGGAAAGCCCCGAAGGAGAACCCCGGATGATCCGCCGCCTCCTGGCCCTCGCGCTCGCCGCCGCGCTGCCCTTCGCCGCGCCGGCGCAGCGCACCCAGAAGCCGCCGCTGCACGGCCAGGACTGGATGGCCGTCACCGGCAAGCCCCTCGGCGCCGCCGCCGGGGCGAAGGTGTTCCTCAAGGGCGGCAACGCCGTCGATGCGGCGTGCGCGATGATCGCCGCCACCGCGACGATGTGGGACGTGCTGCACTGGGGCGGCGAGACCCAGGCCCTCGTCTACGATCCCCATGCGCGCAAGGTGATCGGCGTGAACGCGCTGGGGGTCGCACCCACCGGCGCGACGCCGGAGTTCTTCCGCGCGAAGGGCATGGACTACCCGCCGCCCTACGGCCCGCTCGCCGCGGTGACGCCCGGCACGCCCGGCGGCATCCTCGCGATGCTCGCCGCCTTCGGCAAGCTCTCCCTCGCGGAGGTCCTCGAGCCCGCGATCCGCCTCGCCGACGGCTACCCGATCGAGGCGCAGACCGCGAACTACATCGAACGCCAGCGCGAGCGGCTGATGCAGTGGCCGGACTCGCGCCGCGTGATGCTCCCGCGCGAGGGCGCGCACGCGCCCGAGCCCGGCGAGATCTTCCGCCAGCCCGAGCTCGCCGCGACGCTGCGCAAGCTCGTGCAGGCCGAGCGCGAGGCGCTCTCGGCCGGCAAGTCGCGGCGCGAGGCGATCGAGGCCGCGCGGGATCGCTTCTACCGGGGCGACATCGCGAAGGAGCTCGTGGCGAGCGTGCGAGAGCAGGGCGGGCTCTTCACCGAGGCCGACCTCGCGGGCTGGGAGGTGAAGTTCGAGGAGCCGGTGACGACGAGCTACCGGGGCGTGGACGTGTACAAGCTCACGGCCTGGACCCAGGGCCCGGTGATGCTGCAGGCGCTGAACCTCCTCGAGGGATTCGACCTGAAGGCGATGGGCTACAACAGCCCGCGCTACATCCACACGCTCTACCAGGCGATGAACCTCGCCTACGCCGACCGCGACTTCTACTACGGCGACACCTACGCGCCGCCCGAGGAGCCGGTGCTCGGGCTCCTCTCGAAGGACTACGCGCGCGCGCGCGCGAAACGCATCGACCCGGACCGCAACGACCCCGCCGTGGCCCCGGGCGATCCCTATCCCTTCCAGCGCACGAGGAATCCCTACCTCGATCTCCTGGAGCGCTGGCAGGCTCCGCGAAAGCGCCAGGGACCGGCCACCGGCGGCACGCCGCTGGCGGCGAACGACGCGGCCTTCGAGGAGGCCTTCCGCGCCGGCACGACGTCCGTGGTCGCCGCGGACCGCGAGGGCTGGGTCGTCGCCGTGACGCCGAGCGGCGGCTGGGTGCCCGCCGTCATCGCCGGCAAGACGGGCATCGGACTGTCGCAGCGCATGCAGAGCTTCGTGACGGATCCCGCGGAGAACCCGTTCAACGTGGTGGCCCCGGGCAAGCGCCCGCGCGTGACCCTCACGCCGGGCCTCGCGCTGAAGGACGGCCGGCCCTTCCTCGCCTTCGCGGTGCAGGGCGGCGACGCCCAGGACCAGGACCTGCTGCAGTTCTTCCTGAACATCGTGGAATTCGGCATGACGCCGCAGCAGGCGGCCGAGGCGCCGGGCTTCAACAGCTACCAGATGCGCGCCTCCTTCGAGGCCCACGAGTCGCGTCCCGGGCGGATCATGCTCAACGACTCGACGCCGCCTGCCGTGCGCCGTGCGCTCGCGGCGATGGGCTACGACGCGGTGTTCCGGGACCGCACCTCGGGCCCGGTGAACGCGATCCTCGTCGACCACCGGCACGGCACCTTCTGGGGAGCGTCCAGCAACCACGGCGAGGACCACGGCATCGGCTGGTGAGGGCCGCGCGCGACGCCCTTCGAGACGAAAATCCCCATGAGCCCCTTTCCGCAACGGCCGGACGCCACGCTCCTCTCCACGCTCGGCATCGAGATCGTCGAGGCGACGAAGGAGCGCGTCGTCGCGACGATGCCCGTCGGCCCCGCCGTGCACCAGCCCTTCGGGCTCCTCCACGGTGGCGCCTCCGTCGCGCTCGCCGAGACCGCCGCCTCGACCGCCGCGTGGATGAACGTGGACCAGGCTTCCGAGATGACGGTGGGAATCGAGATCAACGCGAACCACCTGCGCGCCAAGCGCGACGGGCTCCTCACCGCGACCGCCACGCCCGTGCACGTGGGCCGGCGCACGCAGGTGTGGGACGTGCGCATCGCGGACGAGGAGGGCCGGGCGGTGTGCGTCTCGCGCTGCACGCTCGCGGTGGTGCCGCGCCCCGCGTGAGGGCGCCCGCGCCGGGCCGCGGGTAGACTGGCGGCATGAAGTACAAGGACTACTACGCGATCCTGGGCGTGGCCCGCGACGCGAGCCCCGCGGCCATCAAGGCCGCCTACCGCAAGCTCGCGCAGAAGTACCACCCGGATGTCACGAAGGATCCGCAGGGCGAGGAGAAGTTCAAGGAGATCGCCGAGGCCTGGCAGGCGCTCAAGGATCCGGACAAGCGCGCGGCCTACGACCAGCTGGGCAGCGGCCACCGGCCGGGCGAGGACTTCCGCCCGCCGCCGGACTGGGAGCGGCATTTCCGCGACGAGGGCGCCTTCGCCGACGGGCAGTTCTCCTTCGACGAGGCGGACCTCTCCGACCTCTTCGCGGCCTTCGGCGCGCGCGCGGGCCGGGCGCGCGGCCCGGTGCCGGTCCCGGGCGCCGATTTCGAGGTCGGCGTGCACCTCAGCCTGGAGGAAGCGCACCGCGGCACGCAGGTGAACCTCGAGCTGAAGATGCCGGAGCGCGATGCGCAGGGGCGGGTGCGCGCCGTGCCGAGGACCGTCCGGGCGAGGATCCCCCCCGGGGCGACCGACGGGCAGCGGCTGCGCCTGCGCGGGCAGGGCGGGCCGGGCGCCCACGGCGGGCGCGACGGCGATCTCTATCTCGACATCTCGCTCCACCCGCACCCGCTCTTCCGCCCGGTCGGCCACGACCTGCACCTCGACCTCCCGCTCGCCCCCTGGGAGGCGGCGCTGGGCGCGACGATCGAGGTGCCCACGCTCTCCGGCAGCGTGAGCCTCAAGGTGCCGCCGGGCACGCCCGCGGGACGCAAGCTGCGCTTCGCGGGCAAGGGGCTCGCGAGGCCGGGCGGCGGCGAGGGCGATCTCTACGCCACCGTGCAGATCGTGAACCCCACCGTGCTGGGAGAGCGCGAGCGCGAGCTCTTCGGCGAGCTCGCCGCGGCGTCGCGCTTCGACCCGCGCGGCCACTTCGCGGCAGGAGGGTCCCATGGCTGAAAGGGACGAGGCGCTGTGGCTGGACGCGCGGCGCCGGCTCACGATCGTGGAGCTCTCCGAGTGCACGGGCATGCCCGTCTCGGTGCTTCGCGAGCTGGTCGAGTACGGCGCCCTCGCGCCCGCGGACCCGCGCGCCGGGGAGTGGGACTTCCTGGGCGATTGCGTGGCGAGCCTTCGCGCCGCCGCGCGGGTGGGCGCGGACCTGGAGCTCGACGTGCCCGCGCTCGCCCTCGTGCTCGCCTATCTCGAGCGCATCGCGCGGCTCGAGGAGGAGGTCCGGCGGCTCGGCGCGCTGCTCGGGCAGGCGCGGCCGTGAGCGGGCGCCTTCGCGGCCGGCCGCCCTGCGAGGAACCCGCTTTCGAACCCGGAGGAATTCCCCGATGAAGACCCGCGCCGCCGTGGCCCGGAGGGCCGGAGAACCGCTCGTGATCGAGACCGTGGACCTCGACGGCCCGAAGGCGGGCGAGGTGCTCGTCGAGCTGAAGGCGACGGGCATCTGCCACACCGACGAGTTCACGCGCTCCGGGGCCGACCCCGAGGGGATCTTCCCCGCCATCCTCGGCCACGAGGGCGCGGGCATCGTGGTGGACACCGGCCCCGGCGTCACGAGCGTGCGCAAGGGCGACCACGTGATCCCGCTCTACACGCCCGAGTGCCGCCAGTGCAAGTCGTGCCTGTCGAGGAAGACCAACCTTTGCACCGCGATCCGCGCCACCCAGGGCAAGGGCGTGATGCCCGACGGCCGCAGCCGCTTCAGCCTGGACGGCGAGCCGGTCTACCACTACATGGGCTGCTCGACCTTCTCCAACTTCACCGTGCTCCCGGAGATCGCGGTGGCGAAGATCCGCGAGGACGCGCCCTTCGAGAAGGTCTGCTACATCGGCTGCGGCGTGACCACCGGGATCGGGGCCGTCATCAACACCGCGAAGGTGGAGGCCGGGGCCAACGTCGTGGTGTTCGGGCTCGGCGGCATCGGCCTGAACGTGATCCAGGGCGCGCGGCTCGTGGGCGCGGCGAAGATCATCGGCGTGGACCTGAATCCCGCGCGCCGCGCGCTCGCGGAGAAGTTCGGCATGACGCACTTCGTGAACCCGGCGGAGGCGGGGAGCGACCTCGTCGCCCACCTCGTCGCCCTCACCGACGGCGGCGCGGACTACAGCTTCGAGTGCGTCGGAAACGTGGACCTCATGCGCCAGGCGCTGGAGTGCTGCCACCGCGGCTGGGGCGTCTCGGTGATCATCGGCGTGGCGGGCGCCGGGCAGGAGATCCGCACGCGCCCCTTCCAGCTCGTCACGGGCCGCGTGTGGAAGGGCACGGCCTTCGGCGGCGCCCGCGGGCGCACGGACGTGCCGAGGATCGTGGACTGGTACATGGAGGGCCGCATCGACATCGATTCCCTCATCACCCACGTGCTGCCCCTCGAGGACATCAACCGCGGCTTCGACCTCATGAACCGCGGCGAGTCGATCCGCAGCGTCGTGGTGTACTGATGCCCGCGCTCGAGACCGTCTCCGAGCAGGCCTGCTTCGGCGGCGTGCAGGGGACCTACCGCCACGACTCGCGCGAGTGCGCGAGCCCCATGCGCTTCTCGGTGTACCGGCCCCCGCAGGCCGCGAAGTCGCGCGTGCCGGTCCTCTACTTTCTCGCCGGCCTCACCTGCACGGAGGAGACCTTCATGGTGAAGGCGGGCGCCCAGCGCCTGGCCGCGCGCCTGGGCCTGATGCTGGTCGCTCCCGACACGAGCCCGCGCGTGCCGCGCCATCCCGGCGACGACGGGAGCTGGGACTTCGGCCTGGGCGCGGGCTTCTACCTCGACGCGACCGAGGCGCCGTGGCGGGAGCACTACCGGATGTTCAGCTACGTGAGCGTGGAGCTTCCGGAGCTCGTCGGCGCGCACTTTCCCGGCGACACCTCGCGCCAGGGCATCTTCGGCCACTCGATGGGCGGGCACGGCGCGCTCGTGTGCGCGCTGCGCCTTCCCGAGCGCTACCGCTCGGTTTCCGCCTTCGCGCCCGTGGCCGCGCCCTCGCAGGTGCCGTGGGGGGAAAACGCCTTCTCGGGCTACCTCGGCGAGGACCGCGAAGCCTGGGCCGCGTACGACGCGACGGCGCTCGCGCCGCGCTCGGCCTTCCGCGGCCGGGTGCTGGTGGACCAGGGCGAGGCCGATCCTTTCCTCGCTTCCCAGCTGCGTCCCGAGGCTTTCGCGCAAGCCTGCCGCGGCACGGGCATCGAGGTGCGCCTGCGCCGCCACCCGGGCTACGATCACAGCTACTGGTTCGTGCAGACCTTCGTCGCGGATCACCTGCGCCACCACGCCGGCGCGCTTTCGCGCTAGCGGGGCGCGGGGGGCGAGGCTAGGCTCGCGCGGGCGCCTGCCCGGGCACGCGCTCCTCGACGACGATCGCGACGCTGCGCGAGGCCACGGCGTCGCCGGCCTGCGCGTCTTCGGCCACGATGCCCGCGAGCGCGGTGTCCGCGGCGCGGCGCCAGCGGAAGCCCGCGCGCGCCTCGGGCCAGCGAACCGCGACCGCCTCGCGGCCCGCGTTCAGGGCGAAGGCCACGCGATCGGCACCCGCCTCGCCCTCGGCGCCCGCGTAGAGCGCGACCACCAGCGCCTGGAGCCGCGGATCTTGCCAGTCGCCGCCGGCGATCGCGCGGCCGTCGGGCCGGCGCCAGGCGACGTCCGGGATGCCGGTCGCGTCCACGGCCCCGCCCGTGAGCCAGCGGTCCTCGCGAAGCGCGCGATGGCGCCGGCGCAGCGCCGCCAGCGCCGCGACGGCCGCCGCGAGTTCGAGGTCGGCCGCGGCCCAGTCGATCCAGGAGAGCGCGTCGTCGTGGGCGTAGGCGTTGTTGTTGCCGCGCTGCGTGCGGCCCAGCTCGTCGCCCATGGAGAGCATCGGCGTGCCGCGGGAGAAGAGCAGCGTGGCGAGGAGGGCGCGCGCGTCGCGCCGCCTCGCGGCGGCGATCCCCGGGTCCGCGGCCGCTCCCTCGACGCCCCCGTTCCAGGAGAAGTTCGCGTCCGTGCCGTCGCGGTTGCCCTCGCCGTTGCCCTCGTTGTGCTTCCTCTCGTGGGAGACGAGGTCCGCGAGGCTGAAGCCGTCGTGCGCGCAGACGAAGTTCACCGACCGCGAGGGCGGGCGGCCGCGCGGGGCGAAGATGTCCGAGGAGCCCGCGAGGCGAGTGGCGAGTTCCCCCGCGGTCCCGGGATCTCCCCGCCAGTAGCGGCGCACCGCATCCCGGTAGCGGTCGTTCCACTCGCCCCACGCCGCGGGAAAGGCGCCGAGGCGGTGGCCGCCGGGACCGATGTCCCAGGGCTCGGCGACGAGCTTCAGGTCGCGCAGCACCGGGTCGGCCGCGATCGCGGCGAGGAAGGGCGCCCCGGGATCGAAGCCGTCGTCGCCCCGGGCGAGCGTGGTGGCGAGGTCGAAGCGGAAGCCGTCCACGCCCGCGGCCCGCGCGTAGTGGCGCAGCGTGTCGAGCGCGAGGCGCAGGACCGGGGGCCGGTCCAGGGCGAGGACGTTGCCGCAGCCCGCGTCGTCCACGTAGCGCGCGTGGTCGCCGGGCAGGGTGCGGTAGTAGGTCGCGTTGTCGAGCCCGCGCAGGCTCAGGGTGGGGCCGCGCTCGTCGCTCTCGCCGCTGTGGTTGAGGACCACGTCGAGGATCACCTCGAGCCCCGCCTCGTGGAGCGCGGCCACGCAGGCGGCGAGCTCGGCCATGCCGCCGGGCGCGAGGCCGGGGTCGGGCGCCATGAGGGCGATCGGGTTGTAGCCCCAGTAGTTGGAGAGTCCCAGGGCGACGAGGTGGCGCTCGTCCACCCAGGCGGCCACGGGCATCAGCTCGACGGTGCTCACGCCCAGGCGCGCGAGGTGCGCGATCGCCGCGGGATGCGCGAGCCCCGCGCAGGTGCCACGCAGCCGCGCCGGAACCTGCGGATGGGTCTTCGTGAAGCCGCGCACGTGCAGCTCGTAGACGAGCGTGCTTTCCCAGCGCACCGGCGGGGCGCGCGGGCATTCCGGCGCGGATGCCGCGACGATCGCCTTGGCCACGAAGGGCGCGCTGTCGGTTTCGTCGGGCGAGAGGCCGTCGGGCGTCGCGCCGGACATCGCCGGGTGAAGCCGCAGCCGGGCGTCGAGCGCGGTGGCGTAGGGATCGACGAGGAGCTTGGCCGGGTTGAAGCGGTGCCCTTCGCCGGGAGACCAGGGGCCGTGCGCGCGCAGGCCGTAGCGGCTGCCCGGCGCGAGACCCGGCACGAAGCCGTGGAAGACATCTCCCGTGCGCTCCGGGAGCGCGAAGCGCGCGAGCTCGGTGGCGCCGCCGCCGTCGAAGAGGCAGAGCTCGATCCTTGTGGCGTGCGCGGAGAAGACGGCGACGTTCGCGCCGCCGCGCGCGGGCGTGACCCCGAGGGGTTCGGGGCGGCTTTCGGGGGCGGGGCGCAAGGCGCGGGCGGGCCGTCAGGCGGCGCGCGCGGCGAGGAGCTCGCGGTAGAGCGCGGCGTAGGCCTTCGCGGCGCGGCGCCAGCCCACGTCGGCCGCCATGGCGTGCCGCTGCAGCCTGCGCCAGGTCGTCCTGTCCTCGTACAGGCGCACCGCGCGCTCGAGGGCGAGCGCGAGCCCCTCGACCGTCACCGGCGAGAACTGCAGGCCGTTGCCCGCGCTCGCGACGAGCGCCATCTCGTTCGCGTCGATCACGGTGTCGGCGAGCCCGCCGACGCGGGAGGCGACGGGGATCGCCCCGTAGCGCAGCGCGCAGAGCTGCGCGAGGCCGCAGGGCTCGAAGCGCGAGGGCACGAGGAGCGCGTCGGCGCCGCCCTGCACGAGGTGCGCGAGGGGCTCGTCGAAGCCGGTGAGCACGCCGACACGACCGGGGTGCGCCGCGGCGGCGGCGGCGAAGCCCGCCTCCAGCTCCGCCTCGCCGGAGCCCACGAGGGCGAGCTGGGCGCCGAGGGCGACCAGCGCCGGCACGTTCTCGAGGAGGAGGTCCATGCCCTTCTGCCAGGTGAGGCGGCTCACCACGCCGAAGAGGGGCGTGGCGGCCCCGGGGTCGAGCCCGAGGCGCGCCTGCAGCGCCGCCTTGTTCGCCGCGCGGCCGGCGGGATTGCGCGCGTCGAAGTTCGCCGCGAGGCAGGGATCCTTCGCCGGATCCCAGTAGGCCGTGTCGATGCCGTTGAGGATCCCGGTGAGCACCGGGGCGCGGTGGCGCAGCAGCCCGTCGAGCCCCATGCCGAACTCGGGCGTGCGGATCTCCATCGCGTAGCGGGGCGAGACCGTGGTGATGCGGTCGGCGAGCTGCAGCCCCGCCTTGAGGTAGCCGATGGCGCCGTAGTACTCGACGCCGTCCAGCGCGAGCGCCTCGGGAGGCAGGCCGATCTGCGCGAGGAGGGAGGCCGGGAACTGCCCCTGGAAGGCGAGGTTGTGCACGGTCATCACCGTGCGGGGGCGCGGCCCGCCGCCGTAGTGCAGGTAGGCGGGCGCGAGGCCCGCCTGCCAGTCGTGCGCGTGGACGATGTCGGGCACGAAGGCCGGGACGATGCCGCGGCCGATGTCGGCCGCCGCCGCCGAGAGCGCGGCGAAGCGAAGGGAGTTGTCGGGCCAGTTGCCGCCGTCGGGCCCGGCGTAGAGGCCGCCGGGGCGCCGGTAGAGGTGCGGCGCGTCGAGGACGAAGAGGTCGAGCCCGGCCGCGCGCGCGGCGAGGATGCGCGCCGCGCCGCCCTGCAGCTCCGGGTACGCGTGGACCGTGTCGGCCTCGCCGAGGGCCGCGAGGACCGGGCCGTAGCCGGGCAGGATCGTGCGCACCGCGACCGACTCCGCGGCGAGCGCGCCGGGGAGGGAGCCCGTCACGTCGGCCAGGCCGCCGGTCTTCGCCAGCGGAAAGACCTCCGAGGCGACCGAGAGGACGGCGAGGCGCTTCACGCGGCGAGGCGGTCGAGCATCGGCTGGGTGATGAGGCAGATGCCCGCGCCCGAGCGCCGGAAGCGGCGCGCGTCGAGTTCCGGATCCTCGCCCACGACGAGGCCCGCCGGGATCCTCACGCCCGCGTCGATCACGACGTTCTTCAGGCGCGCGTGCCGGGCGACGTCCACGTGCGGGAGGATCACCGCGTTCTCGATCGAGGCGTAGGAGTGCACGTGCACGAAGTTCGACAGGAGCGAGCGGCGCACCAGCGCGCCCGAGACGATGCAGCCGCCGGAGACGAGCGAGGAGATGCCCTCGCCGCGCCGGCCGTCGGCGTCGTGCACGAACTTGGCGGGCGGCGTGATGCCCGCGTAGGTCCAGATGGGCCAGTCGCGGTCGAAGAGGTCCAGGTCGGGCACGACGTCGGTGAGGTCGATGTTGGCCTCCCAGTAGGCGTCGAGCGTGCCCACGTCGCGCCAGTAGGCTTCCGACTCCGCCCGCGAGCGCACGCAGGAGCTGGAGAAGCGGTGCGCGATCGCCTTCGCGTTCGTCACGAGCCAGGGGATGATGTCCTTGCCGAAGTCGCGGCTCGAGGCGGGGTCGGCCGCGTCGCGGCGCAGCTGCTCGTTCAGGAACTCGCGCCGGAAGACGTAGACGCCCATGCTCGCGAGCGCCCAGCCCGGGCGGTCGGGCATCTCCGGCGGCTTCGCCGGCTTCTCGACGAAGGAGAGGATGCGGTCCTCGGCATCGACGCCCATCACCCCGAAGGCGTTCGCCTGGGCCGCGGGCACCTCCAGGCAGGCGACCGTCACGTCGGCCCCGGAGTTCACGTGCTGCACCAGCATGCGCTCGTAGTCCATCTTGTAGACGTGGTCGCCGGCGAGGATCACGAGGTACTCGGGCTCGTAGTCGTCGATGATGTCCATGTTCTGGTACACGGCGTCCGCGGTGCCCGCGTACCACTCCTTGTCGTCCATGCGCTGGCTGGCGGGGAGGATGTCGAAGCTTTCGTTCCTCACCGGCTGCAGGAAGGTCCAGCCGCGCTGCAGGTGGCGGATCAGGCTGTGCGCCTTGTACTGCGTGGCCACCGCGATGCGCCGGATGCCGGAGTTGAGCGCGTTGGAAAGCGCGAAGTCGACGATGCGCAGCTTCCCGCCGAAGTACACCGCGGGCTTGGCGCGCCGGTCGGTGAGCTCCATGAGGCGCGTGCCGCGCCCGCCCGCGAGCACGTAGGCCATGGCCGAGCGCGCGAGCGGCGTGGTGTAGGAGATCCTGCGCCGCTCGGGGGCCGCGGTGAGGGGGGCGCCGCCCGGGGAGGCCTGGCCGGCTTTCGCCATCGGTGTCGTGTCCATCGCTTGCTCCTCGGCGCGTTCGCCCGTGCGTTCGCTCCCGATGCGCGCTATGCGATCCCGGGCTGCGCGCGCCAGATGTCGCGGGCGTACTCGAGGATGGTCCGGTCGGACGAGAACCACCCCATGCCCGCCGTGTTGAGGATGGCGCGGCGCCACCAGGCGTCCGGGTCCCGCCACAGGCCGTCCACCGAGCGCTGGGCGGCGGCGTAGGCCTCGAAGTCGGCGCAGACCATGAAGTGGTCGCGATGGCGAAGTCCATCGACGAGCCCATTGTAGCGCCCGCGGTCGTCGGGGGAGAAATTGCCGGCGGCCAGCCGCCCGAGCGTCTCGGCGAGCGTGCGCGAGGACCCGATGTCCGCGGTCGCGTCGATCCCGCGGCGCTGTCGCTCGGCCACCTGCGCGGCGGTGAGGCCGAAGATGAAGATGTTCTCCGCCCCCACGCGCTCGCGGATCTCGATGTTCGCCCCGTCCAGGGTGCCGATGGTGAGCGCGCCGTTCAGCGCGAGCTTCATGTTGCCGGTGCCGGAAGCCTCCATCCCCGCGGTGGAGATCTGCTCGGAGAGGTCGGCGGCGGGGATGACCTGCTCGGCGAGGCTCACGTTGTAGTTGGCGAGGAAGACCACCTTCAGGAGCCCGTTCACGGCCGGGTCGTTGTTGACGACGCGCGCGACGTCGTTCGCGAGCTTGATGACGAGCTTGGCCTGGTGGTAGCCGGCGGCCGCCTTGCCGGCGAAGATCTTCACGCGCGGCACCCAGCGCAGCTCCGGGCGGGCGCGCATCTCCGCGTAGAGCGCGACGGTTTCCAGGAGGTTGAGGAGCTGGCGCTTGTACTCGTGGATGCGCTTGATCTGCACGTCGAAGATCGCGGACGGGTCCACGCTCATGCCGGTGCGCTCGGCGATCTCGCGGGCGAGCGCCACCTTGTTCGCGCGCCGCACCGCGGCGAAGCGCTCGCGGAAGGCGGCGTCGTCGGCGAAGGGGGCGATCGCCGCGATGCGCTCGGGGCGGTCGAGGAAGTCCGGGCCGATCGCCTCGACGAGGAGGGCCGTGAGGCCCGGGTTCGCCTGGAAGAGCCAGCGGCGGAAGGTGATGCCGTTGGTCTTGTTGACGATGCGCTCCGGGTGCAGCGCGTGGAAGTCGCGGAACACGGTCCGGCGCATGAGGTCGGTGTGCAGCGCCGAGACGCCGTTCACGCGCCCGGAGCCCAGGAAGGCGAGGTTGCCCATGCGCACCTGGCGCTCGCGGTTCTCCTCGATCAGCGAGAGCGACTCGAGGAGCCGCTGGTTCCCGGGCCGCGCGGCGGCCACGCCGTCGAGGTGCTTCGCGTTGAGGAGGTAGATGATCTGCATGTGCCGCGGGAGGAGCCCCTCCATCAGCGGCACCGACCACTTCTCCAGCGCCTCGGGCAGCAGCGTGTGGTTGGTGTAGTTGAAGACCGAGGTGCAGACGCGCCAGGCCGCGTCCCAGGGCATGCCGTGCTCGTCCACCAGCAGGCGCATGAGCTCCGGCACGGCGATCGCGGGGTGCGTGTCGTTCAGCTGGATGGCGACGTGGTCCGGGAGCGAGGTGAGCTCGCCGTGCTGCGCCTTGTGGCGGCGCAGCAGGTCCTGCAGCGAGGCCGAGGCGAAGAAGATCTCCTGGCGCAGCCTGAGCTCGTGCCCCGCGGGCGTGTTGTCGCTCGGGTAGAGGATGCGCGAGATCGCCTCCAGGCGCACGCGGTGCGCGAGGGCCCCCACGTGGTCGCCGCGGTTGAAGTCCTCGAGGACGATCGGGTGGTCGGCGCGCGCCGACCACAGCCGCAGCGTGTTCACGTGCGCGCCGCGCCAGCCGGCGATGGGGGTGTCGTAGGCCACGGCGTTCACGCTCTCGGCGGGGTGCCACTTCGCGCGGGTGGTGCCGTCGGGGTCGTGGATCGTCTCCACGCTGCCGCCGAAGCTCACGGTGTAGGTGACCTCGGGGCGCTCGAACTCCCAGGGGTTGCCCGAGGAGAGCCAGTTCTCCGGCAGCTCGATCTGCCAGCCGTCCTTGATCGCCTGGCGGAAGATGCCGTGGTCGTAGCGGATGCCGTAGCCGTGCGCGGGGATGCCCAGCGTGGAAAGGCTCTCCATGAAGCAGGCCGCGAGGCGGCCGAGGCCGCCGTTGCCGAGCGCCGCGTCGGGCTCGAGCTTCCTCAGCCGGTCGAAGTCCACGCCGAGGTCGGCGAGCGCCTCCCGGGCCGTCTCCACGAGGCCGAGGTTCGACAGCGCGTCGAAGAGGAGCCGGCCGATCAGGAATTCGAGGGAGAAGTAATAGACGCGCTTGCGGCCGTCGCGGTAGGTGCGGCGCGTGGCCTCCATCCAGCGCTCGACGATCTGGTCGCGCGTGGCGAGCGCCGTGGCGACGAACCAGTCGTGGGGCTGGGAGTGGCGGTGGTCCTTGCCCACCGCGTAGACCAGCTTGTGCAGGATCGCGTCGCGGAACCGGGCGGCGGTGAGGGCCGGCGCGGCCGCGCGCTCGTCTCGTCCCGCGGCCTTCGCGGCGGTCGGGGCGTTCGCTTCGGGTGTGTTCAAGGCTCTTCGCGGCGTCGCGCGTGGACCGCGGCCGGATTCGCCGCGCACCGCCAGTCTACAACAGGCGGCGCGCGCCCGCGCTCAGGCGCCCGACCACGCCCTCAGGTTGAGGAACTCGCGGCGGTTGCGCGGCCCGTGGGTGAGGAAGGCGGGATCGGCCCGCTCCCGGTACTCCTCGCGCTCGCGCGCCACCTTGTCCCGGGCGAGGTGGCGGTCGAGCACCTCCTTCGCCACCGGGTAGATGCGCAACGCGTTCAGCCCGAACACCTTGGCGCGCAGGGAAGGCGTCATCTCCGGGTAGCCGTGGCGCTCGCGCAGGTCCCCGGCGATCCGGAAGGCGCGGAAGGCCTGGATCTGGTCCTGGGGCGAGCCGTACCAGATGGAGTCGGTGCCCCAGAGCACGTTGGATTCCCCCACCGCGAGGAAGAGCTTGCCCAGGGCGTGGGCGGCGGAGTCGGGGTCGCGCATGAGGAAGCGCCAGGTGGAGCCCAGCTCGGCGAAGACGTTCGCGCCCGGCTTCACGCCGGCCCTGGCGAGGCTCGTCACGAGCGCGTCGATGCCGTCGGTGCGCGCGGGGTCGTAGGGCCCCTCGGCCTTCCCGGCGACGAAGCCCGAGTGGTAGACGAGGAAGTTCACGTCGGGGTAGCGCTTCGCCACGCGGCCGATGTCGGCGCAGGTCGAGTGCTCGTAGGAGCGCTGCCCGAAGGGCAGGCCCTTGTGGACCGCGATGTTCCGGATGCCGAGCTTCCTCGCCTTCTCGATCAACGCGATGCCGGGCGGGTCGTCGAGATGGAAGCCCTTGCCGTCGGGCCCCCACTGCGTGTAGGTCTTCCACGCGCTCACGGGGAAGCGCGCCGCGAGCTCGTCCATGCCCTCGAGGTCCCCGGGCTGGTTGGGGTTCACGCGCCCGTGGATGAAGAGCCGGTGCGTGCCCTCGAGCCGCTCGACGATCCGCGCCGTGGCCGCGGCCTCCTCCATCGTGAGGGGCTCGCCCTCGCGCGTGGAGGGCACGAAGGAGAGGACCATCAGGTCCGTGTCGGAGTCCAGGAACACGTCCTTCACGAACTCGTCGGGCCCGATGCACTGGAGATAGTCCAGTTGCCCGGGACCCTTCGCCGGGCCGCAGTCCCGGGTCTTGGCCATCCGCAGGGGCCGCGCGCCTTCGGGCAGGCGCTTCGTCCACGCCCCCGTCGGGTTCACGAAGTGGCCCTGCACGTCGAAGATGAACTCGCCCCCGTCCACGGCGGAGCGCGCGAGGGCCGCGTCGAGCCCGGCCTCGCGCGGCACGTCGAAGAAGCCCCCGCGCCGGCCCGCGGCCCCATAGGCCTCGTTCAGGGCGAGGAGGCAGGTGGCGGCCCCCGCCGCGGAAACGAGGAAGGAACGGCGGTCGATCCCGAGGCGCCGGGCGTTGGCGCCGGCGGCCTCGTGGGCGAGCCGGTTGGCGTGGTGGTGCACCGCGCCCAGGGGGATGGGGGCGAACTCGCCGTTGCTGGCGGCGTCGAGCTTGACGGGCAGGCGGGTGCCCTCGGGGTCGCGGGACTCGTTCATGGGGCTCGCTCCTGCGAAATCGGCGCCGCGCGGGCGGGCATGGCGCCAGGGGGACAATGTGACTATGCTACCGGCGACGCATCCTTTCGGGGGTAGCCGACCATGAACAAGACCGTCGTCCTCGCCTGCCTGCTCGCGCTCGCCGCCACGCCCGCCCTCGCGCGCAAGTCCTGCGAGGAGCTCAAGGGCGAGATCGAGGAAAAGCTCAAGGCGAAAGGCGTCAAGTCCTGGACCCTCGAGATCGTCGCCAAGGACGAGGAAAAGGAAGGCCGCGTCGTGGGCACCTGCGACGGGGGCACCAAGAAGCTCGTCTACCGCCGCGGCAAGTAAGGCCCGGCCCTAGCCGGCGTCCACCGCCGGAAGCTCCGGCGCGAGGAGCGCGAGCCCCGCGCGCAGGAGCCCCTCGTAGCGCGCCTTCTCGCGGGCGATCGCCTCCGGCGGCCAGTCGTAGAAGCCGCCGCCCGCCTTCATCCCCAGCCGCCCGGCCGCGACACGGTCCGTGAGCTCCCGCGAGGGCGCCTTGTCCGCGGCGAGACCCGGGTACATGGTGGCCGCGGCCGCGGCGTGCACGTCGAGACCGGCGTGGTCGCGCTGCAGCAGCGGGCCCGCGGCCAGGAAGCGGAAGCCGAAGCCGAAGCGCACCGCGGCGTCCACGTCGGCGGGGCTCGCCACGCCCGCCTCGACCAGCGCGAGGGCCTCCCGGGCGAGGGCGTGCTGCAGGCGGTTGGCGAGGAAGCCGGGGAGGTCGCGGCGCACGATCACCGGCACCTTGCCCGTCGCGCGCATGAAGGCCGCGAGGTCCGCGGCGAGCGGCGGGTCGCTCTTCTCCCCGCACACCACCTCCACCAGGGGCACGAGGTGCGCCGGCATGAAGTAGTGCAGCCCGAAGCAGCGCCCGGCGGTGGGCAGGCCCGCGGCGATCTCGCTGATGGGGAAGCTGGAGCTGTTGCTGGTGAGGAGCGCGTCGGCGCGAAGGCGCGGCAGGAGGTCCGCGAAGAGGCGGCGCTTGAGGTCGAGCTTCTCGGGGACGGCCTCGATCACGAGGTCCACGCCGCCCCAGTCGAGGTCCTCCAGGCTCGCGTGCACGGCGATGCGGTCCACGCGCTCCGGGCAGCCCAGCGCCGCGAGGCCCGCGGCGAGCCGGGCCGGCAGCGCCTGGCGCACGCCGTCGAAGGTTTCCACGAGGTGCGTCGGGCAGCCGGCGCGCGCGAGGGTGAGGGCGATGTCCGCGCCCATGGTGCCGCCGCCGATGACGGCGCAGGTCCAGCGGGGTTTCATGCGGGGGTTCCTATAGAATCGTCGTCGAACTCGGATCTTCGCACGGCCCACGACCGCCACAAGAACGCCCCATGACCGAGGCCCGCCCCTGGCTGCGCTTCTACGGCGCGGTCCCCCATTCGCTCGACTACCCGGACCTCACGCTCTACCAGGCGCTCGCGGCCACGGCGACGCGCCTGCCCCGTGCCGTCGCCTGGGACTTCCTCGGCACCACCGCCACCTACCGCGACTTCCTCGCGAGCGTGGACGCCTGCGCGGCGGGGCTGGCCCGGGAGGGCCTTCGCGCGGGAGATCGCTTCCTCATCTCCATGCCCACCACGCCCCAGGGCGTGATCGCCTTTTACGCGGCCAACCGGCTGGGGGCGCTGCCCGCGCTCATCCACCCGCTCTCGGCGGCGCCGGAGATCACCCACTATCTCGACGCCACGGGGGCGAGGATGGCCCTCGTGCTCGACGCGTTCTACGCGACGCTCGCCGCGGCCACGCCGAAGCGGCCCCTGGAGCGCATCCTCGTCGCGCGCATCCCCGAGTACCTCTCGCCGCTCAAGCGCCTGGGCTTCTGGGCCACGAAGGGCCGGCGCATTGCCGCGGTGCCCGCGGACCCGCGCGTGCGCCGGTGGTCCGCGCTCCTCGCCGCCGCCGAACCCGCGCGCGAGGCACCCGCGGGGCGCACGGACGATCCGGCCGCGATCCTCTTCTCCGGCGGCACCACGGGGATGCCCAAGGGCATCGTGCTCTCCAACCGCAACTTCATCGCCGAGGGCATGCAGGCCGCTTCCTGGTGCGGCCTCGGCGAGAAGGACGCGATCCTCGCCGTGCTGCCGCTCTTCCACGGCTTCGGGCTGGGGGTGTGCGTGAACGCGGCCTTCATGGGCGGGGGCAAGTCCATCCTCGTGCCGCAGTTCAGCGCCGAGGTGGTGGCGAAGGTGCTGCGCCGGGATCGCCCCACGGTGCTCGTGGGCGTGCCAACGCTCTTCGACGCGCTCACCCGCGACGCCTCCCTCGAGGGCGCGGACCTCTCCTGCCTCACCGCCTGCTTCTGCGGCGCGGACACGCTGCCGCGCGAGGTGAAGGAGCGCTTCGAGGCGCGGGTGGTCGCGGGCGGCGGCCGCGTGAAGCTCCTCGAGGGCTACGGGCTCACGGAGGCGGTGACCGGCATCATGGCCACCCCGCTCACGGAGTACCGCGAGGGCTCCATCGGCATTCCCTTCCCGGACATGCTCGCGAAGATCGTGAAGCCGGGGACCACCGAGGAGGCCCCCGTCGGCGAGGAAGGCGAGATCTGCATCGCGGGACCGGCGGTGATGCTCGGCTACCTCGACGACCCGGAAGCGACCGCCGAGACGCTTCGCGCCCACGCCGACGGCCGCACGTGGCTCCACACCGGGGACCTCGGCCGGATGGACGCCGACGGCTTCAGCTACTTCTCCGTGCGCCTGAAGCGCATGATCAAGTCCTCCGGCTTCAACGTGTACCCCGCGCAGGTCGAGGCGGTGCTGCGCACGCACTCCGCGGTGGCCGACGCCTGCGTGATCGGGGTGCCGGACCCCGCGCAGGTCGAGCGCGTGAAGGCCTGCGTGGTCCTGCGCGACCCGGCGCAGGCCGGCGAGGCGACGGCGCAGGCGCTCATCGCCCACTGCCGCGAGCGCCTCATCAAGTGGTCCTGCCCGCGGGAGGTCGAGTTCGTGGCGGCGCTCCCGCTCACGCGCGTGGGCAAGGTCGATTACCGGGAACTCGCCCGCCGCCACGCGGCGGGCCCAGCGACGAAGGCGACATGAACTCCACCGACATCCCCGCCCACGGCGGCGAACGCGTCGCGGCCGCGCTGGCCGCCCACGGCGTGCGCTCGATCTTCACCCTCTGCGGCGGGCACATCTCGCCGATCCTCGTGGCGGCGCGACGGCGCGGGATCCGGATCGTGGACACGCGCCACGAAGTCACGGCGGTGTTCGCCGCGGACGCGACGGCGCGGCTCACCGGCACGCCCGGCGTGGCCGCGGTGACCGCGGGGCCCGGGCTCACCAACACCATCACCGCGCTCAAGAACGCGCAGCTCGCGCAGTCGCCCGTGCTGCTGCTGGGCGGGGCGGCGCCGACGGCGCTGCAGGGCCGGGGCGCGCTGCAGGACATCGACCAGAAGCCGCTCGTCGCCCCGCACGTGAAGTTCCTGCGGCAGGTGCGGCGCGTGGCCGACCTCGGTCCCGCGGTCGAGGAGGCGCTCGCGGCGGCGCGCGAGGGCGTGCCCGGCCCGGTCTTCGTCGAGTGCCCCGTGGATCTCCTCTACGACGAGAAGCTCATCCGCGGCTGGTACGCGGACGCGGCGGGGAAGGGCACGGCGATCGCGGACCGGCTCCTGCGCTGGTACCTCAATCGCCACGCCGCGCGCATGTTCGCCGGCGCGCACGCGCCCTACGCGCCGCTCGCCCGGCCGGTGGAGGCCCCCGTCGCGGGCGAGGCCGCGGTGGCGAGCGCGGCCGCGGCCTTCGCGAAGGCCGAGCGCCCGCTCGTGGTGCTCGGGAGCCAGGCCGTCGTCGACGCGGGCCGCGCCGCGCAGGTGGCCGAGGCGGTGAACCGGCTGGGCGTTCCCGTCTACCTCTCGGGCATGGCGCGCGGGCTCCTGGGACGGGAGTCCGCGCTGCAGATGCGCCACGCGCGCCGCAAGGCGCTGCGCGAGGCCGACTGCGTGCTCCTCGCGGGCGTGCCCTGCGACTTCCGCCTCGACTACGGCAAGCACGTTCGCCGCAGCGCGACGCTCGTGGCCGCCAACCGCAGCCGCAAGGACGCACGCCTGAACCGCAAGCCCGCCATCGAGGCGATCGGCGACGCGGGCCGCTTCGTCGAGGCGCTCGCGGCGCGGGCCGGGGCAGGCGCCCGGCGCGAGGCGTGGATCGCCGCGCTCGACGCGCGCGACGCCGAGCGCGAGGCGGAGATCGATGTCCAGGCGAAGACCGCCGGCGAGCACGTGAATCCCGTCGCCTTCTTCCGCGCGATGGACCGCATCGCGGGCGAGGACGCGGTGTTCGTGGCCGACGGCGGCGACTTCGTGGGCACGGCGTCCTACATCCTTCGTCCGCGCGGCCCGCTCGCCTGGCTCGATCCCGGCGCCTTCGGCACCCTCGGCGTGGGCGCGGGCTTCGCGCTCGGGGCGAGCGTGGTGCGGCCCGGGGCCGAGGTGTGGCTCGTCTGGGGCGACGGGGCGAGCGGCTATGGCCTCGCGGAGTTCGACACCTTCGTGCGCCACGGCATCCCGGTGATCGCCGTGGTGGGCAACGACGCCGCGTGGACGCAGATCGCCCGCGAGCAGGTGAAGATGCTGGGCGACGACGTGGGCACCGTGCTCGCGCGCACCGCCTATCACGAGGTGGCGAGGGGCTTCGGGGCGAAGGGCCTGGAGATCCGCGACGCGGCCTCGGTCGAGCCGGGCCTGCTGGAGGCGCGCCGCCTCGCGGCCGCGGGCTCGCCGGTGCTCGTGAACGTCTGGCTCGACCGGACGGATTTCCGCGAGGGCTCGCTCTCGATGTAGGACGGGCCGGGGTGTATGCTGGATCTCGCGCGTTTCGCCGCTTGCGAACGAACGGACGAGGAGGGCGAGCGATGGATACCGGCACCGTGATGCAGCTCCTGAAGGACCAGCCCTTCGTCAAGGGCATGCCCACGGGGAACCTGGAGCAGCTCGGCGCGCTCGCGAGGCAGGTGCGGATCGCGCGCGACGAAGTGCTCTTCGGCGAGGGCGCGGAGAGCGCAGACTTCTACCTGATCCTGGACGGCATGGTGGCGCTCGAGATCGCGCCGCCCAGCGGCGTCTTCCGCCTGGACACGCTGGGCAGCGGCGACGAGCTGGGATGGTCCTCGGTGATGGGCGGCAAGACCGTCTTCCAGGCGCGCGTGCTGAGCGACATGCGCGCGCTCGTCTTCGACGCCGCGCAGCTGCGCGCGCTCTGCGAGAAGGACACGGCCTTCGGCTACGAGTTCATGCGCCGCCTCCTCGCGGTGGTGGCCGACCGGCTGCAGGTCACGCGCCTGCACCTCATGGACAGCTACTGGCCCCAGGCGAAGCTCGCCGGGGCCTGAAGGGCGCGATGGCGAACGAGTCCTCGAAGACCCGCGCGCAGTGGGGGGAGCTGGAGCGCGGAGTGCTCCGGGGCGAGGGCATCGACATCGGCTGCGGGCCGGACCCGGTGCTGCCCGGCGTCGTGCCCTTCGACCTCGCCCAGGGCGACGCCAACGAGATCGCGCGCTTCGTCCACCGGCAGTTCGACTTCGTGTACGCCTCCCACTGCCTGGAGCACATGCGCGCACCGCGCGAGGCGATCGTCCAGTGGTGGTCCCTGGTGAAGCCCGGCGGCGTGCTCTTCGTGATCGTGCCCGACGAGGACCTCTACGAGCAGGGCTACTGGCCGAGCCGCTTCAACCGCGACCACAAGTGGACCTTCACGATCGCCAAGCGCGAGAGCTGGTCGCCGGTGTCGGTGAATCTCCTCGACCTCGCGCGCGCGCTGCCCGGCGGCGAGCTCGTGGACATCCGCCTCTTCGACAATGGCTACCGGCGCGAGTGGCAGGTGAACGGGCGGGAGGCGGGGAGCCTTGCCTTTCGCGCGCGGCGCGTGCTCGGTCGCCTCGCCTACGGCGCGGGGCGCGTCCTGGGCTTCGACCGCGACCGGCTCAAGGGCGCCTTCATCCGCCCGCTGGACCAGACCGCGCTTCCCGGCACCCTCGCGCAGATCCAGTGCATCGTGCGAAAGCTCCCCGCAGCCGCGGGATGAACCCGGCCGCCGCGCTCAGCGCGCCATGAGCCAGGCGCCGGCGGCGAGGTAGACCACGCCCGCCGTCATCACCGTCCAGCGCGTCCACTGCCGGAACGAGACGTCCGTGAGCCGCTCGAGGACGCGCCGGGAGAGCGTCGTGCCGGTGATCGCGAGCGCCACCATCAGCACCGCGAGCCAGAAATCCACCGTGCCGCGCTGGGCCGCGCCGACGAGGCCGCCGAAGTAGGCGATCTTCAGCACGTGCCCGAGGCTCTGCACCGAGGCCTTGGTCGCGACGACCGCGCGCCGGTCCATCCTCGAGCGCACGAAGAAGACGTCGAGAATGGGCCCGGACACGCCGGCGAGGAGCTGCAGGCCCGTGCAGACCACGCCGCAGGCGAAGGAGTGCCCGCGCCGCGCCACGTCGAGCGCGAGCCGCTCGGGGAGCGCAAGGCCCACGAAGGGCGTGAGGCCGAGGATCACCAGCGCGACGGGCTTGGCGACGACGAGCTGCAGCCCCGTGAAGGCCGCGAGCGCGGCGAGCGAGCCCCAGGCGTTGCCGCGGAAGACGCGCCAGTCGATGGAGCGGCGCCACAGGATCGCCCGCCAGCCGTTGGAGGCGAGCTGCGTCACGCCGTGCAGCACCATGGCCTGGGGCACCGTGAGGAGCGCCAGCAGCACGCCCATGAGGATCATGCCGCCCGCCATCCCGAGGATCCCGGAGATGAACGAGGTGAGGAGCGCCGAGGCGGCGAGGGCGGCGAGGACGGCGGCGGAGGGCATCGG
>CALEJW010000028.1 GCA_937898635.1 uncultured Pseudomonadota bacterium | reverse complement strand
ATGATGGGCGGGCCCGGCATGATGGGCGGCTTCCGCGGGCTCGAGGGCCTGGGACTCAACGCGGAGCAGCAGTCGAAGGTTCGCGAAATCGAGCGCGACCTTCAGCGCAAGCAGCACGCGACCATGGGCTCGTTGCGGGAACTGCGCTGGCAGGAGGAGGACGCGGCGAAGTCTCCCGCGTTCGACGAGTCCGCCGCCCGCAAGCGCTACGAGGCGCAAGCCGCGGCGAGCAAGCAGATGTTCGAGGCGCGGCTCGAGGCGCACAAGCGCATCCAGGAACTGCTCACCCCGGAACAGCGCGAGCAGCTCCGGCGGTAGCGGGGCGGGGGGGAGGGCCCGCGGGCCCTCCCGACGCGAAGAACGCCGCGCCTCGCGCGGCGTTTGCGTTACGGGAACGCGGGCATCGTCGGCTCGATGCCGTGGTCGCTCGCTTCCGGGTGGCGCCGGTGCACCAGCTCCTGGATCTCCTCCACGCGGCCCACCGGCACGTCGACCATCAGCAGGACCCGGCCCTCGCCGATCTCCCGGTCGAAGCGCTTGAGCATGGTGTTCGGGGTGGAGATGCCGATGAGGCTCGCCGCCCACGCGCCGAAGAGCGCGCCCAGCACCGTCGCGATGGGAATCGTCACGAGCTGCAGGTTCAGGCCCTCGATCCGCAACAGGTACAGGCCGACGCCCACCGCGAGGCCGCCGCATCCACCGACCGCGAACCCGACGAGCAGGCTGTGGCGAAGGTCCGACTTCTGGAACCAGTTCGCCTCGTGGAGCTTGCCGAGCGACATGCCGCGCCGCGCGAGGAAATGCATGTGCCGATCCTCGATCCGTGCGAGCAGCATGTCGTTCGCCGTCTGGACCGCGCTGCCGAGATCCGGCAGCACGAAATACAGTCGCTTCCTCATGTTGCCCCCTGTTCGAATTTTTCGCGGCAGTGGCGGCGCCATTCTTGACCCCCGCCCGTCGCGGAGTCAAGGAAGAAAGTGCCTCGCCCGCCTGCCGTAAAACCCACGTTTCGTAGGGTCAATGGCGCGGCGTCGCCGGAGGGGTTCGCGCGCCCCGCGCGGTGATAGACTCGCCCGGCAGGGTTCCCCGAAACCGCGAAACGGGGCATGGCTTGGACAGAGCGATGATCGAAGGAGGGCGGTCCCGCCGCGGTCTTCTCGCCGCGGTCCCGGCGGCGGTCGCGTGCCTGCCGGCGCGGGGTCTCGCGGGTCCGGGCGACGCGGCGACGCGCATCACCGCCGAGTACTACGACCTGCACCTCCTCGCGCTCTATGCGGTCCTCGCGATATTCGCGGCCGTGTTCGCCGTGATGCTCCTGTCGATGCGCGCGCACCGCAGGGCGGCCGCGCAGGCCGACGGGCCCTTCCACCGCAGCGCCTTCGTCGAGCTCCTCTGGTCCCTGGTGCCCTGGGCGATCCTCTTCGGGACGGCGTGGCCCGCCACGGCGATCGTCTCGCGGGCGGCAAGCCCGGCCCACGCGGACATCACCATCCGCGCCACGGGACTGCAGTGGAAATGGGCCTACGAGTACGTGGACGGCGAGGGCGAGGGCATCTCCTTCTACGCCAACGTGTACTCGCCGCGCCGCACGGCGACCGGCGCGCCGCCCGGGGAGGGCGCGGACTACGCCCTCGACGTGGACAATCCCGTCGTCGTGCCGGTGGGCAAGCGCATCCGCGTCGAGCTGGTGGCCAACGAGGAGATCCACTCCTGGCACGTGCCCGACCTCGGCGTGAAGCAGTACGCCGTCCCGGGTCTCGCGCGCGACACCTGGTTCCTCGCGCGGCAGGCGGGCACCTACCGCGGCATCTGCAGCGCGGAGGCCTGCGGGGCCGGCCGCGCCTGCGTGCTGGTCGTCGTCAAGGCGGTGAGCGACGCCGACTACCGCCGCTGGGTCGCCGCCCGGCGCGGAAACCTCACCGCCTCCCGGCAGTAGCGTCGCCCCCTAGTGGGGCTTCACCGCCTCCTGGACGGCGGGCGCGAAGTACGCGCCCCGCGTGTGGAAGGTGTAATCGCCCTCGAGCGACATGAGGCCGGTGAGGACCAGGAGGGCGCAGGTGGGCACCAGGATCGCGTACACCAGCGCGAGGCGCTCCCAGGCCATGTGCATGAAGATCGCGATGATGAGCCCCGCCTTCAGGAACATGAAGAGGAGGATCAGCGACCAGCGCAGGAACCCCTGGAAGTGGAAGTAGTCGACGAGGTAGGAGAAGAAGCTCAGGACGAAGAGCAGCCCCCAGATCCAGAGGTAGACGCTGATCGGGTGTGCCTGGCCTTCCAGCTTCGCCGGGGCGGCGGGCGTGTGCTCGTGGCTTTGCGCGTGGCTCATGTCGTGCCTCACCAGAGGTAGAAGAAGGCGAAGATGAACACCCACACCAGGTCGACGAAGTGCCAGTACAGGCCCATGACCTCGACCATCTCGTAGTTTCCGCGCCGGCCCGTGAGGAAGCCCGGGGCCTCGGTGTCGAGCTTCCCGCGCCAGACCTTGGCCGCCATGATGAGGAGGAACACGACGCCCACGGAGACGTGGAAGCCGTGGAAGCCCGTGATCATGAAGAAGCTCGAGCCGAACTGGGCCGCGCCGAACGGGTTGCCCCAGGGGCGCACGCCTTCCATGATGAGCTTGGTCCACTCGAAGGCCTGCATGCCCACGAAGGTGGCGCCGAACGCGGCCGTCGCGAGGATGAGGAGCGCGGTCTTCCTGCGGTCCTTCTGGTAGCCGAACTTGACCGCCATCGCCATCGTGCCGCTGCTGCTGATGAGGATGAAGGTCATGATGGCGATGAGCAGCAGCGGCACTTCCTGCCCCGCGACCGTGAGCGAGAAGACCTTGCTCACGTTGGGCCAGGGCACCGTCGTGGACATCCTCACCGTCATGTAGCTCACGAGGAAGCTCGCGAAGACGAAGGTGTCGCTCAGGAGGAAGATCCACATCATGGCCTTGCCCCAGGGGACCTTCTTGAAGGCCCGCTGGTCCGAGGACCAGTCCGCCACGAAGCCCTGGAGCCCCTTGCCGGGCTCGAGCGTTCCGGGTGCCGTCGCTGCGTCGTGTGCCATTCGCGGGGTCTCCTCGTCAGGTGAAGAGCAACAGGCCGAACAGGACCAGCCAGACCACCAGCAGGAAGTGCCAGTAGGCGGTGCACAGTTCCACGCTCAGGCGGATGTCCCGGACCGCCGCGCCGCGCCGCACCCGCACGAGCGTCGTCCCCCAGACCCACAGCCCGCCCAGGAGGTGCAGGGCGTGCAGCGCCGTGAGGAAGTAGAAGAAGGACGCGGCGGGATTCGAGGTGACGTAGTAGCCGGCCGCCTCCAGGCTGCGCCACGCCCCGTACTGGCCGGCGAGGAAGAGCAGGGTGCAGGCGCCGCCGGCGAGGAGCCCGCGCGTCACGCCCCCGGCACGGCCCGCCCGCGCCGAGCGGTTCGCCCACTCGAAGCAGACGCTGCCCAGCCCGAGCATCGCGGTGTTGAACCACAGCACCAGGGGCTGCGCGACCGGGCGCCAGTCGGCGCCCTCGCGCCGCATGAGGTAGGCGCTGATGGAAAGGGCGAAGAGCGAGGTGGCGACCGTCATGAACACGGCGAGGCCGATCTTGATCGACGGCATCGGGAGCCCCGCGACCGAGGGGTCGCCCGCGGCCATCGTCCGCGGGTCGGCCCAGGGCCGCGTCCCGAGGGTCTGGCGCAGCAGCCAGCCGATGACGACGGCCATGACGACCGCCAGCGCGACGAGCGTGGTCGTCACGCGTGGCTCCCGGCGGCGCCGCCGGCGCCCGGGCTGGGCGGCTCGTTCTGCGGGATGAAGTCCTTCTCGGCGCCGGGGACGCTGTAGTCGTAGGCCCAGCGATAGACCACGGGCAGGTCCTTGCCGAAGTTGCCGTGGGTGGGCGGCGTCTCGGGCGTCTGCCACTCGAGCGTCGTCGCCTCCCAGGGATTGCCGCCGGAGGGCTCGCCCTTGAAGTAGCTGCGAACGAGGTTGTAGAAGAAGATGATCTGGGCCACGCCCACGACCAGGGCGGCGATGGTGATCGCGGCGTTGAGCGACTGCGCCGACTCGGGGACGAAGTAGGTGTCGCCCATGGCGTAGTACCGGCGCGGCACCCCGAGGAAGCCCAGGTAGTGCATCGGGAGGTAGATCGCGTAGGAGCCGAGGAAGGTGATCCAGAAGTGGATCTTGCCCAGGGTGTCGTCGAGCATCCGGCCGGTCATCTTCGGGTACCAGTGGTAGATCGCCCCCATCACCACCAGCACCGGGGCGATGGCCATCACCATGTGGAAGTGCGCGACGACGAACATGGTGTCGGAGAGCGCGAGGTCCACCGCGACGTTGCCGAGGAAGATGCCGGTGAGCCCGCCGTGGATGAACGTGAAGATGAAGCCGATCGCGAAGAGCATCGGCACGTTCAGCCGGATGTTGCCGCGCCACAGCGTGAGCACCCAGTTGTAGACCTTGAGCGCGGTGGGGATCGCGATGATGAGCGTGGTCGTCGCGAAGAAGAAGCCGAAGTACGGGTTCATGCCGCTCACGTACATGTGGTGCGCCCACACGATGAAGCTCAGGCCCCCGATGGCGAGGATCGCCCACACCATCATGCGGTAGCCGAAGATGTTCTTGCGGGCGTTCACGCTGATGAGGTCCGAGACGATGCCGAAGGCGGGCAGCGCCACGATGTACACCTCGGGGTGCCCGAAGAACCAGAAGAGGTGCTGGAAGAGCACGGGGCTGCCGCCGCCGTAGTCCAGCTGCTTGCCCTGGGAGATGATGCCCGGCATGAAGAAGCTCGTGCCCAGCGTGAGGTCGAGCGTCATCATGATCGCGCTCACGAAGAGCGCGGGGAAGGCGAGGAGGGCGAGGATCGTCGCCACGAAGATGCCCCAGATCGTGAGGGGCAGGCGCAGGAGCGTCATGCCGCGCGTGCGCGCCTGGAGCACCGTCACCACGTAGTTGAGGCCGCCCATGGTGAAGCCGACGATGAAGAAGGCGAGCGAGACGAGCATCAGGATGATGCCCCAGCCCGCGCCCGGGGTGCCCGTGAGGATCGCCTGCGGCGGGTAGAGCGTCCAGCCCGCGCCCGTGGGGCCGCCGGGCACGAAGAAGCTCGCGAGGAGCAGGAGCACCGCGAAGAGGTAGATCCAGTAGCTCAGCATGTTCACGTACGGGAACACCATGTCCCGCGCGCCCACCATCAGCGGGATGAGGTAGTTGCCGAAGCCGCCCAGGAAGAGCGCGGTGAGGAGGTAGATCACCATGATCATCCCGTGCATCGACACCATCTGCAGGTAGGCGCTGGGGTCGATGAAGGAGAAGGTGTTCGGGAAGCCGAGCTGCAGCCGCATGAGCCACGAGAGCACCAGCGCCACCACCCCGATGCCGATCGCGGTGATGGAGTACTGGATCGCGATCACCTTCGCGTCCTGGCTCCAGATGTACTTGCCGATGAAGGTCTTCGGGTGGTAGAGCTCCGGCTCCTGCGTTTCCGCGGGCGGGGCGTAGTCCGTAGCGTCGTGTCCAACGGGAACGTACGTCATCTGTTTCTCCTGTTCGCCGGTGCTTCGCCTGCTCGGGTGCGTCGTTGCCTGCCGCGCGTCTTCAGCGCAGGCCGTTCACGTAGGCGACGAGCTCGCGCGTGGCCTGCTCGTCGACGAGTGTGGCGGCCATCAGGCCCATCTGGCTGCCGTACTTGTCGTCCGGGTGCGCGCCGCGCACGCGGTTGCGGAAGTTGCGGATCTGCGTCGTGAGGTACCAGTCGCCCAGGCCGGCGATGCGCGGCGCGTTCATCGCCTGGATGCCCTGGCCCTTCGCGCCGTGGCAGGTGCCGCAGTTGGCTTCGTACTGGGCCCGGCCGCGCGCCGTGGCCTTGACCGCGGCCGGCGCCGGGGCGTCGGGCAGCGTGGCGATGTAGGCCACCACGTTCCGGACGGCGGCTTCGTCGGGGAGGGCGGCGGCCATCGGCGCCATCGTCTTGCCGTGGGTGTCGTCCTTGTGCGCGCCGCGGATGCCCTGCTTGAAGTAGTGGAGCTGCTGCGTGAGGTACCAGTCGCCCTGGCCGGCGAGGCGGGGCGCGTTCATCGCGGGATTGCCCTCGCCCTGGGCGCCGTGGCAGGCGCCGCACACCGCGTAGTGCCCCTTGCCGGCCTCCGCGTCGCCGGCCACGCGAGCCGAGGTCTGCGCGAAGGTGGGGTAGCCCGCGAGCCACTTCTGGAAGGCCTCGTCGCTCTCGAGCACCAGCCGGCCGCGCATCGTGAAGTGCCCGACGCCGCAGAGCTCCTGGCAGAGGATGTCGTACTTCCCGGCGCGCGTGGGCGTGAACCACAGGTAGGGGATCATCCCCGGCACCATGTCCATCTTGACCCGCAGCTCGGCCACGGCGAAGTTGTGCAGCACGTCCTTCGATCGAAGCCGCAGCTTCACCGGCTTGCCCAGGGGCAGGTGCACCTCCTGGCTCGCCACGAGCACGTCGTCGCGCCCGTTCGGGTCGTCCGGGTTCAGGCCGAAGGGGTTCGCGTCGTCGATGAAGCGCGTGCTCACGGTGCCCAGCACGCCGTCGCGCCCCGGGAAGCGGTAGCTCCAGTGCCACTGCTGGCTGATCACCTCGAACTCGGACGCGTCCTTGGGCACGTCGACGAACTTGGCCCAGACCACGAGGCCCGGCGCCAGCATCGCGACGATGCCGAGCGTCGTGAAGCCGATGAGCCACCACTCCAGCTTCTTGTTCTCGGGCTCGTAGTGGGCCCGCGCCTGCTTCCGGTGGCGGTAGCGGAGCACGACCCAGGCCATGAAGAGGTTCACCGCCACGAACACGAAGCCCGTGACCCAGAAGGTGATCCCGATCGTGTCGTCGATGGAGCCCCAGTTCGAGGCGATCGGCGTGAACCACCACGGGCTCAGGAAGTGGAAGAGCACCGTGCCCACGATGAGCAGGACCAGAACGATCGCTATTGCCATGTCAGGTGCGCTCCCTTCGTTGTATGAATCGCGGAGCCGATCCTTCCCCAGAGGTCGCCGGGCACTTCGCTCCCGGGCGCCTTTGCCGCCAAGCCACCTCCCCAGCCATGAAGCCGCTGGTTCGCGCCGCCGCACGGGCGGGACGAAACGCCTGCTACCGGTGCTTCGACTTCCCCTCTTGTGCGCCGGCCCGGGGGATCGATCGAATGTCGGGGGGCGACCCGCGAGGCACGAGCGCGTCCGCGCGGCCGCAGTCGGCGGGCGCGTCGCTTCGCATCGTTCTCAGGGTTGCCGCGGAAGGAGGTTTGCGCTCCGCCGGAAATGTTCCCGGCAAGGTTCCCGGAGGCAACGCCCGGAAGGGGTTGCCGTCGTGGGCGAGTTCGGACGCAATGGCGATTGCCTGCATCGATGCCTCGGCGGGGAACGCAAAGTCGCGTAAGTCTAGCAAACGAATTTCCGCCCGTGTGCGCGAATTTTCGGGCGCGGCGCCGATGGTGCGGCGCAACAGCGCCGCGCCCGGTCGCTATGCCGGCGGCGGCGCGGCGGACACCTCGGGCGCTCCTTCCACGGGCTTCAGGCCGCCCAGGAGCGTCGGCAGGAGTTCCGACACCGTCGGGTGGATGTGCACCGCGTCGCGCACGGTGGTGTACGGGGCGTTCGCGTACATGGTGTCGAGCAGCGCGTGGACCGCCTCGTCCCCGCTCAGGCCGAGGAGCGCCGCGCCGAGGATCTCCCGCGTGTCGGCGTCGACGACGACCTTCATGAAGCCCTGCGTCTCGCCCGCCTCCCGGGCGCGCCCGACGCGGCTCATCGGCATCTTCGCCGCGAGCAGGCGCCGGCCGCTCGCGAGCGCCTCGCGGTCGGTCATGCCGGCGCGCCCCAGCGGGGGGTCGATGAAGAGGGCGTAGCAGGGAATGCGCGCGGAAATCCTGCGCCGCGTGCCGTTGAAGAGGTTCGCGGCGACGATCTCGAAGTCGTTGTAGGAAGTGTGGGTGAAGGCGCCGCGGCCGTTCGCGTCCCCCAGCGCCCACACGCCCGGGACGTTCGTGCGGCACTCGTCGTCCACGGTGATGAAGCCGCGAGCGTCGGTCTCGATCCCCGCGGCGTCGAGCCCCAGGTCGTCGGTGTTGGGCCGGCGCCCGACGGCGAGGAGCACGTGGCTGCCCTCGGCGAGGGGCGGGCCGTCGCCGCAGGCGAGCCCCACCGCCACGCCCTTTCCCTTCCGCGAGAGCGACAGGCAGTCCGCGCCGGTCCGGATGGCCACGCCTTCCGCGGCGAGGATGCCGTGGATCGCCTCCGAGACGTCCTCGTCCTCGCGCGGCAGGAGCCGCGGCGCGCGCTCCACGACCGTGACCTGCGAGCCGAAGCGCCGGTACATCTGCGCGAATTCCAGGCCGATGTAGCTGCCGCCGACGATCACGAGGTGTCCGGGGAGGAAGTCCACGTCCATCACGGTGGAACTGGTGAGGAAGGGCACCGTGTCCACGCCGGGCATGTCGGGCACCAGGGGCCGCCCGCCCACGTTCACGAAGATGCGGTCCGCGTCGAACTCGCGCCCGTCCACCGCGACCCGCCGGGGTCCCGTGAAGCGGGCGTGCCCGCGCACGAGGCTCACGTGGCGCATGGCGTCGATCCACTTGCCCAGGCCCCCGGTCGAGTGCGCGACGACGCCGTCCTTGCGGGCCTTCACCGCGCGCATGTCCATGCGCACCTCGCCCGCGGCGAAACCGAATTCCGCCCCGCGCCGGGCGAGGTGCGCGGCCCGGGCGCTCGCGACCAGGGTCTTGGTGGGGATGCATCCCGTGTTCACGCAGGTGCCGCCCAGGTGCTTGCGCTCGATGACGACGGTCTCGAGGCCTTCGCGATCGAGGCGGGCGCAGAGCGCCGGCCCCGCCTGGCCCGTGCCGATCACGATCGCGTCCACGTGCTCGCTCATCCACTCCTCCGCAGGACGGGCCCGGGATGGCCGAAACGGCTCCCGGGGGCTTGAAGTCTGCCTCCCCCGCCGCTATGTCGCACAGGTTAAGCCCTGAATACAAGGAGTATCGAAAGTGACCGAGACCGCCACCCCCGCCGCCGAGCGCGAGACCCGGGGCTTCCAGGCCGAGGTGAAGCAGCTCCTGCACCTCATGATCCATTCCTTATATTCGAACCGCGAGATCTTCCTGCGCGAGCTCGTCTCCAACGCATCCGACGCCTGCGACAAGCTGCGCTTCGAGGCGCTCGCGAACCCGGCGCTCTTCGAATCCGACGCGGACCTGAAGATCCGCGTGGACTACGACCCCGCCGCGCGCACCCTCACCGTCGCCGACAACGGCGTGGGCATGAGCCGGGAGGAGGTGATCGCGAACCTCGGCACCATCGCGAAGAGCGGAACGCGGGAGTTCTTCTCGCAGCTCACCGGCGACCAGCAGAAGGACGCCCACCTCATCGGCCAGTTCGGCGTGGGCTTCTACTCGAGCTTCATCGTGGCGGACAAGGTCACCGTCCTCACGCGGCGCGCCGGCGAGCGCGCGGACCAGGGCGTGCGCTGGGAATCCGACGGGGCCGGGGAGTACAGCATCGGCATGGTGGAAAAGCCCTCCCGCGGGACCGAGATCACCCTGCACCTGCGGGAGGGCCAGGAGGACCTCGCCGACGGCACGCGCCTGCGCGCGATCCTGCGGCGCTATTCCGACCACATCGTCCAGCCCATCCTCATGCCGAAGGAGGCGTGGAAGGACGGCAAGCCGGAGAAGGGCGCCGAGGAGGAGACCGTGAACCAGGCCTCCGCCCTGTGGGCGCGCCCGAAGGCCGACATCACGGACGAGCAGTACCGGGCGTTCTACAAGCACGTCGGGCACGATTTCGACGACCCGCTCGCCTGGACCCACGCCCGCGTCGAGGGGCGCCAGGAGTACACGCACCTCCTCTACGTCCCGGCCCACGCCCCGTTCGACCTCTGGGACCGGCACGCCCGCCACGGCGTGAAGCTCTACGTGCAGCGCGTGTTCATCATGGACGACGCCGAGCAGCTCCTGCCGGCCTACCTGCGCTTCGTGCGCGGCGTGGTGGATTCCAGCGACCTGCCGCTCAACGTCTCGCGCGAGATCCTGCAGGAGTCGAAGGACATCGAGGCGATCCGCGGCGGCTGCACGCGCAAGGTGCTCTCGCTCCTCGAGGGCCTCGCGAAGGACGAGAAGGAGAAGTACGCCGGCTTCTGGCGCGAGTTCGGCCGCGTGCTCAAGGAGGGCGTGGGCGAGGACTTCGCGAACCAGGAGCGGATCGCCGGGCTCCTGCGCTTCGCCTCCACCCACGCCGACACCGCCGAGGAGACGGTCTCGCTCGCGGACTACCTCGCGCGCGCGAAGGAGGGGCAGGACAGGATCTACTTCGTGACGGCGGAGTCGTTCAACGCCGCGAGGAACAGCCCGCACCTCGAGGTGTTCCGCGGCAAGGGCATCGAGGTGCTGCTGCTCTCGGACCGCGTCGACGAGTGGGTGGTGAGCCACCTGCGCAAGTTCGAGGGCAGGGAGCTGGTGAGCGTCGCCCGCGGCGGGCTCGACCTGGGCACGCTCGAGGACGAGGCGGAGAAGAAGGCCGTCGAGCAGGACGCGCAGGACCTCAAGGATCTCCTCGGGCGCGTGAAGGCGAGCCTCGGCGAGCGCGTGAAGGACGTGCGCGTGACGCACCGGCTGACCGAGAGCCCCGCCTGCCTCGTGGCCGACGAGCACGATCCCAGCGGCAACCTCGCGCGCATGCTCAGGGCCGCGGGGCAGGAGGTGCCGCCCTCGAGGCCCATCCTCGAGGTGAACCCGAGGCACCCCGTGGTGCTGCGCCTCAAGGGCGAGGACAAGCGCTTCGACGACTGGGCGGCGGTGCTCTTCGACCAGGCGCTGCTCGCCGAGGGCGGGAGCCTCGACGATCCCGCCGGTTTCGTGAAGCGCATCAACGCGCTGATGCTGGAAATGGGCGGGGGCGAGTCGCGGATCGTGCTGCCGGGGTAGGCCGGGAGGCACTCCCGGCGACTCCAGCCGGCCGCTACCAGGCGTGGCGGGCGAGGCTGCGGAAGACGGCGGTCCAGGCGCCCATCGCCAGGTCGCCGTCGCTGCGGCCCAGCCGCACGACGACGACGTTGCGGGCCGGGTCGATGAAGAGGAACTGCCCGTCCTTTCCCGAGGCGAGGTACTCGCCGCCCTCGCGCTCCGGCCGCCACCAGGAGAACGCGTAGCCCCACGCGCCCGCCGGCGCCGGCGCGAGCGCTCTCGTCGCCTCGTCCACCCAGCGCTCGTCGAGCACGCGCCGGCCCGCCACCCGCCCGCGGCCCAGGTGCAGGCGGCCGATCTTCGCGAGGTCGCGCGCGCTGCCGGCGAGGCAGCACCACGCCTTCTCCATCCCGCCTTCGCGGTCCAGGGACCAGACGGCCTCGTGCTCCATCCCGAGGGCGTGCCACAGGCGCGCGCCCGCATAGTCGGCGATCGGCCTCTTCCCCAGCGCTCGCTGGAGCGCGAGCGACAGCAGCGCCGTGTCGCCCGACTTGTACTCGACCTTCCCGCCCGGCGTGCCGCGAAGGCGAAATTCCCGGACCAGGCGCGGCAGGTCCGACGTGTAGTTCATCAGCACGTGCAGGCCGAAGGGATTGTCGTTCTCGGCGTAGTCGATGCCGGAGCGCATGTCGGCGAGGTGGCGCAGCCTGACCGCCGCGAAGCCGTGCGGCGCGAGCTCCGGGACGAAGTCCGTCACCGGCTGGTCGATCGAGCCGATGATCCCGTCGTCCACCGCGAGGCCGACGAGCGTGGCGAGGATCGACTTGGTGACGGAGAAGTACTGCGACGGCGTGGAGGCGCCGTGCCCCGTGGCGTAGCGCTCGAGCACGATCGCGTCGTCCTTCACCACCAGGAGGGCGATCGTCTCGGTGGCGGAGACGAGCTGCGAGACCGAGAGGCGGCGCCCCGGCGAAACCTCCAGTTCGGGCGGCTCCGCCACGCCCCGCGTGCGCGTCCCGAAGGGGAAGGGCGTGGCCGCGGGCTCCAGGACCCGCGCCGGATACAGGCGGAAGTCGTCGATCGTCGTCGGGCCGTTCTGCAGCAGGCGCCAGGCGGCGACGAGCCCCCCCTCGACCCCGCCCCGCCACATCCAGGTCGCGACGATCGCGAGCGCGGCGAGGAGGAAGAGCCCCGCCGCCAGCGCCGCGGCGCGAAGGATTGCCCTGAACGGTCCGCGGCGGGTCATTCGGCGATGATAGCGGAGGCGAATCGCCCGGGCCGGGAGGTCGCGGCCCCGCGGCGGCGGCACGGCGGGCAGGGCGTCCTCGCCGGCCAGCCCCTTCGGGATATTGCTTTCCCTCCCACCGCCGTTTATAAGTTGGCCGCTTGCCGGAGCGCCGCGATTCGCGAGGCGGCGCGGAGTTCCGGCCCCCGCGACACGTTTCTTCGACAACGGCAAGGTCCTCCGAAAATGCCCGAACCCTCCCTTCCTTCCTACGCCGGCGTGGTCATGGTCCTCGTCATCATCGCGAACCTGGCGACGGGCTGGGTGGTGCTGCTCACGATGGGCGTGAACGGCGGCAGCCTGTTCTCCGGAGGGCCCCCCGCGATGGTCGGGATCAGCTGCGTCGCGCTCGCGCTTTGCCACTACAACATCCTCATTCCTCTCGACGTGTCCTTCTGGGGCGCGACGCTGTCCGGGGCGCTCGGCCTGTGGGGCGCCTGGGTGGACTACTCGCACCTCTCCGATCGCAGGGAAGCCGTCCGGAAGTCCCTTCGCCGGGACAAGTAGCCGCGAGGGTTTTCGCGCGTATCCGGCGGCCGGCAGCCGCCGCGCGTTGACGGATCCGCTTGCGCGTCCCGCCGCGGCCGGTATCGTTCGGGGGCATGGACAAGCGACTCCTTCCCCGCGAGCACGGCGCCTACGCGGAACTGGGCTTTCCCCTGCTCTCGGGCCTGGTGCTCGGCGCCCCCGGCGCCGCCGCGTGGCTCTTCGCGGCCGCGGCCATCCTGCTCTTCGTGGCGAACGAATCGGTGGTGCTGCTCCTCGGGGTGCGCGGCAACCGCCTGCGGCAGGAACTCGCCGTTCCCGCCCGCGGGCTGCTCGTGCTCCTGGGGGGGCTCGGCGTGGCGGCGGGCGCGGCGGCGCTGTGGCTCGCGACTCCGGAGGCGCGAGCGCTGGCGCTCGTGCCGGCCGCCTTCGCCGCCGGGCTCGTCCCGGTGGTGCTCTCGAGGAACCTGAAGACGCTGCCGGGCGAGGTGGTCGCCGGCGCGGCCTTCTCGGCCATGCACCTGCCCGTCGCCGCCGCGGGCGGCGTGGCCGGCGCCGCCCTCTGGGGCCCGCCGTTCCTGTGGTTCGCCGTCACGGTGAGCGCGACGCTCGCGGTGCACGCGATCAAGTCGCGGGTCACCGGGGCCACGCCCTGGGTGGTCCCGGCGGCGAACTGGGGCGCGCGCCTCGCGCTCCTCGGCGCCCTGGCGGCGTGGGCGTGGCTGCCCGGCGCGCGCTTCGTGGCGATGGCGGCCTGCCTGCCGCTTGCGGGCGTGGTCGTGGTCAATCGCCTCCGGCTTTCCCCCCGGAAGCTCAAGCAGGTGGGGTGGGCCCTCGTGGCCGCCAACGCCGTGGCGGTGGCCCTGCTGGCCGCGGCCCCGTAGGAAGTTTGTGGAATATTCCACACCCGTCCTGCGGAATCGGGCCGGGCGGCGGATACCCCCCCTGCGTAGGCTGTGAACCGCGGCACCCTGTGCTATGGTGCCTTCACCCGGGCTCCAGGGCCCGGCCCGAAACGGACTCCAGTCGAGGAGGTGTCATGTCCAACAAGGATCAGAAACCCGCCGTCCAGCCCGAGGGCGAGCTTTCGGAGCAGCAGCTCGACTCCGTGTCCGGCGGCCAGCAGATCGTGAAGCTCGAGAAGATCACCGTCACGGCCAAGCGCGAGCAGCCGCAGCAGGTGGTGAAGCTCGACAAGGTGACCGTCACCGCGAAGCGCGAGCCGCCCCTCTCGGGCACGCAGATCGCGTCAGCCGAGGGCGCGTCGACGAAGAAGAACTAGCGGCGCCCCGGCCGCCGCTCAGGCCACCTGCCGCGCGAGCATCGCGGCGAAGGGGCCCGGCGCGGCGGCCAGTTCCCGGAACGTCCCCTGCTGGACGATCCGGCCCTTTTCCAGGACCACGATCCGGTCGGCATTGCGCACCGTCGAGAGGCGGTGCGCGATGACCACGCGCGTCGCGTCCAGCCCTTCGAGGCTTTCCAGCACCGCCGCCTGCGACAGGTTGTCGAGCGCGCTCGTCGCCTCGTCGAGCAGCAGGATGCGCGGCCGCCCCACGAGCGCCCGGGCGATCAGCACGCGCTGGCGCTGCCCGCCGGAGAGCGTGCTCACGCCCTCTCCCACCAGCGTGTACATGCCCATCGGCATCGCCTCGATGTCCGCGGCGAGCCCGGCCGCGCGCGCCGCCGCCCACGCGTCGTCCACCGTGAGGCTCGTGGCGCCGACGATGTTGGCGAGGATGTCGCCGGCCCACAGGCGCCCGCCCTGGAGCACGGTGCCGATCCGCCCGCGCAGCCGCTTCAGGTCCAGCGCGGGCAGCACCCGGCCGTCGTAGCGGACGGTGCCGGCGCCGGGGAACTCGAAGCCCAGCAGCAGGCGCAGGAGCGTGGACTTCCCCGAGCCGCTTGCGCCCACGATCGCGACGAACTCCCCGGGCCGGATCGAGAGGTCGATGCCGTGCAGCACCTCGGGGCCGCCCGGGTAGGCGAAGCTCACGCCGACGAGGTCGATGGCGCCCTGGGGATCGTGGCGGATCTTGCCGCGCACGCCGTCCTCCGGCGGGGTGGCGAGGATGGGCTTGGCGCGCTCCCACACGGGGGCGAGGGCCGCGAGGTCCAGCGCCGTCGAGACGATGCCGTGCACGCCGCCGAGCAGGCCGAACATCGCCGTCTGGAAGGCCACGAACTCGCCGACCGTGAGCGCCTGCGCGGCCGGCGCCTGCGCGAGCCGCCACGCGAGGTAGAGCACCAGCGTCGCCGCCGCCGGCTGCAGGATGGAGAGGAGCACCGATTCGAGGTTCGAGAGCCACGCGCTGCGGCGATTGAGGTCGCGGAAGTCGCGGTAGCGTGCCAGCCAGTTGGAGAACGCGCGCGACTCGGCCGCGGCGGCGCGCAGCTTGGCGATGCCGGCGAAGTACTCGTAGCTCATCGCCGAGAGCTTTCCGTCGGCCGCCTCGATGCGCCGGCCCAGCGAGAGCCTCGCGATGCCGAGCGCTCCCGAAAGGACCGCCGTCACCGCGACCACGCCGAGGGCGGCCACCGAGAGCGTGGCGCTGTAGGCGAACATGAGCGCGAGGTTCGCGCTCAGGAAGATCCCCGTCACGAAGGCGCCGATCGAGGCGCCGGTGACCGAGCGCTGGACGGTGTTCACCGCGCCCACGCGCATCGCCAGGTCGCCGCTCGAGAAGGCGCGGAAGAAGCGCGCCGGCGCGCCGATGACGCGGTCGAGCACGGCGGCCTGGATCGCGACCGTGGTGCGGGCCTCGAAGCGCAGCACGGCGACGGCGCGCAGCACCTCCAGCACGATGGCCGCGAGCCCCGCGGCCGCGAGCCCCGCGACGATCGCGAGCGCCATCGCCCCGGAGCCCTCGGGAATCACGCGGTCGATGAGGCGCCCCGTCGCCACCGGCGTGAGCAGGCCCAGCAAGGCGGCGACGAGACCCGTCGCGAGGAGCACGCCCACGTCGGCGCGCGCGTGGGCGAAGGCGAAGGCGAGGACGTCGCGCGTGCCCAGGGGGCGCGGCGCAAAGCTGCGGTGGAACGCGAAGGCGAAGGGCGCGAGACGGCGCGCCGTGTCCTCGTCCACCGGCCAGCGCAGCGGCGGCCCGCCCGCGGGATCGAGCGCGACCATGTGGTAGCCGGCGAAGGGCCGCGGCAGCAGCGCGACCCAGCCGGTGGCGCCCGTCTGCGCGGCGTCGTTCTCGCGCACCATGCGGCGCCGCTCCGCCACGCGGGCGAGCATCGCCGTGCCGCCCTCGCCCCACCAGCGCCCGTCCAGGAGCACGCGGCGCGAACGAAGGCCCAGCGCCGTCGCCGACTCCTCGACCACGAGCGCCTCGTCGGCGTCCCGGGCGCCGGAGGGCTCCGCCGCGGAGGCCTCTCGCGGCGCGAGGAGCGAGAGCGCGCCGGCGAGCGTCGTGGAGCGGTAGGCGAGCCCGGGATCGGCCATCACGTGCCTCCCGTTTCGCCCGCGACGAGCGCCGCGTAGCGGCCGTCGGCGATCGCCGCGAGCTCGTCGTGGGTGCCGCGCTCGACCACCCGCCCGCCCTCGAGGACCAGGATCTCGTCGGCGTCGCGCACGGTGGACAGCCGGTGCGCGATCACCAGGCACGTGGTGCCGCGCCGGCGCAGGTTGTCCTCGACCACCGCCTCGGTGGCCGGGTCGAGCGCGCTGGTCGCCTCGTCGAGCAGCAGGATCGAGGGGCCGCGGGCGAGCGCGCGCGCGATCTCGATCCTCTGGCGCTGGCCGCCGGAGAGGTTGCGCGCGCCCTCCTGCAGCGGCGCGTCGAGGCCGCCCTCGCGCACGCCGATCTCCTCCTCGATGGCGGCGTGGCGCGTGGCGGCGCGCACGATGTCGTCCTCGGCGAGCGGGTCCCACATCGTGAGGTTGTCGCGCACCGTGCCCTCGAAGAGCACCACGTCCTGGTCCACGTAGGCGACGGCCCGGGCGATCTCGTCGCGCACGAAGGCCTCGCGGGGCTGGCCGTCGAAGAGGATCTCGCCGCTCCACGGCCGGTAGAGGCCCGCGGCGAGGCGCGCGAGCGTGGACTTCCCCGAGCCCGAGGCGCCCACCAGCGCCACGCGCCTTCCGGCCTCGATCCGCAGCGAGAAGCCCTCGACCAGCGGCGGCGAGCCGCGCGCGTAGCCGAAGCTCACGTCGCGGAACTCGAGCGAGCGCGGGCGCGCGCCGGAGACCGCGCTCACCGGCCTGTCGTCCACGGCGACGCCGGGCTCGGGCGCGTGGTTCAGCACGTCGTCGATCCTCGCCATGTCCCCGCGCAGGGACTGGACGCCCCGCGCGGCCAGGAAGAGCGCGTGCACCGGGGCCGTGAACCCGGCGAGCAGCACCTGGAAGGCGACGAGGTCGCCCACCGTGAAGGCGCCCTCCATGATGCGCAGCGCGCCGATGCCGAGCACGCCGAGCTGCGCGACGAGCCCCGCGAGGGAGGGCACCTGCATGAGCGCGAGCGAGACGCGCTGGGACTCGACCGCGGTGTTGGCGAACTGCACCTGCAGCCCCAGCCACTTGAGGAAGAGCGCGCCCTCCTGGCCGCCGGCCTTGATGCTCTCGATGTTGGCGAGGCCCCCGGTCGCCATGCCCGAGAGCTTGCCGCCCTGCACCGACAGGCGCTGCGAAATCCCCTCCATGCGCCGGTTAACCGCGCGCAGCGCCACGAGCTCGAAGGCGAGGCAGCCCACGACCAGCGCGGCGAGGCCCGCGTCGAGCTTCACCATCAGCGCGAGGAAGAAGACCGCGGTGACGAGGTCGAGCACGAGGTGCGCGAGGTCGGCGGAGACGGTCTCCGCCACCTGCTCGTTCAGCGCCACGCGCGAGGCGATCTCGCCCGGCGAGCGTTGCACGAAGAAGTCCATCGGGAGCGATAGCGCCTGGGCGAAGAAGCGCTGCGCGGACGCCAGGGCCGCGCGCGTGAAGGCTTCCGTGAGCACCTGCGCCTGCAGCCACGCGAGGCCGCCGCGCGCGAGCGCCGCGGCGAGCAGGCCCGCGAGGAGCGTCTCCGCGACGCCGGGCAGGCGTGCCGCGAGCACCTCGTCCACGAAGCGCCCCATGAGCCAGGGCAGCGCGAGACCCGGCGCCACGAGGGCGAGGCCGAGGAGCACGGCGAGGGCCACGCTCGGGCCCATGCCCGCGAGGTGGCGCGAGAGCGAGCGCAGCACCGAGGGCGCGCGGCCGCCCGGCGCGAAATCCGGGCCGCGCTCGAAGGTGAGCACCACGCCCGTGAAGCCCTGGTCGAACTCGGAGGCGTCCACGCGCCGTCGTCCCTGGGCGGGATCGTTCAGGTGGGCGTGGCCGTCGCGGAAGCCCTCGAGGACGACGAAGTGGTTGAAGTTCCAGAAGACGATCGCGGGCAGGGCGAGCCCGGAGAGCTCGGAGGGCTCCTTGCGGAAGCCGCGCGCCACGAGGCCGTAGCCGCGCGCGGCGCGCAGCAGCCCCCCGGCCTTGCTGCCGTCGCGCGTGACGCCGCAGTCGGAGCGCAGCACCTCGAGCGGCACGTGGCGGCCGTGGTGCGCGAGCACCATCGCGAGCGCCGCGGCGCCGCACTCCACGGCCTCCAGCTGCAGGATCGTCGGGACGCGGGCGAGCGGGGTGTCGGCCAGGTGCGAGGCCGGCGAAGGCGGGGCGGCAGGGGCCTCGGCTACCGCAGCCATGCGGCGAAGGCGAGGACGGCGACGGCGAGCACGGCGAGCGCCGCCAGGAGCCGCCGCGGATAGGAGGGCAGCGCCGGGCGCGCGTCCAGGCGCTCGGGCGAGGCCAGGCGCTCGAGCGCCGCCTTGCGGAAGATGGCGTTGTCCGGCGCGGCCACGGGCTAGCCCGCGAGGCGCTTGAGCATGCGGTCGAAGCGCGCGCCGGCGAGGTGCACGTTGTCCAGCAGGTCGTCGGTGAGCTCGTCCTTCGCGTCCTCGTCCTCCGCGCCGTCGCCGTAGCCCATGCGGCGCGTGGTGCTGCGCAGGCGGCTCGCGAGGAAGACGCAGAGCGCGCGGTAGAAGCGCGCGGCGAACGCCGGGTCCGCCGCGAGCTTCGCCCTCACCGTGGCGTCCGAGAGCTTGAGCAGGGTGGCGTCGCTCGCCACCTTGACCGACACCGCCGTGGGCGCGGGATCCACCAGCGACATCTCGCCCACGATCTCGCCCGAGCCCATCACCGCGAGCTGCGCGCCGGCCGCCGTGTGCACCGAGAGCGCCCCGTCGAGGACGAACCAGATGTTGTCCACGCGCGCGCCCAGCGGCACGAGCGTCGTGCCCGCGTCCAGGTGGACGCGCTCGCCGGACTTGGAGAGCCATTCGACGTCGCCATCGGTGAGTTCGCTGAAGATGAGCAGGACCTTGCGCATGGCGGCACTCCCGTCGGGCGCGGCGGCAACGCCGCTGACGGGGGCGAGTGTATCGGAAAGGCCCGCGCGGGCGCTGCTAGACTGGCCGTGGAGGACGTACACCCCGAATGACCCCGGATGCCCTGAAGGCCTGGCGCAAGGCCGAGCGCGAGCGGCTCATCGCCGAGCGCACCGCCGTCGCGGCCGGAACCCTCGCGCAATGGCGCGCGCGCATCGACGCGAACCTCGCGGGCGCCTTTCCCGACCTGGCGGAGGGCACGGTGGCATTCTGCTGGCCGGTGCTCGCGGAGTACGACGCGCGCCACCTCGTCCGCGGGCTTCGCGAGCGCGGCGCGACGACGGCCATGCCGGTGGTGGTCGCGCCGCGAACGCCCCTCGCGTTCCGGGAGTGGCACCCCGGCGTGGCCCTGGCCGTTGGCGCGATGGGAATCCCGTATCCGGCCGATTCGCGCGAGGTGGTGCCGGACACGGTGCTCCTGCCGATGAACGGCTGGGACGCGCAGGGCTACCGCCTGGGCTACGGCGCCGGCTACTTCGACCGCACGCTCGCGAGCCTCGCCGAGCGCCCGCGGGTGATCGGCGTGAGCTACGAGATGGCCCGGCTCGAGACCATCCATCCGCAGGACTGGGACATCCCGGCCGACTTCGT
>CALEJW010000027.1 GCA_937898635.1 uncultured Pseudomonadota bacterium | reverse complement strand
TGCTCGGCGGGAAGCTGCGCCAGCCCGCGCTCGAGGTCGCGGGCATCCGTGATCCATCCGGGCGTGTTGGCACCGGGGATGTCCTCGCCCAGCTCGCCGGTGGCCTGGATGCGGTGCGACTTGACCTGGTTCACGAAGACGTTGTGCATGATGGAGAAGAGCCAGGCCCGGAGGTTGCCCGGGCGCCAGAGGTGGAACTTGCGCACCGCGCGCTCGAGCGTGTCCTGCACGAGGTCGTCGGCCCCGTCCCGGTCCCCGACCAGCGCGCGCGCGTAGCGGCGCAGGTTGGGGATGTAGGGGACGACCTGCTCGTAGTCCACGGCCGCGGATTTCGCGTCAGGGCTTGACCACGTGCCATACGTTGTTCACGCCGTCGCCGGTCCGGTCGCCGGGCTTCGCGTCCTTCACCCACAGGTAGAGGGGCTTGCCCCGGAAGGCCCACTGCTTGCCGCCGTCGTCGCGCGTGACGATCGTGTAGTCGCCGGCATCCTTCGCGCCGGCCGCGGCCATGAGGGGCGGCCAGTTCGTCGCGCAGGGGCCGTTGCAGGCGCTCTTGCCGCCGCCGGCCGGGTCCTTGTCGAAGGTGTAGAGGGTCATGCCGGCTTCGTTGGCGAGCACGCCGCCCTCGATCCGGGTCGGCGCCCCGGCGAAGGCAAGGGCGGGAAGCGAGAGTGCGAGGGCAGCGAGGAGAATGCGAGTCGATTTCATGGATGCTTTGTCGGTGGTTTGTCGGAGGTCCTGCGGGGAATGAACACGCCCGCGGGCGATTTATTCCCGGCGAACCGACTCCGGCAGCAGGACGAGGCCGCGGGGCGAGCGCAGCTCCGCGGAGATTCCGGCCGCTTCGCCCTGCACGAACTCCACCGGCGCCGACTCCGCGAGGCCGAGCGCGCGCAATCGCGCCTCGAGGCCCTCGGCGTCCGGTGCGCGCACACTGAGCCGCTCGAGCCGGCATCCGGAGGCGGGCAACGCCGCGGCGGGATGGCGCTCGCCCAGCCACTGGATGAGCGAGGGAAAGGCGCCTCCGGCCGGCAACTCTCCGTCGGCGCGAACGCCGATGCGCCAGCGGTAATCGCCGCGCTCGAGGTCCAGCGCCTCGCCCACGAGATCCGGCGCGGCGTCGCGCGCCGCGTCGAGATCCCCGGTCCTCGCCACCCAGTGGATGAGCACCGGGCCCGAAGCGAGCCTGTCGGCCATGGCCGGGGAGTCGAGCGCGAACCAGCGCGGGCGTCCCGGCGGCGGCGCCTGCGGGTCGACCGCGATGATCTCCAGGTAGGTCCCTTCCCCGAGCGACAGGAGGCGGTTGTGCGTGCCCATGAGCGCGTGCCGCCCGCCGGCCACCGTCGCCGCGCCGACGCGCGCCTCCAGCCACCGCGTGCCCTCCTCGAGCGTGCGCGCGCCCACGACGAGGTGGTCGAGCGCGAGGCCTGGCGGCGGCATGGCGATGGCGCGTCCCTCTTCAGGAGAGCGTGATGCCCTCGGTGGCCATGACCCGCCGGACCGCCGGCCGCGCGAGCACGCGGTCGATGATCGCGGTGTAGCTCTCGAGATCCTTCACCGGCAACCCCATCCGGTTGCCCCAGCGATAGAAGACGAGGAGATAGGCATCCACCACGGAGTACCGGTCTCCCGCCGCCCAGCGCTTGCCGGCGAGCAGCCGGTCGGCTTCGGCGAGGCAGTCGGCGAAGGCCGAGCGCCCCTCCGCCTTCACGGCCTCCCGGCAGGCGGGTCCGTCCACGTAGCGCTCGGGCCGGTAGAAGTGCGCGTAGGCCGGGTGGACGGTGTCGGCGAGCCACGCCATCAGGGAGAGCGCGCGCGCCTGCTCCCAGGTCTCGCGAGGCCAGAGGCCCTTGTCCGGGAAACCCCCGCCGAGAAAGGTGAGGATGGCCACGTTCTCGACGAGGACCCTGCCGTCCACGACGAGCGTGGGCACGCGCCCGCGCGGGTTGATCTTCAGGTACGCCGGCGTGCGGTGCCGGCCCTCGGCGGTGCTGGTCCTCACGGCCTCGTAGGCGATGGCGAGCTCCTCGAGCACGACGTGCGGCGCGAGCGAGCAGGCGCCCGGCGAGTAGTACAGTTGGATCTTCACGGCTTTCTCCGGATGGACGAATGCGCATCGATTCTCGCACGGCGGCCCGCCTCCTCGCCGGGCTCGCGATGGCGGCGTGCCTGCCGGCCCTTGCCGACCCGGGCGCCCACGCCTCGTCCGCGGCCGCCTCGCGGATGCGCGAGGCCGCCACCCGCCTGCTCGCCGCCCTGCCCGAGCGCGCCGCGAGCCTGGCCCGGCGGCCCTTCGCCGACGCCGACCGCGTGGACTGGCACTACACGCCGAGGAGCCGCGGCGGCGTCTCCTTCAAGGACCTGGACGCGAAGGGCCGCGAGGCGGTGCACGCGCTGCTTCGCGAAGCGCTTTCCGCGGCGGGCCACCGGCGCGTGGTGAACATCATCGAGCTGGAGCTCGTGCTGCGCGAGGTCGAGACCTTCGGCCTCTTCCGCGACCCGGAGAAGTACCACCTGACGGTGTACGGCGCGCCGGACGCGGCGAAGCCCTGGGGCTGGCGGTTCGAGGGCCACCACCTCTCGCTCAACTTCACCCTTGCGGGGGACCGCGTGGCGGCGACGACGCCGAGCTTCTTCGGCGCCAATCCCGCAGCCGTCGCCTCGGGGCCGCGCAAGGGCCTGCGCGCGCTCGCCGCCGAGGAGGACGAGGCGCGCGCGCTCCTCGCGCTGCTCACGCCGGATGAGCGCCGCGAGGCGGTCTTCGACACGCGCACCTACGGCGACATCGTCTCGGGGACGGCGGCGCGGATCGACCCCCTGAAGCCCGTGGGAATCGCGGCCTCCTCGCTGGGCGACCGCGCCCGCGCGCAGCTCCTGAAGCTCGTCGAGGCCTACGCGGGCGCCTTCGAGCCGGGGCTCGCCGCGGCGCGGATGGCGCGCGTGCGCGACGGCGGCATCGGCAACATCCGCTTCGGCTGGGCGGGCGCCACGGAGCCGGGCAGGCCGCACTACTACCGCATCCAGGGCCCGCGCTTCCTCGTCGAGTACGACGCCTCGCAGAACGACGGCAACCACATCCACACCGTGTGGCGCGACTTCGACGGCGACTTCGGCCGCGACCTGCTGCGCGAGCACCACGCGGCGGCGCGCGGAAGCGCGCACCGCCACTAGCGGGGCGCGGGGCCCCGGGGCGCTCAGAGCCGGGTGATGAGGGAGGACGTGTCCCAGCGCTGGCCGCCCGCCCGCTGCACGTCGCCGTAGAACTGGTCCACGAGCGCGGTCACCGGCAGGCTCGCGCCGTTGCGCTTGGCCTCGTCGAGGCAGATGCCGAGGTCCTTGCGCATCCAGTCCACGGCGAAGCCGAAGTCGAACTTGCGCCCGGCCATCGTCTTGCCGCGGTTCTCCATCTGCCAGCTCTGCGCCGCGCCCTTGGAGATCACCTCGAGCACGAGCAGCGGGTCGAGCTTCGCCTTCTCGGCGAAGGCGATGCCCTCGGAGAGCCCCTGCACGAGCCCGGCGATGCAGATCTGGTTCACCATCTTGGTGAGCTGGCCGGCGCCGGCAGGGCCGAGGAGCGTCACGGCGCGCCCGTAGCAGTCCATCACGGGCTTGGCGCGCTCGAAGGGGCCCGCCTCGCCGCCGCACATCACGGTGAGCTTGCCGTTCTCCGCCCCGGCCTGGCCGCCCGAGACCGGCGCGTCGATGAAGTCCACGCCGCGCGCCTTCGCCTCGGCGAAGATGCGCCGCGCGGCGTCCGCCGAGGCGGTGGTGTGGTCGATGAGGACCGCGCCCTTCTTCATGCCCTCGAGCGCGGCGGCGGACACCTCGAGGAGGTCGCGGTCGTTGCCCACGCACATCGCGACGAAGTCGGCGCCCTTGGCGGCTTCCGCCGGCGTGGCGGCGGCCTTGCCGCCGTGCTTGGCGACCCAGGCCTCGGACTTCGCGGCGGTGCGGTTGTAGACGGTGACGTCGTGGCCCTTGGCCTTGAGGTGCCCGGCCATGGGGAACCCCATGACGCCGAGGCCGAGAAATGCGACTTTCGCGGACATCTTCGTTCTCCTTGCGGTTTGCGAGCCGCGGGCGCCACGCGCCGCGCGGACTGGGGTCAGGCGAGTTCCTTGTTGACCAGGTTGGGCGGCGCGCGGCCCTCGAGGACGGCGGTGAGGTTCGCGGCCGCGGTCTCGCACATCGCGAGCCGGGTCGCGCGGGTGGCGCTGCCCACGTGCGGGGTGAGGACGGCATTGTGCAGCCCGAGGTAGCCGGCATTCACCCTGGGCTCGCCCTCGAAGACGTCGATGCCGGCGCCGGCGATGCGCCCGGCCTTCAGCGCCTCCACGAGCGCGGCGTCGTCGACGACGCCGCCGCGGGCGGTGTTCACGAGGATCGCGGTGGGCTTCATCTTCGCGATCTCGGCCGCGCCGACCAGGTGGTGCACGGCCGGCGAGTAGGGGACCATGAGCACGACGAAGTCGGACCGCGCGAGGAGCTCGTCCTTCTCCACCCGCGTGGCGTTCAGGCGCTTCTCGTCCGCCTCCGGGATGCGGCTGCGGTTGTGGTAGAGGATCTCCATGTCGAAGCCGGTCGCGCGTTTCGCGATCGCCTGGCCGATGCGGCCCATGCCGATGATGCCGAGGGTGGCGCCGTGGACGTCGGTGCCGAGGTTCGCCTCCATCTCGAAGCCGACCTTCCAGTCGCCGCGGCGCACGTAGGCGTCGCCCTCGGCGATGCGGCGGGCGCAGGCCATGAGGAGCGCCCAGGCGAGGTCCGCGGTGGTCTCGTTGAGCACGCCCGGGGTGTTGGTCACCCGGATCCCGCGCTTCGTGCAGGCCGCGACGTCGACGTTGTTCACGCCCACGGCGATGTTGGAGACGACCTTGAGGCCCGGGACCTTCGCGAGCAGCGCCTCGTCCACGCGGTCCATGATGGTGGTGAGGACGCCCTGGCAGCCGGCCAGGCGCCGCGCGAGCTCCTCGGGGGGCCAGGGCGTGTCGTCGGCGTTCGTGGCCACGTCGAAACGCGCCGAGAGCGACTCCACGATCTCCGGGAAGACCCGGCGCGCGATCAGTACCTTGTTGCGTTCCGCCATGCCCGGCCTAGTCGTCCTTCGAGCGCACGACCTCGATGAAGTCGTAGACCATCATCGCCACGCCGATCAGCACCACGATCACGAGCGCGGGCGACTTGAGCTTGATGATCGGCACGAGGAAGAACGCCAGCGCCATCAGCAGCGCGATGAGACCCATCACGATTTTCGCGATCAATGCCATTCCCCCTTCGTCATGTTCCGGCGCCCTCGCCGCCGAGCGATTGCGCCCAGCCGGCAAGCCAGCGCGCCGTGCGCAGCAGCCTCGCATCGTCGCCCTTGCGGCCCACGAGCTGCACGCCCAGCGGCAGCCCGTTGCCGCCGCGCATGATGGGCAGCGTCACCGCCGGCATGCCGGCGTAGGTCCACAGGGTGCAGAAGGCGGGGCTCCCGGTGGACTCGAGCCCCTTCGGGGCCGTCCCCGCCGTGGAAGCGGTGAGGAAGGCGTCGTAGCGGTCGAAGAGCTCCTCGAAGCCCGCGTTCACGGCCTCGATGCGCCCCACGGCGTCGTTGTAGTCCACGGCCGTCACCTGCCGGCCGCGCTCGATCTGGGCGCGCAGCGTGGCGCTCATCCGCTCGCGGCCCTGCTCGTAGTCGTGGCGGTAGTTGCGCGCGAGGTCGGCCTCCATGATCGCGCGGTGCCACTCCCAGGCGCCCGCGAGCTCCTGCGGCAGGTCGAAGGCGAACACCTGGTCGCCCAGGGAGCCGGCGAGCTCCTCGAAGGCCTCGCGGGTCTCTTCCTCCGCATCGCCCCAGTTGGGCGTCCTCACGAAGGCGAACTTGGGCGGCAGGGGCGGCTCCTGGGCGGCGACCTTCACGAAAGGCGGCCGCGCGACGGGGCGCGTGTCCGGGTCGGCGGGATCGAAGCCCGCGAGCGCCTCGCCCACGAGCGCGAGGTCCTCCACCGAGCGCGCCATGAGGCCCACCTGGTCCAGGGGACGGGACTGCTTGAGGATGCCGTGGCGCGAGACGAGCCCGAAGCTCGGCTTGAAGCCGAAGACGCCGCAGTAGGCCGCCGGGCGGATGACGCTCCCGTTGGTCTGCGTGCCGAGCGCCACGGGCACCATGAGCGCCGCCACCGCCGCGGCCGAGCCGCTGGAGGAGCCTCCCGGCGTGTGTTCCGGGCCGTGCGGGTTGCGGGTCTTGCCCGGCGAGTAGGTGGCGAGCTCCGTCGTGACGGTCTTGCCGAGCACGATCGCGCCCGCCTCGCGAAGCCGCGAGACGACGGTCGCGTCCCCGGCCGGCCGCCGGCCCGCGTGCAGGACGGTCCCGTCCTCGGTCGGCATGTCCTCGGTGTCGATGATGTCCTTCACGCCGACGGGCACGCCGTGCAGCGCGCCGAGCGGCCGGCCTTCCTTGCGCGCCGCGTCCGCCTCGCGCGCGCGCTCCAGCGCGTGGGCCTCGTCGAGGAAGGCCCAGGCCCGCACCCTCTCCTCGTCGGCGCGGATGCGCGCGAGGCAGCCGCCCACCAGTTCCTCCGACGTGAGGCGCCCGTCGCGGATCGCCGCCGCGGCCTGCGCCGCGGTGAGCGTCGAGACGTCGACGAAACCTTCCTGTTTCATGGCGCGCTCAGTTCCCGTAGAACACTTCCGGCAGCCAGTAGACGAGCTGCGGGAAGATGTAGACCAGCGCCATGGAGACGAAGACCATGGCGAGGAAGGGGAAGCAGCCCTTGAAGATCGTCCACAGCTGCACGTGCGGTGGCGCGATGCCCTTGAGGTAGTACGCGGACATCGCCATGGGTGGCGTGAGGAAGGAGGTCTGGAGGTTCAGCGCCACGAGGATGCCGAAGAACATCGGGTCCACGTTGAAGTGCGCGAGCAGCGGCAGGAAGATCGGCACGAAGATGATGATGATCTCGCTCCACTCGAGCGGCCAGCCCAGGATGAAGATGATGACCTGGGAGAGCAGGAGGAAGGTGATCGTGTTGAGGTCCAGGTGCAGCACGAACTCCTTGATGAGGCCCTCGCCGCCGAGGTAGGAGAACACCGAGGAGAAGGTCCACGAGCCCACGAAGAGCCAGCAGACCATGGCGGAAGTCCGGGCCGTGAGGAAGACCGCCTCCTTGAGGCGGGTCCACGTGAAGGCGCGGTAGACCATCGCGAGCACGATGGCGCCCAGCGCGCCGACGGCCGCGGCCTCGCTGGGGGTCGCGAGCCCGAAGAGGATCGCGCCCAGCACCGACATGATGAGGACGGCGAGCGGGAAGAACGCCGTGAGCAGCATCACCACTACCTTCGTCCACGGGAAGTTGTACTCCGACTTGGGGAGCTTCGGCGCGAGCTTGGGCCGGAGGGTCGTGAGCCCGATCACGTAGACGATGTAGAGGCCCGCCAGCACGAATCCCGGGATCATCGCCGCGGCGTAGAGCTTCACCACCGATACCGCCGAGGTCGCCCCGTAGACGATCAGCATGATGGACGGCGGGATGAGGATGCCCAGCGTCCCGCCCGCGCAGATCACGCCCGCGGAAAGCTTCTCGTCGTAGCCTGCCTTGAGCATGGCCGGGAAGGCGAGGAGCCCCATCAGCGTCACCACCGCGCCCACGATGCCCGTGGCCGTCGCGAAGAGCGCGCAGGTGATGAGCGCGGCCACGGCCATCGAGCCGGGCACCGCGCGCAGCGCGACCTGCAGGCTCAGGAACAGCCGGTCGAGGATGTTCGAGCGCTCTATCATGTAGCCCATGAACAGGAAGAGCGGCACGGCCGTCAGCACGTCGTTGTTCATGATGCTGAAGGTGTTCTGCGAGAGCAGGTAGAACACCCGGTTGTCGAAGAACGACTGGTCCGGCACGAAGTAGGCGTAGTAGCCGAAGGCCACCCCCATCGCCATCAGCGTGAAGGCGATGGGGAATCCCAGCAGGATGATGAAGATGAAGGCGCCCAGCATCAGCAGCGCGAGTTCGGGGTTGCTCATTTCGTGCCTTCCGTGGCGGCGGCTTCGGGTTGTCCCGCGTGCTGCGCGGCGAGCACGTCCTCGAGCTCCTCGACGTCATGGAGCTGCCTGGGCCAGCGGCCGGTCTGGATCGTGAGGATGCAGCGGATCACCTGCGCGATCCCCTGGATGAAGAGCATCGCCCCGGCCACGGGGATGATCGCCTTCAGCTGCCAGATGGGCACGCCCACGGGGCTGTTCACGCTCACCTCCTTGTAGCCGAAGGAGTCGCTCGCGTAGCCGAAGCCCGCGATCACGAGCGCCGTGACCCCGGGGTAGAAGAAGATGAAGTAGAGCACCAGCTCGATCGTCGCCTGCTTCCTCGGCGAGAGCAGCCGGTAGAAGACGTCTCCGCGCACGTGCGCGTTGCGCGAGAGCGCGTAGGCCCCCGACATGAGGAAGAGCGCGCCGTAGAGGATGTAGCTCATGTCGAACGCCCAGCTCGTGGGGTCGTTCAGGATGTAGCGGACGAACACCTCGTAGGAGGTGCCCAGCGTGAGGATGATGATGCACCACGCGAAGGCGTGGCCCACGGCCATGCTGAAGCCGTCGATCATCAGCAGGAAGCGTTGGAGCATGGGGACTCCCGGTTCGGGGGATTGGCGCGGAGGGGACAGCAACGGGGCGGCGCATCGCTGCGCCGCCCCAGGATGGCCGCTATCCTGCGGCTCGAACGGCAGGGATCAGAAGCCGAGCTTGCCGAAGATGTGCTCGTAGCCGACCTTGTAGTCCGCGTCGTTCAGGAAGTGGTAGTACGCGACGCGCTTGGCCCAGGCCTTCTGGGACTCGACCACCTTCTTGAAGAAGGGGTCCTCGGCCTGCAGGCGCTTGGAGACCACGTCCCAGGCCTTGATCTGCGCGTCGAAGACGTCCTTCGGCGTGCGCTTGACGCTCACCTTGTCCTTCGTGATGAGCTCCTGCAGGTCGGTGGAGTACTGGTCCATCGCCAGCGCGAAGTTGGCGGTGGAGGCCGCTTCCGCCGCGAACTTGAGGATGGCCTGCAGGTCCTTCGGCAGGGAGTTGTACTTCTTCTTGTTGAAGACGATCTCGAAGAACTCCATGGCCTGGTGGTAGCTGCCCATGTAGTAGTTCTTGGCCACGTCCTGGGCGCCGAAGCGGCGGTCCGAGGTCGGGTTGTTGAACTCGAACGCGTCGATCACGCCGCGCTCCATGGCGGGAACGATCTCGCCGCCGGGCAGCTGCGTGACCTTCATGCCCATTTCCTGCATGAGGTCGGCCGCGAGGCCCACGGTGCGGTACTTGAAGCCCTTGAGGTCCGCCGCGCCCTTGATGGGCTTCTTGAACCAGCCCAGCGGCTGCGTGGGCATCGGCATCGCGAAGAAGCCGACCACGTCCAGGCCGAGCTTGCCGAGCAGTTCGTTGTACAGCGGCAGGCCCTGGCGGTTGATCCACGCGAGCGTCTGGTGCGCGTCGCAGCCGTTGATCGGGCCGGAGCCGAAGAGCGAGGCGACCTTGCTCTTGCCGTACCAGTACACCGGCACCGAGTGGCAGCCGTCGATCACGCCCTTGTGCGTGGCGTCCATCACCTCGAAGGGCTTCACCACCGCCCCGGCCACGAGGTACTCGATCTTCAGGCGCCCGCCCGCCATCTCGTTCACGCGGGACACGTACTGCTCGGCCATCTCGTTGAAGATGTCCTTCGGGCCCCACGCGCCCTGCATCTTCAGCACGATGGGCGACTGGGCCACCGAGATCATCGGGAATCCGGCGATCGCCGCGCCCGTGGCGCCCGCGGCGCCGGTGATGAACTTGCGACGGGTGACGGCCTTGGTCGCCGCCGATGCGGTCTTGTCTTGTTCGGTCATGAGATTTCTCCTCGGGGTGTTATTGGGTGCTGCGTGACAAACCTGGGACGCGGGCGGGGTCCTCGTGCGCCGGCCTCGACCGCGGCGGACACTTATCCTAATCCCCCCTCCAGGGCATGGCAACCCGATCGGGAGGCCAACCCGGCCCCTGCCCCGTACCCGAGGTATCAGCGGCCGCTACCGATAGGATAGGAGCAGCAGCGCGGCCAGCAGGAGCACCACCCAGACCATCATCGTCCGGGTGGCCCAGACCCGCCCGAAAGCGCCGGTCGGAGCCCCGAAGCGGGCGATGGCGTCCGTGGCCCTGCGCGCGAACAGCGTCGCGGGCGTGGTGATCCCGCCGCGCAGCGCCGCCATCGCGGCCTCCAGCGGCGCCCAGATCCCGGGGACGAGCCGCCGCCAGAGCCAGTCGGCATCGCGCATGCGCCCGCCCGGGGCGCGGCGCAGCACGGGAAGCAGCAGCGCGAAGGCGAGCGCCGAGAAGAGCAGCACCTGCAGCATGGCCACCACGTGTCCCGCGGTGTAGGGACCGTAGTCCACGGGGTGCGGCAGCAGGGCGTATAGCGCCCCCGGCGCCACGCCCAGCGCGAGGCAGAGGAAGGCGAGGAGACCGATGGCCGCGCGCATCGTCGCGGGCGGGTCCTTCGCGGGGCGCCCCGATTCGCGCTCGAAGAAGGCGAACCAGGGGAGCTTGAGGCCCGCGTAGAGGCAGGTGCCCGCGGAAGCGGCGGCGAGCGCGAGCCACACCGCCTGCAGGTGGGCGTCCGCCGCCGCCTGCGAGATCATCGACTTCGTGACGAAGCCCGAGGTGAGGGGAAAGGCGGAGATCGAGAGGGCGCCCACGATGGCCCCGGCCGCGGCCACCGGCATGCGCCGTGCGAGGCCGCCAAGCGCGCTCAGGCGCCGCTCGCCGGTTTCCCGGAGCACCGCGCCGACCGCCATGAGCAGGAGCCCCTTGTAGAGGATGTGCGCGAAGGCGTGCGCGGCCGCCCCGTTCACCGCCATCGCGGTGCCGATGCCCGCGGCCGTCACCATGAAGCCCACCTGGCTCACGATCGAGTAGGCGAGGAGCCGGCGCATGTCGTCCTCGACGATCGCGTAGGCGATCCCGTAGAAGACCATGAAGAGGCCCAGGGGGACGAGGATCTCCGTGCCCGCGAAGCCCCGCAGCAGGACGTAGACCGCCGTCTTCGTCGTGAAGGCCGCGAGGAAGACCATGCCGCTCCAGGACGACTCCGGGTAGGCGTCGGGAAGCCACGCCGACACCGGCGGCGCGCCGGCGTTGAGGAGGAACCCGGCGAGGATGAGCGCCCTGGCGACGGAATCCGGGCGCATGGCCTCGAAGGCGACCTGGCCCGTGGCCGCCACGTGCCCGGCGATGCCCGCCATGAGGAGCACGCCCCCGAGGAGGTGCATGAGGAGATAGCGCCGGCTCGCGGCCCACGCCTGCGGGCCCGCCGACCACAGCACGAGGGTGGAGCCGACGGCCATCAGCTCCCAGAAGAGGAAGAGCGTGACGAGGTCCCCCGCGAGGACGGCGCCGATGGAGGCGCCCGCGTACACGAAGGCCGCGGGCAGCTCGATGCGGCTTTCCTGGCGCAGCGCGAAGAGGGCGCCGGCGAAGGCCATGATCGCGAAGATCGTCGCGAAGAGGCGCGCGAGCCGGTCCACCCGCAGGAGCGTCGCCTCGAGGCCGAGGAAGGTCCAGCGGCCGTGCGCGCCGTCGGGAATCAGCCACAGGAAGGCGAGTGCGGCGAGGGGCGCGGCGAGCAGCAGGGCCGCGCGCGCCCTCCCGCGCAGGAAGAAGGCGGCGACGCCCGCCGCGGCGAGCCACAGTCCCGGGTGCAGGAAGGCGCTAGCGCCCATCGCCGCCCTCCTCCCGCCCGACCAGCGCGGCGAGGAGCCTCGCGCCGGCCACGAGTCCCGCGCAGGAAAGGAGCCCCAGCGCCGCGTGGAACGCCGGAAGGCGCTCGATCGCGAAATGCGGGTGCAGGTCCACGACGAAGCCCGCCGCCGCGACGATCGCGAGCAGCACGCCGGCGGCCAGGCGAAGGGCGCGCGGGGATCCGGTCATCTCAGCCTCCCGCGAGGGACTTCGCGAAGGCGATCGCGAAGCCGGGAAAGAGAAAGAGCGCCACGCAGGCGGCCGCGGTGAGGACTTGCGCGATCACCATCGCCGCGGGCGCCTCGTGGCCCGGGGCCTCGCCGGCGGGCGGCGCCACGAAGAAGGCGCGGAAGACGATGGGCAGGAAATAGGCCGCGTTGAGGAGCGTGCTCGCGGCGATGACGCCCACGGCGATCCAGTGCTCGACGGCCATCGCCCCCGTGAGGATGTACCACTTGGAGACGAAGCCCGCCATCGGCGGCAGCCCGATCATGGAGAGCGCCCCGACCGCGAAGGCCCCCATGGTCCAGGGCATCGCGCGGCCGATGCCGTCGAGCTCTCCCACCTCCGTCTTGTGCGCGGCGGTGTAGAGGGAGCCCGCGGCGAAGAAGAGCGTGATCTTGCCGAAGGCGTGCGCCACCAGGTGCAGCGCCGCGCCCATGACCGCCGCGGGCGTGAGGAGCGAGGCGGCCATGGTCACGTAGGCGAGCTGGCTCACGGTGGAGTAGGCGAGGCGCCGCTTGAGGTTCTGCGCCCGGAGCGCCACGGCGGAGGCCGCGATGAGCGTGAAGCCCGCCACGAGCGTGAGCCAGCCCGCGCCGCCCAGCGCCGCGAGCGCGTCCACGCCGAAGACGTAGACGATCACCTTCACCACGCAGAAGACGCCCGCCTTCACCACCGCGACCGCGTGCAGGAGCGCCGAGACCGGGGCCGGCGCCACCATCGCCGTGGGAAGCCAGCGGTGGAAGGGCATGAGCGCGGCCTTGCCGATGCCGAACATGAAGAGCGCGAGGAGCAGGCCCGCGCCCGCCGGGCCCACGCGGCCGCCGAGGATGCCGCCGGGGCGGAAGTCGAGCGTTCCGGCGAGGAGCGAGGTAATGATCAGCGCGGGCAGGAAGAAGACGACGGAGGTGCCGATCAGCAGCCCCAGGTAGACGCGCCCGGCCCGCCTCGCCTCGTCCGTGCCGTGGTGCGTGACGAGCGGGTAGGTGACGAGCGTGAGCATCTCGTAGAAGAGGAAGAGCGTGAGGAGGTTCCCCGCGAAGGCGATCCCGATCGCCGCGCCGATGGAGGCCGCGAAGCACGCGAAGAAGCGCGTCTGGTTCGCCTCGCCGTTGCCGCGCAGGTAGGCGATCGTGTAGGGCGTGCTCACCACCCAGAGGCTGGAGGCCACGGCGGCGAAGAGCCAGCCGAGGGGCTCCACGGTGAACGCCACGGGCAGGCCCGGCAGCATCTCGAAGAGCGTGATCGCGGGCCGCTCGCCCGCGAGGACGGCGGGCGCGAGGGAGGCCACCACGAAGAAGAGCATCGCCGCCGCGCCGAAGGTCATCGCCTCGCGCACGTCGGGCCGGTGGCGCGCGAGCGTCATCAGGACGATCCCCGCGAAGGGAATCGCGAGGGCCGCGAGGACGAAGCGCGGGTCCGTCACCGCGCGAGCCCCATGAGCGCGGCGGCGGCGCGCGCGGACGCCTCGAGGACGGGGGCCGCGAGGAGGCCGCCGGCGACCACGGCCGCGGTGAGCGCGAGTGCCGGGCCCGTCATGTCGGCGGGCGCCTCGCCGGGCGCGGGCGCGTCCTGCGGCGGGTCGCGGAAGTAGGCGCACTCGACGAAGCGCCAGACGTAGGCGACCGCGAGGAGCGAGCTCAGGAGCACGGCGGCGGCGACCCACCACTGCCCGTCGCCGATCGCCGCGGAGACCAGCGCCCACTTGCTCGCGAATCCCGCGGTGCCGGGAATGCCGATGAGGCTCAGGCCCCCCACGACGAAGGCGAAGGCGGTGAGCGGCATCGTCCGGCCGAGGCCGGCCACGCGCTCCAGCCCGGTGCCCCCCGCGCGCAGCGCGATCCCCCCGGCCAGGAGGAAGAGCGCGCCCTTGGTCACGCCGTGGTTCACCAGGTGCGCGACGGCGGCGGCGAGGCCCGTCGCCGAGCCGAGCGAGATCCCGAGGGTGATGTAGCCCATCTGGGCCACGCTCGAGTAGGCGAGGAGGCGCTTCAGGTCCCGCTGGACGATCGCCGCGGCCGAGGCGACGAAGAGGGCCGCCACGGAGAGCACCGCGAGCACCGGGCCGAGGGGCATGTCGCGGAACACCGCGTCCACGCCGTAGACGGAGAAGTACAGGCGCATGAGCACGTAGGCCGAGACCTTCGTCGCGGTGGCGGCGAGGAAGGCCGACACCACCGAGGGCGCGTAGGTGTAGGCGCCCGGCAGCCACGCGTGCAGCGGAAAGAGCGCGAACTTGAGGCCGATGCCCGCGGTGATGAAGGCGAGTCCCGCCACGCCCGGCCGGGTGTCGGACACGTCCGGCAGGCGCGCGGCCATGTCGGCGAGGTTGAGGGTCCCCGTGGCGAGGTAGAGCATGCCCACGCCGATCACGTAGAGCGTGGCCCCGGTGGTGCCGAGGATCAGGTACTGGTAGGCCGCCGTGAGCGCGCGCCGGTCGCGGCCCAGGGCGATCAGCACGTAGGTGGAGAGCGAGGAGATCTCGAGGAAGACGAAGAGGTTGAACGCGTCGCCCGTGAGCGTCATCCCGAGCAGCCCCGAGAGGCAGAGCATCAGGAGCGCGTAGAAGAGGTACTGGCGGTCCTGCCCGATCTCCGCCGAGACGCTGCGCCGCGCGTAGGGCATGGCCACGAGCGCGACGGCGCTCACCAGCAGCGCCACCAGCGCGTTGGCGGCGTCCACCCGGTACTCGATGCCCCAGGGCGGGGGCCAGCTGCCGACCGCGTAGGAAATCGTCCCGGCGGCGGTCGTCTTCGCGAGGAGCGCTCCCGCCATGAGCGTGGCGGCGCCCGTCACCGCGAGGGAGGCGATCCAGCCGAGGAAGCCGCTCCGGCCCAGCACGATGAGGGGCGCCGCGATGAGCGGCAGGGCGACCAGGAGGATGGGAAAGTGCTGGGAGAGCAAGGCGGGCGCTTCAGTCGTCTTTCGCGTCGGCCTCGAGGAGCTCGTCCTCCTCCACCGTGCCGTAGGCCTCGCGGATGCGCACCACGAGCGCGAGCCCCAGCGCGAGGGTGGCCACGCCCACCACGATCGCGGTGAGGATGAGCACGTGCGGCAGCGGGTTGGAATAGACGGAGAACGCCCCGCCCACGATGGGCGCGGTGCCGCCGATGAGCTTGCCCGGGGCGACGTAGAGCAGGTACACGGAGGTCTGGAAGATCCCCAGGCCCACGAGCTTCTTCACGAGGTTGCCGCGGGCGATGACGATGTAGAGCCCCGTCATGAGGATGAACACCGTCGCCCAGTAGGTGAAGTGGCCGAGGAGCCCCATCAACCCTCCTCGAGGTCGCGCCCGCGACCGGCGAAGAGGTAGAAGATCTTGAGCATCACGCCGCTCACGGTGATTCCCACGCCCGCTTCCACCCAGAAGATGCCGCGCAACTGGCCGTGCACGGGGTCGTGGTCGAGGACGAAGTAGTCGAGGTAGTTGCCGCCCAGGAGGATCCCGGCCACGCCCACGCCCGCGTAGAGGAGCACGCCCAGGGCGAGCAGCGACTCCACCAGGGGCTCGGGCACCGCGCGGCGCGCCGCCGCGAGACCGAAGATGATCCCGTAGAAGATCACCGCCGCGGCGACGACCACGCCGGCCTGGAAGCCGCCGCCCGGGCCGTAGTCGCCGTGGAACTGCACGTAGAGGGCGAAGACGAGCGCGTAGGGGATGAGGATCTTCCCGATGACGCGAAGGACGATGTCGCGCGTCACGGCCGCCCCTCGCCGCCGGGCCGCCGGCGCCGGCGAAGCAGCGCGATGACCCCGACGCCCGCGGTGAAGACCACCGTCACCTCGCCCAGCGTGTCGAAGCCGCGGTAGCTCGCGAGCACCGCCGTCACCACGTTGGGCACGCCGGTCTCCTTCGGCCCTTCCACGAGGTAGCGCGGCGCCACGTGCCGGTGGATCGGGGCCTGGGGATCGGAGAAGGCGGGCAAGCCGTAGGTGCCGTAGACCACCAGCAGGCCCGCGACGAGCACGATCGCGAGCGGCAGGGCGGCGCCCGACGAGGGCTTCACCTCGAGGCTCCCCACGAGGTGCAGCGCCCCCAGCAGCAGCACCGTGGACACGCCCGCGCCGACCGCCGCCTCGGTCATGGCGACGTCGGCCGCGTCGAGGGCGGCGAGCGCCGTGGCCATGAGGAAGCTGTAGATGCCGCCGATCACCACCACCGCGAAGAGGTTCCTCTGGCGCACGACCGCGACGGCGGCGGCGGCCATCAGCGCGAGGAGTGCGGCGACGGCGCCCGTCTCGATCACGGCGCCTCCTCCCCTTCCCGGGCGCGCGCGACCGGCTCGACGCCGCTTTCGTGCGCCACCTTGGCGAGCGCGTGGGTCGCCGTGGGGCTCGCGAAGAAGATGAGGAGCGCCAGGATCACGAGCTTGGCCGAGGCGAGCGTGAAGCCGGCCTGCACGATGAGCCCGGCGATCACGAGGCCGGCGCCGAGGGTCTCGATCACGCTCGCCGCGTGCATGCGCGTGTAGAAGTCGGGCATGCGCAGCAGCCCCACCGCGCCGATCACGCAGAAGACGCCTCCCAGCGAGAGCAGGCCGAAGGCGAGGATCCCGGCAAGCGTCATCGCGACTCCCCTTCCTCCACCGTGCCCTCCTGGCCGAGGTCGCCCACGCGGAAGAACTTGAGCACCGCGATCGTGCCGACGATGTTGAGCAGGCCGTAGACGAGCGCGAGGTCGGTGTACTCGGGCCGCCCGGTGAGGAACTCGAGGACGGCGAGGAGCAGCATCGCGACCGTGCCGATCGCGTTCGCGGCGAGCGCGCGGTCGAAGAGCGTGGGCCCGAGGAAGGCGCGCGCCATCGCGAGCGCGAGCGTCACGACGAGCGCGACGATGGCCGGGGCGTAGATCACCGCGTGCCCTCGAAGCGGGTCACCCGGCGGTCCATGTCGCCCGCGGCGAGGCTCTCCGCCCCCGCGCGCGTGATCGCGTGCACCAGGAATTCCTCGCGCCCCGCAACCACGGTGACCGTGCCCGGGGTGAGCGTGATCGAGTTGGCGTAGACCACCCGGCCGACGGCCGAGACCTGCGTGGGCTTCACGCGCACGAGCGTCGGGCTGATGGGCAGCTTCGGGTCCACGATGAGCCGGGAGACGTCCCAGGCGCTCTTCACGATCTCCACCCCGAGCCACGGCCAGTAGCGCAGCGCGGAGCCGGAGAAGTCGACCGGGTGGCCCTCGGGGTCCACGAGCTCCAGGCGGCGCGCGAAGACGACCACCGCGAAGGCGCTCACCGCGCCGGCGGTGAGGAGGAAAGGCGTGAAGTGGCCCGACAGCAGGACCCAGAAGACGAAAAGCGAGATCGCGGCGCTCACCTTGCGCATGGCTTGACCCGGGAATGTATGGCGGCTGGCAGGTGCCCGATTCTAACCACCGCGCCGAGGCGCGGTCCACCGCTTTCGCCCGTTCCTCAGGCGACGATCACGACGTGGACGCGGTAGGGCCCGTGGGCGCCGATGACGATGGTCTGCTCGATGTCGGCGGTGCGCGAGGGGCCCGAGACGAAGAAGACGGCGCGCGGCGGCTCGCCCGCCTCCTCGCGCAGGCGCGCGAAGGAATCCTCCATCGTGTCGAGGATCCGGTCCGCCCGGACCACGCAGACGTGGGTCTCGGGCAGGAGCGCGTTCACCTTGGGCATCTGCGGCGCCGACAGCAGCAGCACGGTGCCCGTCTCGGCCACCGCGCAGAAGCAGCCCGTGAGGCCGGTTCGGTCGTCTCCCGTCGCCGGCCGGGCCTCGTAGGCGACGCCGGCGCCCGCCCAGTCGAGGCCGGCGAAGGCGGCCCAGCCCGCGACCCGGCGCTCGAGGCCCGCCGCCCCGAGGTAGCGCGCCACCTCGCGCGGGATGTCGCCCTCGGCGGCGACCATGGCGTGCGTGGTGCCCATCCGGTCGCACTCGCGGCGGAATTGCGCCAGGCGGTCGGGCGCGTGCGCGAAGGGTGGCTGCGGCCCGACTTCGTGGCGCGCGATCTGCGCGCGCGCGGCGGCGAGCTCGGCTTGCGTGGGCGCGGCCCCGCTGCGCCCCTGCGCGGCGCGGATGCGCCGCAGGATGTTCTCCCTCGCGCCCATCTCAGCCTACCCCCGCCGCTCGCGGTAGAGCGCGCGGAAGGTCCGGCCCGGGGGCGCAGGCATGTCGCGCCCCTTCGTCCAGCCGTCGAGGCCCGGGAGCGAATGGATCAGGCCCTCGCGCCCGCCCAGCCAGCTCGCCACGCGCGCGCCGATCGCGCTCAGGCGCGCGTAGAGGGCCGGGCGCGCCGCGACGAATCCCCAGGCGGCGATCGCGAAGCGTTCCGGCCAGGGCCTCAACTTGCGGTCGAACTGCTGCTCGCGGAGCTTGCGCATGAGGTCCGGCAGCGGGATCTTCACCGGGCAGGCCACCGCGCACTCGCCGCAGAAGGTGGCCGCGTTCGGGAGGTCGCCCGCGTTCTCCAGGCCCACGTACACCGGCGTGAGGATCGAGCCCATGGGGCCGGGATAGACCCAGCCGTAGGCGTGGCCGCCCACGTTCTGGTAGACGGGGCAGTGGTTCATGCAGGCGCCGCAGCGGATGCAGCGGAGCATCTCCTGCATCGGCCCGCCCACGAGCTTCGTGCGCCCCGCGTCCACGAGGACGACGTGCATCTCCTCCGGGCCGTCGGCGTCGCCGGGCATGCGCGGGCCCGTGGTGAGGGTGAGGTAGTTCGCGATCGACTGCCCGATCGCCGAGCGCGGCAGGAGCCGGATGAGGGTCGCGAAATCCTCCATCGTGCCGATCACCTTCTCGATGCCGGTGATCACCACGTGGATGCGCGGCAGCGTCGTCACCATGTCCGCGTTGCCCTCGTTGGTCACGGTGAGCGTGGTGCCGGTCTCGGCGATGACGAAGTTCGAGCCCGAGACGCCCATGTCCGCGGTGAGGAAGTGCTCGCGCAGGGCCTCGCGCGCCTCCCGCGTCATGGCCGGGATGTCGGTGAGGCGCGGCTTGCCGTGCGCCTTCACGAAGAGGTCGGCCACCTGCTCCTTCGACTTGTGCACCGCGGGGGCGACGATGTGCGAGGGCGGCTCGTGGGCGAGCTGCAGGATGTACTCGCCGAGGTCCGTCTCCACCACCTGCATGCCGGCGGCCTCGAAGGCCTCGTTGAGGTTCACCTCCTCCGAGACCATCGACTTGGACTTCGTGACCTTGCGAACCCCTTTCGCCTTCGCGATGCCGACGATGATCTCGCAGGCCTCCTCGGCCGTCTCGGCCCAGTGCACCGTGGCGCCGCGCCGCGTGGCGTTCGCCTCGAACTCCACGAGGTAGGCGTCGAGGTTCGCGAGCGCGCGGTCGCGGATCATCGCCGCGTGGGTGCGCACTTCCTCCCAGGCGCCGAACTCCGCCACGGCCTTCGCGCGGCCGTCGACGAACTTGCCCTTGGCCTTCCTCATGTTGCCCTGCAGCAGCTCGTCGCCGAGCTTCTCGGTCGCGCGCTGCTTGAAGAACATGCTCTCGACTTGCATGGGTCGTGCTCCGCTAGGACGAGGCGATGGAACCGCAGATGAACGCAGATGAACGCAGATGTTCCCGGGGCGAACGTGCGGCGGCGAATCCCGTGACGAGCGACTCGACGTGCACGGAAGGAAAGGGCATCACGAACCATCTGCGTTCATCTGCGTTCATCTGCGGTTCCATCGCCTTTCAGCCCTCGCCGGCGATCACTTGCGCGAAGTGCAGCACCCGGGTATCGCGGTCGCCCGTGCGGCGCAGGCGCCCCTCGATGTTC
>CALEJW010000026.1 GCA_937898635.1 uncultured Pseudomonadota bacterium | reverse complement strand
GTGCCGCCCTTCACCGTGGCGTCGTTCGCGATCACCACGACCTCGCGCCCCTCGACGCGGCCGATGCCGGTGATGATCCCGGCCGACGGGGCCTCGTCGCCGTAGAGCCCGAAGGCCGCGAGCTGGGAGAACTCGAGGAAGGGCGAGCCGGGATCGAGGAGCCCGCGCACGCGCTCGCGCGGCAGGAGCTTGCCGCGGTCCGTGTGCTTCTTCTGCGCCTCGGGGCCGCCGCCGGCGGCGATCTTCGCCACCTTCTCGCGAAGGTCGGCGGCGAGCGCGGCGTGGTGCTCGCGGTTGGCGCGGAAATCCTCCGAGCCGGTGTCCAGTCGCGTCTTGAGTCGGGGCATGGGGCGCTTGCGGCGGGGGAGGGGACTAGGCGGCGAGGCTGCGGGCGATAAGCATGCGCTGGATCTCGCTCGTGCCCTCGTAGATCTGGGTCACGCGCGCGTCGCGGTAGTGGCGCTCGACGGGGTAGTCCTTCACGTAGCCGTAGCCGCCGTGGACCTGGATCGCCTTCGAACAAACCCACTCCGCCGTTTCGGAGGCGAAGAGCTTCGCCTGGGAGGCTTCCGAGAGGCAGGGCACGCCCGCGGAACGAAGGCGCGCGGCGTGGTGCACGAGCAGGCGCGCCGCGTTGAGGCGCGTGTGCATGTCGGCGAGCATGTTCGCGATCGACTGGTGCTCGACGATCTTCTTCCCGAAGGTGGCGCGCTCCTTCGCGTAGGCCACCGCCGCCTCCAGCGCCGCGCGGGCGATGCCCACGGCCTGGGCCGCGATGCCGATCCGCCCGCCCTCGAGGTTGGAGAGCGCGATGGCGAGTCCCTTGCCGCGAGGGCCGAGGAGCGCCTCCGAAGGCACGCGGCAATCGGCGAGCACGATGGGGCAGGTGTCCAGCGCCTTGAGGCCCAGCTTCTTCTCCGGCTTCTGCACCTGGAAGCCGGGCGTCGCGGTCGGCACGAGGAAGGCCGAGAGGCCCTTCTTGCCCAGTGTCGGGTCGCTCACCGCGAAGACGACGCCGAGCTTCGCCCGCTTCGCGTTGGAGATGAACTGCTTGGTGCCCTCGAGCGTCCAGCCGCCGCCGGATTCGGTCGCGCGGGTCTTCAGGTTGTCCGCCTCGCTCCCGGCCTGGGGCTCGGTGAGGCAGAAGCAGACGATGGCGCGGCCGCTCGCGAGTTCCGGCAGCCACTCCTTCTTCTGCGCTTCGCTCCCCCAGGCCTGCACGAGGCCGCAGCCGAGCCCGTTCTGCACGCTCATGAGGGTGGACGTCGCGGCGCAGCCGGCGGCGATCTCCTCCACGGCGAGGATGTAGGCGAGGTAGTCGGCGCCGGTGCCGCCCCACTCGGGCGGGACCGTCATGCCGAGGAAGCCCAGCTCGCCCAGCTTCGCCACGACCGCGTCGGGAATCCAGCCTTCGTCTTCCCAGCGACCGGCGTTGGGGGCGAGCTCCTCCCGCGCGAAGTCCCGCGCGGTGTCCCGGATCATGCGTTGCTCGTCGCTGAGGAACTCGGCCGGGGCGCGGGTCAGCATGGACTTCGCGCGCCTACTTCGCGTCCTGCTCGGCCTTCTCGACTGCCTCCCGCGCCTTGCGGTCGAGGTCCGCGCCGAGGGTCTTCGCGTCCTCCAATGCCTTCACCTGGGTGCCGAAGGCGCCTTGCTTCGCACGCTCCAGCGCCTCCTTCTGCTCCGTGGCGGCGTCCACCGCGGGCGTCTCCTTCTTCCCGCAACCGCCGGCGGCGAAGGCGAGGAGGAGGGTCGCGGCGAGAACGAGGCGGGGCCTCATTCGCGCGCGGCTTTCACGCGCTGGCGGATGTCGGCGCGGACCTTCGGGGGAAGGTGGTTCCAGCGCACGCCCGCCACCGCGCCCGCGAGCGCGAGGCAGGAGGGCAGGCAGTCGCGCTCGGGGTTGGCGCGGCGAAGCTGCTGCCACGCGTCCCAGAAGCCCACGCGCATGAGGGCTTCGAGCGTGTCGATGCCGACGCCGCGGAGGTCCGAGGCGAGGTTGGGCCCGATGCCGGGCGAGCTTTCGATGGGGGTGATGGTGATCGAGTTCATAGGACCTCCAGCGCGACCGCCGTGGCTTCGCCCCCGCCGATGCAGAGCGCCGCCAGGCCTTTCCTGAGGCCTCTCTTCCTCAGGGCGTAGATGAGGGTGGTGAGGATGCGCGCGCCCGTGGCGCCGATGGGGTGGCCCAGGGCCACCGCGCCGCCGTTCACGTTGACCTTGTCGGCGGCGATGCCGATGTCCTTCATGGCCGCCATGGCGACGACCGCGAAGGCCTCGTTCACCTCGAAGAGGTCCACGTCGGAAGCCTTCCAGCCGGCCTTGGCGAGCACCTTCTGGATCGCCCCGACGGGGGCCGTGGTGAACCACTCGGGCTCGTGGGCGTTGGAGGCCTGCGCGACGATGCGCGCCAGCGGCTTGGCGCCGCGCTTCTTCGCCTCCGACTCCTTCATCAGCACCAGGGCCGCGGCGCCGTCGGAGATCGACGAGGAGGTGGCCGCGGTCACGGTGCCGTCCTTGTTGAACGCGGGGCGCAGCGTCGCGATCTTCTCCACGTTCACCGTGAAGGGCGTCTCGTCGTCCTTCACGACCTCGTCGCCCTTGCGGCCGCTCACCGTCACCGGGGCGATCTCGTCGGCGAAGAGGCCCGTCTTCGAGGCGTTCACGGCCCGCGCCGTGGACTCCTTCGCGTAGGCGTCCATCTGCTCGCGCGTGAAGCCGTACTTCTCCGCGGTCTTGTCCGCGAAGTGGCCCATGGGCTTGCCGTCGTAGGCGTTCTCCAGCCCGTCGAAGGCCATGTGGTCGAGCACCCGCTGGTGGCCGTAGCGGTAGCCGCCGCGCGCCTTGGGAAGGAGGTGCGGCGCGTTGGTCATGGATTCCATGCCGCCGGCGACGACCACCGTCGCGTCCCCGGAGAGGATCTCGTCCACGCCCATCATCGCGGCCTTCATGCCCGAGCCGCACATCTTGTTGATCGTGGTGCAGGGGGTCGACTTGTCGAGCCCGGCGCCGAGCGCGGCCTGGCGGGCCGGCGCCTGGCCCTGTCCCGCGGGCAGGACGCAGCCCATGATGAGGTCGTCGACCTCCGTGGGGCCGACGCCGGCCTGCTCGAGGGCGGCCTTGATGGCCACCGCGCCGAGCTGGTGGGCGGCGAGAGAGTTGAACTTGCCTTGCATGGCGCCGATGGGTGTTCGCTTGGCGCCGACGATGACGATCGATTCCGACATGCGTGCTTCCTTCCCTGGTGAGTCCGTGTGGCGGTGTTGCGGTTACAGGCGTTCGAAGATGGCGGCGATGCCCTGGCCGCCGCCGATGCACATGGTGACGAGGCCGTACTTGCCGCCGGTGCGCTGCAGCTCGTAGAGGCACTTGACGGTGAGGATGCAGCCCGTGGCGCCGATGGGGTGGCCCAGTGCCACCGCGCCGCCGTTCGGGTTCACCTTCTTCGGGTCGAGGCCGAGCTGTTTCGTGACGGTCATGGCTTGCACCGCGAAGGCCTCGTTGGATTCGATCACGTCCATGTCGGCGGGCTTGAGGCCGGCCTTCTGGAAGACTTTCTGCACGGCGGGAATCGGACCCTCGCCCATGATGTGGGGCTCGACGCCCGCGTGGGCGTAGGCGACGAGGCGCGCGAGCGGCTTCGCACCCGCCTTCGCCGCGGCGCCGGCTTCCATGAGGACCACGGCGGCGCCGGCGTCGTTGATGCCGGAGGCGTTGCCGGCGGTCACCGAGCCGTCCTTCTTGAAGGCGGGGCGGAGCTTCGAGAAGTCCTCGGGCTTGGCTTCCTTGCGGACGTGCTCGTCGGTGTCGAACATCGTGGAGCCCTTCTTGGTCTTGAGCTCCACGGGCAGGACCTGGCTCTTGAAGTGCCCGGCGGCGAGTGCGGCGGCCGCGCGGCGGTGCGATTCCAGCGAGAAGGCGTCCTGCTCCTCGCGCGTGAAGCCGTGCTTGGCCGCGAGGTTCTCCGCGGTGATCCCCATGTGGCCGGTGCCGAAGGGATCGGTGAGGGCGCCTACCATCGCGTCGATGATCTGGCCGTCGCCCATGCGCTGGCCCCAGCGGGCCGAGGGCAGGAAGTAGGCGCCGCGGCTCATGCTCTCGGCGCCCGCGCCGATGGCCACGTCGATGTCGCCCAGGAGGATGTGCTGGGAGGCCGAGACGATCGCCTGCAGGCCGGAGCCGCACAGGCGGTTCACGGTGAGGCAGGGCGTGCCCACGGGGATGCCGGCCTCGACCGCGGCCACGCGCGAGATGTACATGTCGCGCGCCTCGCCGTGGATGACGCTCCCGAGCACCACGTGCCCGACGGTGGCCGGATCGATCTTCGCGCGGGCGACGGCCTCCGCGATCGCGAGGGAGCCGAGCTTCGTCGCGGGCAGGTCCTTCAGGGACCCGCCGTAGTCGCCGATCGCGGTCCGCGCGCCGGAAACCACCACCACTTCTCGTGCAGCCATCGCCTGCCTCCTTGCGTTGCGTTCGTCGAAATGCCGGCTTCCCGGCCCGTCAGGCGCTCTCCTCGAAGAGCTCGCGCCCGATCAGCATCCTGCGGATCTCGTTGGTGCCGGCGCCGATGTCGTAGAGCTTCGCGTCGCGAAGCAGCCGCCCGGCGGGGAATTCGTTGATGTAGCCGTTGCCGCCGAGGGCCTGGATCGCCTCCAGCGCCACCTGGACCGCGTTCTCGGAGGCGAAGAGCAGGCACGCCGCGGCGTCCTTGCGCGCGGCCCGGCCGCGCCCGGCGTCGAGGGATTCCGCGACCCGGTAGGCGAAGGCGCGCGAGGCCTGCAGCTTCACGTACATGTCGGCGAGCTTGCCCTGCATGAGCTCGAAGGTGCCAATGGGGCGGCCGAACTGCTTCCTCTCGTGCATGTAGGGGACCACGAGGTCGAGTGCCGCCTGCATGATCCCCACGGGACCGCCGGAGAGCACGCAGCGCTCCGTGTCCAGGCCCTTCATGAGCACGCGCGAGCCGCCGTTCACCTGGCCCAGCACGTTTTCCGCGGGGATCTCGCAGTCGGCGAAGACCAGCTCGCAGGTGTTGGAGCCGCGCATGCCGAGCTTGTCGAGCTTCTGCGCGGTGGAAAAGCCCTTCATGCCCTTTTCCACGATGAAGGCGGTCATCGCCTTCGAGCCCTCGTCCTTCGGCGCCGTGCGCATGTACACGAGGAGCACGCTCGCCTCGGGGCCGTTGGTGATCCACATCTTGGAGCCGTTGGCGATCCAGCGATCGCCCTTCCTCTCCGCCCGGCAGGCCATGGAGCCCACCACGTCGGAGCCCGCGCCGGGCTCGCTCATCGCGAGCGCGCCCACGTGCTCGCCCGAGCAGAGCTTCGGCAGGTACTTTTTCCGTTGCGCCTCGCTCCCGTTGAGGTAGAGGTTGTTCACGCAGAGGTTCGAGTGCGCGCCGTAGGACAGGCCCACGGAGGCCGAGGCGCGCGAGACCTCTTCCATGGCGATGACGTGCGCGAGGTAGCCCAGGCCGGTGCCGCCGTATTCCTCGGGCACCGTCATGCCGAGCAGGCCCAGCCCGCCGAGTTTCGCCCACATGTCGGCGGGAAACTCGTTCGCGCGGTCGATCTCGGCGGCGCGCGGGGAGAGCTCGGTTTCGCACAGTCGCCTCGCGCTGGCGCGAAGCTGGTCGAGCTCCTCGGGGAGGTCCAGGTCGAACGGCAAGCGGTCTCCGATGCGAAGCGGCCCCGGAGAGGGGCGGGACGGCCACCCTACGGGGCGGCCCTGAAGCGCAATTATCTCCCGAAACGGCCCCTCCTTGCAGGGCGTGCGCGAATCGCGCGGGGCGGCGCCGGGCCGGCGCGGACTACTTCGCGCCCATGCGGATGGCGCCGTCGAGGCGGATCACCTCGCCGTTGAGCACCTCGTTCTCGACGATGTGCGCGACGAGCGCGGCGTATTCGTCGGGCCGACCCAGGCGGGGCGGGAAGGGCACCTGCGCGCCCAGCGAGGCGCGGATCTCCTCGCTCATGCCCTGGAGCATGGGCGTGTCGAAGATGCCCGGGGCGATGGTGACCACGCGGATGCCGAAGCGCGCGAGCTCCCGGGCGATGGGCAGCGTCATCCCGTTCACCCCGGCCTTCGAGGCGGCGTAGGCGGCCTGGCCGATCTGCCCCTCGAAGGAGGCGACCGAGGAGGTGTTCACGATCACGCCGCGCTCGCCCGAGGCGAAGGCGGGCTGCGTGCTCATCTTCGTGGCGGCGAGGCGGATCACGTTGAAGGTGCCCACGAGGTTGATCCGGACCGCGCGCTCGAAGGACGCGAGCCCGTGCGGGCCGTTCTTGCCCACGACGCGCTCGCCGGGCGCGACGCCCGCGCAGTTGACGGCGCCGTGGATCGCGCCGAAGGCCGAGACGCACAGGTCCACCGCGGCCTGCGTCTGCGCCTCGTCGGTCACGTCCGTGCGGATGAAGCGGCCCTGCTTGCCGAGCTTCTCGGCGACCCAGCCGCCGGCGTCGTTCACGTCGGCGATAACCACGTTGGCGCCCTCGGCGACGAGGCGGCGCGCCGTGGCGGCGCCCAGGCCGGAGCCGCCGCCCGCGATGAGGAAAGCGTTCTTTTCGATCAGCATGGTGGGGAGTGCTTCGGGAGTGGAATCGAGGTGAAATTATACCTCCCGGGGGAGGCCGCGCCCCGCCGCGCTAGAATGGCCGCCCCTTCCGCGAGGCGCCGCCACCGCCGTGATCCCGCTTCCCGACAACGTGCGCGTCGCCGTGCGCGGCTGGCTCAACTGCAACCAGGTGCTGCTGCGTTCCGCCGACGGCCACGTGCTCGTCGATTCCGGCTACCACGCCTGCGCCGGGGAGACGATCGCGCGGCTGCGGGAGCCGGCGATGCTCGGCGCCGAGCCGCTCGCCGCGCTCGTGAACACCCATTGCCACTCCGACCACATCGGCGGCAACGCGGCCATCGCGCGGGCCTACGGCTGCCCCATCACCATTCCCCGCGACGAGGTGCCGACGATCGACGACTGGTCGATCCAGGCGCGCTGGAACGAGTACGTGGACCAGTACGCGGAGCCCTTCGCCTACCAGGCGACGATCGCCGCGGGCGAGGCCTTCCGCGCCGCCGGACGCGAGTGGCAGGCGCACGCGGCGCCCGGGCACGACATGGAGGCGCTCGTCTTCTTCGACCCGGCCGAGGGCATCCTCATCTCCGGCGACGCGCTCTGGGAGAACGGGCTCGGCTTCGTGTGGGCCCACGAGCCGCCCAATCCCTACGTCGAGGCGGCGCTCCAGGCGCTCGAGACGATCGAGCGGCTCGCCCCGCGCGTGGTGATCCCGGGCCACGGCGAGCCTTTCGAGGACGTCACGGGCGCCATCGCCCGCGCCCGCTCGCGGCTCGCGGCCTTCGCGGACGATCCCAAGCGGACCGCGCGGCACATGATGAAGGTGATGTTCGTCTTCTCGATGCTCGCCCGCGGCGGCATCGCCCTCGCGGAGGCCGACGCCTACGTGGCGCGCGTGCCTTGCTACCGGGACCTGGACGAGCGCTTCCTCGGCGAGGGCCTTGCGGGCCTCGGCGAGCGCCTCGTCGGGGATCTCGCCCGCGCCGGGGCGATGCGGGTCGAGGACGGTTTCGCCGTCCCCACCATGGCGCGCTAGCGCTCGGGGCGCGCCGGGGTCCCGAAGGCGCGCAGGCCCTCGAGGTCGTGGATGCGAAGCCCCCCGTAGTTCACCTCGAGCAGGCCCGCGACCTGCAGCACGTGCAGCGCCTGGTTCACGCGCTGGCGGGAGACGCCGGAGAGGTAGCCGATCTCCTCCTGCGAGATCTGCACCTCGGGGCCCATGGCGGGGTAGAGCACCGGATTGAAGAGCGCGGCGATGGAGCGGGCCACGCGCGCGTCGGGCTCGAGCAGGCGCTGGTTCTCGACCATCGCGATGAACTGCGCCAGCCGCTCGTTCAGCTGCACGAGCAGGAAGCGGTTGAAGGCGATGTCGGTGTCCAGCAGCCAGTCGAAGGTGGGCTTGGGCATGAGCGCAAGCCGCGTGGCCCGCAGCGCCACGATGTCGTACTTGCGGGTCTGGTCCTTGAGGAGCGAGCCCTCCCCGAACCAGCCGCCGCCCGCGACCCCGAGGAAGGTGGTGGTCTTGCCCTCGGGGGAGACGCTCGTCATCTTCACCAGCCCGTGGACGATGCCGATCCAGTTCTCCACCGGGTCGCCCTTGCGGCAGACGAAGGCGCCGGCGGCGACGTCCTTCACGGTGGTCTCGGCCGTCACGCGGGCGAGCTGCTCCGCGGACAGGGACTTCGTCCAGAGGGAGGCTTCGAGAAGGTCGGTTAGGGTTTCCACGGGGGTGCGCAGGCGAGATTGTCAACGAAAAGACAACCGCCCGGGAGGCCCCCCCGCTACACTGGATCCGCCGCCGGCCCTTGCGAGGGCCGAGCGCAGGCAGGAAGCACGCGGCCCCCCCGAGGCGGGCGGAGGGCCGCGACACAAGATCCCGCCCCGGAGGAGGTACGCGCCCATGGCTTCCGCCCCAGCGGTCGCCGACACGTTCCCCAAGCTGCTCCTCGCCCACGCCGGCGAGCGGGGCGGCCGTCCCGCTATCCGCGAAAAGGACCTCGGCATCTGGCAGAGCTGGACCTGGAGCCAGGTGGCCGAGGAGGTGCGGCTCCTCGCGGCCGGGCTCGCCAGCCGCGGCTTCCGGCGCGGGATGCACCTGGCGGTGGTCGGGGACAACCGGCCGCGGCTCTACTGGGCGCAGCTCGCGACCCAGGCCCTCGGCGGCATTCCCGTGCCCTTCTACCAGGACGCGCCGGCGCCGGAGATGGTCTACGTCTTCCAGAACGCGGAGATCGAGTTCGCGATCGTCGAGGACCAGGAGCAGGCCGACAAGCTCTTCGAGATCCTCCCGCAGTGCCCGAAGCTGAAGCACGTCTTCTACGACGACCCGCGCGGCTTCCGCAACTACCGGCGCGAGGAGCTCGCGGATTACGAGACGCTGCGCGCCGAGGGCGAGGCGTACGCCAAGGCGAACCCCGGCTTCTTCGAGGAATCGGTAGGGAAGGGCAAGGGCGCGGACACCGCCATCATGCTCTACACCTCGGGGACCACCGGCAACCCGAAGGGCGTGGTGCTCTCCTACGACAACCTCGTCCTCACGAGCCGCGCCTACGCCGAACTCGAGGGGCTTCGCGACGACGAGGAGGTGCTCGCCTACCTGCCCATGGCCTGGATCGGGCAGAACCTCTTCTCCTACGCGCAGTGGCTGGTGACGGGGTTCCGGATCAACTGCCCGGAATCCGCCGAGACCGTCATCACCGACATGCGCGAGATCGGGCCTACCTATTACTTCGCGCCTCCGCGGGTGCTGGAAGCACTCCTCACCCAGGTCACGATCCGCATGGAGGACGCCGGGCGCTTCAAGCGCTGGCTCTTCCATTACTTCATGGGGGTCGCGCGGCGGGTGGGCGCGCGGCTTCTCGACGGCGAGCTGGTCTCCGGGCGCGACCGCCTGCTCTACGGGCTGGGCGGGATCTTCATCTACGGGCCGCTGCGCAACTCGCTCGGCATGACGCGCATCCGCGTGGCCTACACCGCGGGCGAGGCGATCGGCCCGGACCTCTTCGTCTTCTACCGCTCGCTCGGCGTGAACCTGAAGCAGATCTACGGCCAGACCGAGACCTGCGTGATGGTCTGCGTGCAGCCCAACGGGCAGGTGAAGCCCGACACCGTCGGCCCGCCGATGAAGGGCGTGGAGATCCGGCTCCTGGACAGCGGCGAGATCGTCCTGAAGAGCCCCGGGCTCTTCGTCGAGTACCACCAGAACGAGCAGGCCACGCGCGAGGCGAAGGACAGCGAGGGCTGGTACCACACGGGCGACGCCGGGTACTTCGACGCCGACGGGCACCTGAAGATCATCGACCGGGCGAAGGACGTGGGCAAGCTCCAGGACGGCACGCTCTTCGCGCCCAAGTACCTCGAGAACAAGCTCAAGTTCTTCGCGGCGATCAAGGAGGCGGTCGCCTTCGGCGACGCGCGCCCCGAGGTCGCGGCGATGATCAACATCGACATGCAGGCCGTGGGCGACTGGGCGGAGCGGCGCGGGATCGCCTACGCCGGCTACCAGGACCTCGCGGCGAAGCCCCAGGTCTACGAGCTCGTGCGCGAGTGCGTGGAGAAGGTGAACGCCGACCTCGCCGCGGACCCCAAGCTCTCCGGCAGCCAGATCCGCCGCTTCGTGGTGCTGCACAAGGAGCTCGACGCCGACGACGGCGAGCTCACGCGCACGCGCAAGGTGCGCCGGCGCTACATCGCGGAGAAGTACGAGTCGGTCGTGCACGCGCTCTACACGGGCGCCGACCACTGCTGGGTCGAGGCCCAGGTGCGCTTCGAGGACGGGCGCACGGGCACGGTGAGGGCGCAGCTCGCGGTGCAGGAGGCGAAGACCTTCCCGCCGGCGGCGAGGATGGCGGCGTGAGCACGGCGGCGCGAAGCTTCGGCCCCGTGATCCTCGGCGTCGAGGACGTCTCGCTCGCCTTCGGCGGCGTGAAGGCGCTCACCGAGGTGAGCTTCGACGTCCGCGAGCACGAGATCCGCGCCATCATCGGCCCCAACGGCGCGGGAAAAAGCTCCATGCTCAACGTGATCAACGGCGTGTACCACCCGCAGAAGGGCCACGTGACCTTCCTCGGCGAGCGCCGCCACGCGATGGACCCGCACCACGCGGCGCGCATGGGGATCGCGCGCACCTTCCAGAGCCTCGCGCTCTTCAAGGGCATGTCCGTCCTCGACAACATGCTCGCGGGCAGGAACCTCATGATGCGCACGAACATCCTGCTCCAGGCCCTGCGCGTGGGGCCCGCGCTGCGCGAGGAGGTCCGGCACCGCCGCCGCGTCGAGGAGATCATCGACTTCCTGGAGATCCAGCACGTGAGGAAGACCCCGGTGGGCCGTCTTCCCTACGGCCTGCAGAAGCGCGTCGACCTCGGCCGGGCGCTCGCCGCCGAGCCCAAGGTGCTCCTCCTCGACGAGCCGATGGCCGGGATGAACGTGGAGGAGAAGCAGGACATGTGCCGCTTCATCGTGGACGTGAACGACGAATTCGGCACGACGATCGTCCTGATCGAGCACGACATGGGGGTGGTGATGGACCTCTCGGACCGCGTGGCGGTGCTCGACTACGGCAAGCTCATCGGCGACGGCACCCCCGACGAGGTGCGCGCCAACCAGTCCGTCATCGACGCCTACCTGGGCGTGAAGCACTGAGGCCCGGCCATGGATTTCTTCCAGCAGAAGTGGATGACCTGGATCCTGATCGGGATCCTCGGGATCGGCGCCTTCGCGCCGCTCTACGCCGGCGACGCGCGCTTCCCGCAGTGGCTCGAGGTCGTGCTCGGCGGCCTCATGTCGGGCGTGCTCTATTCGCTGGTGGCCCTGGGCCTCGTCCTCATCTTCAAGGCCTCGGGCGTCTTCAACTTCGCCCAGGGCGCGATGGTGCTCTTCGCCGCGCTCTCCCTCGTGCGGCTGATGGAGTTCATGCCGCTCGCCGTGGCGCTCGTGGTGACCATGGCGATCATGGTGGCGGTCGCCTGGGTCATCGAGCGCCTGGTGCTTCGGCCGCTCGTGAACCAGGAGGGGATCGTCCTCTTCATGGCCACGCTCGGCATCGCCTACTTCCTGGACGGCCTGGGCCAGACGATCTGGGGAAGCGACATCTACACGCTCGACGTGGGCATGCCGAAGGTACCCAAGATCCTCCTCGAGAACGTCTTCGAGGGCGGCATCCTCGTGGGCATGGAGGACGTGATCGCGGCGATCCTCGCGGCCACCCTCGTGGGCCTGCTGGCGCTCTTCTTCCAGAAGACCAGCACGGGGCGGGCGCTGCGGGCCGTGGCGGACGACCACCAGGCCGCGCAGTCGATCGGCATCCCGCTCAACCGCATCTGGGTGATCGTCTGGAGCGTCTCGGGGCTGGTGGCTCTCGTGGCCGGCATCATCTGGGGATCGAAGCTCGGGGTGCAGTTCTCGCTGCAGCTCGTCGCGCTCAAGGCGCTGCCGGTGGTGATCCTGGGCGGCTTCACCTCCATCCCGGGCGCGATCGTCGGCGGCCTCATCATCGGGCTGGGCGAGAAGCTCTCCGAGGTCTACCTCGGGCCCTACCTCGGCGGGGGCATCGAGAACTGGTTCGCCTACGTGCTCGCGCTGGTGTTCCTCCTCTTCCGTCCCGAGGGACTCTTCGGGGAAAGGCACATCGACCGTGTCTAGCCGACGCACAGTTCCGGCCGCCGCGGCCTCCCGGGGGAGCGCCCGATGATCTACAGGGAAGCCGGCCAGTACAAGACCTCCTACGAGGCCGACCAGCAGCTTTTTCCCATCCTGCAGGACAGGATCTTCGTGCTGCTGCTCCTGGGCTTCGCCTTCTTCGTGGTGCCGGCCCTCGCGAGCGAATACCTCTTCCGCGCGATCCTCGTGCCGTTCCTGATCCTCGCGCTCGCCGCGATCGGGCTCAACATCCTCGTGGGCTACTGCGGCCAGGTCTCGCTCGGCACCGGCGGCTTCATGGCGGTGGGCGCGTACGCGGCCTACAACCTCGTGGTGCGCGTGCCGGACCTGAACCTCATCGTGATCTTCCTGCTCTCGGGGCTCGTCGCGATGGTGGTGGGCGTGCTCTTCGGCCTGCCGAGCCTGAGGATCAAGGGCTTCTACCTCGCGGTCGCCACGCTCGCCGCGCAGTTCTTCCTCGACTGGGCCTTCGCGCGGATCGGCTGGTTCACCAACTACTCGTCCTCGGGCTCGGTGACGGCGCCGCCGCTCAAGACCTTCGGGATATCGATCGACTCCCCGGTGGAGAAGTACCTCTTCGTGCTCGCGTTCGTCTGCGTCTTCGCGCTTATCGCCCGCAACCTCACGCGCGGGGCCATCGGGCGCTCGTGGATGGCGATGCGCGACATGGACGTGGCGGCGGAGGTGATCGGCATCCGCCCGCTCTACGCCAAGGTGACCGCCTTCGCGGTGAGCTCGTTCTTCGTGGGCGTGGCGGGCGCGCTCTGGGCCTTCGTGTACCTCGGCGCCTGGGAGCCGCTCGCCTTCGACGTGAACCGCTCCTTCCAGCTGCTCTTCATGGTGATCATCGGCGGGCTGGGCTCGATCCTCGGCTCCTTCCTCGGGGCGGCGTTCATCGTGATCCTGCCGTTGATGCTCAACCAGCTCCCGGGGTGGCTCGGCATCGACATGTCCACCGCGCTCATTTCGCACCTGGAGATCATGATCTTCGGCTCGCTCATCGTTTTCTTCCTGATCGCCGAGCCCCACGGGCTCGCCCGCCTGTGGGCGATCGGCAAGGAAAAGCTCCGGCTCTGGCCGTTTCCGCACTGACGGCGCGTCCCCGCGCCGACGAATCAGACCACCGCACCACCACAAGAGGAGGATGGAGATGAAAGCAAGCAACAAGCTGAAGGCAGCCGCCGCCGCACTCGCCGTCGCGGGCGCGCTGGGTGGCGCACAAACGGCGTACGCGCAATCCGACGAGATCTTCGTCCCGGTGCTGGTCTACCGCACCGGCGCCTACGCCCCCAACGGGGTGCCCTGGGCCAACGGCTTCGTGGACTACCTGAAGCTCGTGAACGAGCGCGACGGCGGCGTGAACGGCACGAAGATCGCCTTCGAGGAGTGCGAGACCGGCTACGCGACCGACCGCGGCGTGGAGTGCTACGAGCGCCTGAAGAGCAAGAAGCCCGTCGCCGTGAACCCGCTCTCGACCGGCATCACCTTCGCGCTCACGGAGAAGGTCGCCGCCGACAAGATCGCGCTCTTCACGACCGGCTACGGCCGCTCCGAGAGCGCCGACGGCAGCGTCTTCGCCTGGAACTTCCCGCTGCTGGGCACCTACTGGTCCGCGGCCGACATGCTGGTGCAGCACGTGGCGAAGAAGGGCAGCCTCAAGGGCAAGAAGATCGCCCTGGTCTACCACGACTCGCCCTACGGCAAGGAGCCGATCAAGGTCCTCGAGGAGCACTCGAAGAAGCACGGCTTCACCTTCATCAAGCTCCCGGTCACGCACCCCGGCGTCGAGCAGAAGGCGACGTGGCTGCAGATTCGCCAGCAACGACCGGACTACGTCTTCCTCTGGGGCTGGGGCGTCATGAACTCCACCTCCATCAAGGAAGCGATCGCCGTGTCCTACCCCCGCCTGCAGATGTACGGCGTGTGGTGGTCCTCGGCCGAGCCCGACGTGCTCCCCGCGGAAGCGGCCGCCAAGGGCTACAACGGCATCGCCCTCGGGCACTCGAACGAGCGCGACGCGCCGGTGCACAAGGACATCGCGAAGCACCTCTACGACAAGGGCAAGGGCACGGCCGGCAACAAGAGCGAGGTCGGCGACGTGCTCTACAACCGCGGCATGATCTCCGCGATGCTCGTGGTCGAGTCGATCCGCAACGCCCAGGCCAAGACCAAGAAGAAGGTCGTGACCGGCGAGGACGTGCGCTGGGGCGCGGAGAACCTCAACCTGCCGGCCGCGCGCATCAAGGCGCTGGGCTTCGCCGACATGGTCCAGCCCGTGAAGACCGCCTGCAACGACCACGAGGGCGTGCGCCGGGCGCGCATCCACACCTGGGACGGCAACACCTGGAGCTACACCTCCGACTGGCTGGAGGCCGACAGCAAGTTCCTCAAGCCGCTGATCGCGGCCCAGGCCAAGGCCTACGCGGCGGAGAAGAAGATCACGCCGCGCGACTGCTCCAAGGAGAAGTGATCCCCGGCCGGAACCGGCGCGGGAAGGGACTTCGGTCCCCTCCCGCGGCCGGCGACGGCGGCTGAACGAGGTCCCATGTCGGACGACGCCAAGACCCTCCTCGAAGTCAACGGCATCGAGGTCATCTACAACCACGTGATCCTGGTGCTCAAGGGCGTCTCGCTCCTGGTGCCGGAGGGCGGGATCGTGGCGCTGCTCGGCGCCAACGGCGCGGGCAAGACCACCACGCTCAAGGCCGTGTCGAACCTCCTGCGCGCCGAGCGCGGCGAGGTGACCAAGGGCCTCATCGAGTTCCGCGGCGAGCGCGTGGATCGCATGACGCCCTCCGACCTCGTGAAGCGGGGCGTGATCCAGGTGATGGAAGGGCGGCACTGCTTCGGCCACCTCACCATCGAGGAGAACCTCCTCACCGGGGCCTACACGAGGAGCGTCTCGCGCGCCGAGATCCGGGCGGACCTCGAGCGCGTCTACGGATTCTTCCCGCGCCTGAAGCTCAGGCGCGGCTCCCAGGCCGGCTACACCTCCGGCGGGGAACAGCAGATGACCGCGATCGGCCGCGCGCTCATGGCGCGCCCGTCGATGATCCTCCTCGACGAGCCCTCCATGGGCCTCGCGCCGCAGATCGTGGAGGAGATCTTCGAGATCGTGAAGAACCTGAACGCGAAGGAGAAGGTGAGCTTCCTGCTCGCCGAGCAGAACACGATGGTGGCGCTGCGCTTCGCCGACTTCGGCTACATCCTGGAGAACGGGCGCGTGGTGATGGAGGGCACCGCCCGCGCGCTCTCGGAGAACGAGGACGTGAAGGAGTTCTACCTCGGCATCTCCACCGCGGGGCGCAAGAGCTTCCGCGACAGCAAGCACTACCGGCGCCGCAAGCGCTGGCTCTCGTGATGGATGCCCACTTCGACGCGCTGGAGACCCGCGAGCCCGCGGCCCGCGAGCGCGAGCTCCTCGCGCGCCTGCCGGCGCAGCTCGCCCACGCCCGCGGCAAGAGCGCCTACTTCGGCGAGCTCCTCGCCGGGGTGGACCCCGCCGCGCTCACCACGCGCGCCGCCCTCGCGAGGCTGCCGGTCACCCGGAAGGCCGCGCTCATGGAGCTGCAGCGCGCCCGGCTGCCCTTCGGCGGGCTCAACGCGACGCCGGCCTCGGGACTCGCGCGCATCTTCGTCTCGCCCGGCCCGATCTACGACCCGGAAGGGCGCCGCCCGGACTTCTGGCGCACGGCGCGCGGGCTGCACGCCGCGGGCTTCCGGGCCGGCGACGTCGTGCTCAACTGCTACTCCTACCACCTCACGCCCGCGGGGAGCATGTTCGAGACGGGGCTGCACCGCCTGGGCTGCGCGGTGATCCCCGGCGGCGTGGGGCAGACCGAGATGCAGGCGCGCGTGATCGCGGACCTGAAGCCCGTGGGCTACGTGGGCACGCCCTCGTTCCTCAAGCTGATCCTCGAGAAGTGCGACGAGCTGGGCGTGGACGCGGGCTCGATCCGCCGCGCGCAGGTCTCGGGGGAAGCCTTCCTGCCGCCGGTGCGCGAGTTCGTCCGCGCGCGCGGCATCGACGCCTACCAGGCCTACGGCACCGCGGACCTGGGCGTCATCGCGTACGAGACCGCGGCCCGCGAGGGGCTCATCGTGGACGAGGAGATCATCCTCGAGATCGTGCGCCCGGGCACCGGCGACCCCGTGGCCGAGGGCGAGGTGGGCGAGGTGGTCGTCACCCCGTTCAACGAGGACTACCCGCTGGTGCGCTTCGCCACCGGCGACCTGTCGGCGGTGCTGGCGGGGAAGAGCCCCTGCGGGCGCACCAACACGCGGGTGAAGGGCTGGCTGGGTCGCGCGGACCAGACGACGAAGGCCCGCGGCCTCTTCGTGCATCCCGAGCAGGTGGCGAAGGTGGTCGCCCGCCACGGCCTCGCGCGGGCCCGCCTCGTCGTCGGCAACGACGGCGGCCAGGACACGCTGACGCTACGCATCGAGCGCGACGGCGCTCCCGACACGGCGCTCATGCAGGCGGTCGAGGAGACGCTGCGGGACGTAACGAAGCTGCGCGGGGAGGTCTGCTTCGTCGCGGCGGGCTCGCTGCCGAACGACGGCAAGGTCATCGAGGACGCGCGCCGCTACGCCTGAGCGCGGCGCCGGGCGCCTCAGTCGTCGGCGCCCTCGGCCTGCGGGAAGGCCACGACGTGGTCGACGTCGAGCTTGATGCCGATCTTCTCCCCGATCGCGTGGTTGTGGTGCGAGGGCACCAGCGACAGGAGTTGCTTGCCGTCCTCGAGCCTGAGCGTGTAGAGGAACTCCGCGCCGCGGAAGGCCTTCTTCACCACCTCCGCCTTGAGCAGCGCGTCGTCGTCGTGCTGCACGTCGTCGGGTCGAAGCAGCAGGTCCACGGGCATGCCGGGTTTCAGCTCGCAGCCGGGGCAGTGCTTGAGCGCGCCCAGCACCGTGTCGATGCCGTCGGATTCGGACGCGAGGCCGTCGATCAGGACGCCCTCGCCGACGAAGTCCGCGACGAAGCGCGAGGCCGGGCGGTGGTAGAGGTTGTAGGCGCTGTCCCACTGCTCGATGCGGCCGCGGCGCATCACGCCCACGGTGTCGGCCATCGCGAAGGCCTCGTCCTGGTCGTGGGTGACGAGGAGCGCCGTGGTGCCCTGCGCCTTGAGGATCGTTCGCACCTCGAGCGAGAGGCGCTCGCGAAGGTCCCCGTCGAGGTTCGAGAAGGGCTCGTCCAGGAGCAGCAGCTGCGGCCCCGGGGCGAGGGCGCGGGCGAGGGCCACGCGCTGCTTCTGGCCCCCGGAGAGCTCGTGGGGGAACTTGGTCCCCGAACCCGGCAGGCCCACCAGCGCCAGCAGCTCCGCGGCGCGGCGGCGGCGCTCGGCGCGCGTGGCCGCGCGCAGCCCGAAGGCCACGTTGTCCATGGCGTCGAGGTGCGGGAAGAGGGCGTAGTCCTGGAAGACCACGCCGATGCGGCGCGACTCCGTGGGGACCGTGAGCCCGGGCCGGCTCACCACGTTCCCGCGGATCGAGATCTCGCCCGCGTGGACGGACTCGAGGCCGGCCACGCAGCGCAGCGCCGTGGTCTTCCCGCAGCCGCTGGGTCCCAGCAGGCAGCCGATCTCGCCCTCGGCGAGGCGCAGGTCAAACCCTTCCAGTACCGGGGGCATTCCGGGGTAGGAATAGCACAGGCCCTTGACGTCGAGAGCGGGGGACATGAGAAGCATTATAGCTTGGAAGTTCCTAAGTGGTTGATATGGCGCAAAGCCGGCTTTCCAGCAGTCTGGAATACTTCGCACGTATTGACAAATGCGAATCATTCCCAATAATAGCGCCTTTGACCCCGGAGCAGCCATGAAACGCCTCGTCCCGACCCTCCTCGCCGCCTGCCTGGTCCTGCCCGCCGCGGCGCAGGAGAAGGTCCTGAACCTCTATTCCTCGCGCCACTACCAGACCGACGAGGCCCTCTACGCGAACTTCACGGCGAAGACCGGCATCAAGGTGAACCGCATCGAGGCCAACGAGGACGCGCTCCTCGAAAGGCTCAGGAACGAGGGCGCGCGAAGCCCCGCGGACGTGCTCGTGACGGTGGACGCCGGCCGCCTGTGGCGGGCCGAGCAGCTCGGGCTCTTCGCGAGCGTGAATTCCCCGGTGCTGCGCGACCGGATCCCCGCGGAGCTGCGCCACCCCGAAGGCCTGTGGTTCGCCTTCTCCGTGCGCGCCCGCCCGATCTTCTACCGCAAGGGCGCGCTCGACCCCAAGGCGATCCGCGACTACGAGGACCTCGCCGACCCGCGCTGGAAGGGCAAGGTGTGCATCCGCTCGAGCTCGAACATGTACAACCTCTCGCTCATGAGCTCGATGATCGCGGGCGACGGGCCGGTGAAGGCCGAGGCCTGGGCGAAGGGCGTCGTCGCCAACTTCGCGCGCAGCCCCAAGGGCGGCGACACGGACCAGATCAAGGCCGTCGCGGCCGGCGAGTGCGACATCGCCGTGGCCAACACCTACTACTTCGTGCGCCTGATGAAGTCGGCGAAGCCCGAGGAGCGCGCCGTGGCGGAGAAGGTCGGCGTGATCTTCCCCAACCAGTCCGGGCGCGGCACCCACGTGAACGTCTCCGGCGCCGGCGTCCTCAAGCACGCCCCCCATCGCGAGGCGGCGGTGAAGTTCCTCGAGTACCTCGCGGGCGACGAGGCGCAGGCCTACTTCGCCAACGGCAACAACGAGTACCCCGTCGCCGGTCCCGTGCGCGGCAACCCGGAGCTCGCCTCCCTGGGCGACTTCAAGCGCGACAGCGTCAACGTGAGCCTGCTGGGGCGAAACCAGTCGGCGGCGCAGCAGGCCTACGACCGCGCGGGCTGGAAGTAGCCCGCGGCCCTCAGCCTTCCCGCGGCGTCTCCGGCCGCACCATCCGCCGCGCGGCGACGATGATGGGCACGAGGCCCACGGCCACGATGGCGAGCGAGGCCGTGGAGGCCTCCGCGAGGCGCTCGTCGGCGGCGAGGTTGTAGGCCTGCACGGCGAGGGTATCGAAGTTGAAGGGGCGCATCACGAAGGTCGCGGGAAGCTCCTTCATCACGTCCACGAAGACGAGCAGCGCCGCGGTGACGAGGCTCGAGCGCATCATCGGCAGGTGCACGCGCGCGAGCGTCTCGGCCGGCCCCAGCCCGAGCGAGCGCGCGGCGTCCTCCATGGCGGGCGTGATCCTCGCGAGCCCCGACTCCACCGACTGCAGCGCCACCGCGAGGAAGCGGATGAGGTAGGCGTAGACCAGGGCCACGATGCTTCCCGTGAGCACGAGCCCCACGGACAGGCCGAAGAGCGCGGACAGCGCGTCGGCGACGAGGTTGTCGATCCTCGCCGCGGGAATCAGGACGCCGATCGCGATCACCGCGCCGGGAACCGCGTAGCCGAGTGCGGCGAGGCGGTTCATCGCCGCGGCCACGCGGCTTCGCGAGATGCGCGCGCCGTAGGCCAT
>CALEJW010000025.1 GCA_937898635.1 uncultured Pseudomonadota bacterium | reverse complement strand
AGGGGCTGTCGGCGGTGACGATGATCGCGTCCGGCGTGTAGTGGAACCAGTACACGTTGGCGATCTCGCTCGTCTTGTAGCCCACGTCCTTCTGCAGCGGCTGCAGGATGATGTGCGGGATGTTGGTGCCGATGACCGTGTAGCCGTCGCCGGGGGCGGAGTTGATCTGCGACCAGGCCGCCGCGCCGCCGGCGCCCGCCTTGTACTGGATGGCGACCGTCTGCCCGGTGAGCTTCTTGAAGAAGGGCTCCTGCAGGCGCGCGGAGACGTCCGACTCTCCGCCCGGGCCGAAGGCGATGATGTAGTTGATGGTCTTTTCCGGGTACGCCGCGAAGGCGATGCCGGCGATGGCGGCCGCGCCGGCGAGGGCGGTGGCGAAGATCCTGCTCGAGCGCTTCATGGTGAAATCTCCTCGATTCATTTCTGGGTTTTGATGTCGTGACATGGCTCGAAAGTCGCGACGGGAAGGTGCGCGGTGACCGCGTCTAGGTGGCTGGATTTTATCATGGGCCCGGGCGCCGCCCGGCGCCGCGGCCTTCCCGCACCCGCATCGACTGTGGACCCCCGGCCGGACGCTGGCGCGGCGTCGAACGCAAATCGACGTTTACTTCCGTTCAACAGTCCGTCGAGGCCGCGACCCGCCTACTGTTGAGTCGAAGTAAACGTCGATTTGCGTTCGACGCCGCGCCGGCGCCCTCCCGGCGGCGCACAGTCGCCTTCCGGACCCGATCACGCACGCGAAGGGAGCACGCCGCATGAAGACCTATCGGATCGCCACCATTCCCGGCGACGGCATCGGCCGGGAAGTCGTTCCCGCCGGCCGGCAGGTGCTCGAGGCGCTGGCCGCGGCCGACGGGACCTTCCGCTTCGAGTTCGAGGACTTCGACTGGGGCGGCGACTACTACCGCGAGCACGGCGTGATGATGCCGGAGGACGGCCTGGACGCGCTGCGCGGCAAGGACGCGATCCTCTTCGGGTCGGCGGGAGATCCGGCCATCCCCGATCACATCACGCTGTGGGGCCTGCGGCTCAAGATCTGCCAGGGCTTCGACCAGTACGCCAACGTGCGGCCGACCCGCCTCCTGCCCGGCATCGAATGCCCCCTGAAGCGCTGCGCGACGGGGGATCTCGACTGGGTCATCGTCCGCGAGAACTCCGAGGGCGAATACTCCGGCGTCGGGGGGCGCGCCCACCAGGGACACCCGATCGAGGTCGCGACGGACGTCTCGATCATGACGCGCGCGGGCGTCGAGCGGATCATCCGCTACGCGTTCAGGCTCGCCCGGTCGCGGCCGCGCAAGCTCCTCACGGTCATCACGAAGAGCAACGCGCAGCGCCACGCGATGGTCATGTGGGACCAGATCGCCGGCGAGGTCGCCAGGGAGTTCCCCGACGTCCGGTGGGACAAGGAGCTCGTCGACGCGGCGACCGCCCGCATGGTCAACCGGCCGGCCTCGCTCGACACCCTCGTGGCGACGAACCTCCATGCCGACATCCTGAGCGACCTGGCCGCCGCGCTGGCCGGAAGCCTGGGCATCGCCCCCACCGGGAACATCGATCCGGAACGCCGCTATCCCTCGATGTTCGAGCCCATCCACGGATCGGCCTTCGACATCATGGGCAAGGGGCTCGCCAACCCGGTGGGCACCTTCTGGTCCGCCGTGATGCTGCTCGAGCATCTCGGCGAACGCGATGCCGCGCGAAGGCTGATGGCGGTGATCGAGCAGGTGACGGCCGACCCCTCGCTGCACACGCGCGACCTGGGCGGCACGGCCACGACGGCGCAGGTCACCGCGGCCACCTGCTCGGCGATTGCCGCACGCGAGAAGGCGCAGGACGCCGCCTAGGAGCGTCGCGAAGCCGGCGCGGGCTTCGCCGCCCTGCGCCCGGCCGGCAGCAGCCCGCGATCGGCCGCGCGACCCAGCGACTCGCACATGAAGTCGACGAAGGCCCGCACGCGCGCGGACACCTGGTGCCTTTGCGGATAGACGGCGTGGATGTCGGCGTCCGGCGTGTGGTACTGGGCCAGCACCTGGACCAGCCGGCCGCTGCGCAGGTAGCCGGCGACGTCCCACTCCGCGCGCATCACGATCCCGTGGCCGGCCAGCGCCCAGTGCACGGCGATCTCGCCGTCGTTGGTGGTGAGATTGCCGCGGATCTTCACGGCTTCGGACTTCGCTCCCCTGGGGCGATCGGGCGTCAGCCGCCAGATGCCATAGGCCTGGTCGCCCTGCCGTATGCCGATGCAATTGTGGCGCGCCAGGTCGCCCGGAGTCCCGGGAATGCCATGGCGCGCCAGGTAGGAGGGTGCCGCGCACAGGATGCGCCGGTTGGCCGCGAGCTTGCGCGCGATCAGCCGCGATTCCGGCGGCTCGCCGAACCGGATGCAGACATCGAAGGTGTCCTCGGTGGCGGCAGGAGGATTGACCGAAAGCTGCAGCTGGACCTCCACCTGGGGATGCTTGCGAACGAATTGCGAGATCGCGGGCGCGACGTGGCATCGCCCGAAACCGAGCGTCGCGTTCACGCGCAGCAGGCCCTTCGGCGAGGCCTTGGCGCTGCCGAGCAGCTGCGAGAGCTCGTCGATGTTGTCGAGGATCCGCCGCGCGTGCGCGAGGTAGAGTTCGCCCTCCGGGGTGAGGCTCATGCGTCGCGTGGTCCGGTTCACCAGCGGCACGCCGGCGCGTGATTCCATCAGGCTCAGGTGCTTGCTCACCGCGGGAGTGGTGATGCCGAGCTCGCGCGCCGCCGCGCTCAGGCTCGCGCTGGCGGCGAGCGTCGAGAAGAACCCGAGGTCGACGGGTTCGATGACCGTGCCCATGGCGCCCCCACATTGTTGATCGCAGGTTAACGATGGACGCAATCTACCCCGGCCCCGGGACCTCGTCCAACGCGGGGGTTCCCGCCGGGCCGTGGACGAGCACGGATTCGCGCCGCGACCCGCGTCGAATCGTCCGGGTGGCGGCGTACAATGCGCGGCATCCGCCCGAGGAGACAGGACATGAGCGAGCAGGATCGCGCCGCGAACCCGATGGGCACCGACGGCTTCGAGTTCATCGAGTACACCGCGCCGGACCCGCGGCTCCTCGGCTCGCTCTTCGAGCAGCTGGGCTTCACGCTGGTGGCCCGGCACCGCTCGAAGGACGTCGCGCTCTACCGCCAGGGAAGAGTCAACTTCATCGTGAACCGCGAGCCCGACAGCTTCGCGCAATCCTTCGCGCGCGTGCACGGGCCCTCGGCCTGCGCCTTCGCCATCCGCGTGAAGGACGCCGCCCACGCCTGGAAGCGCGCCCTCGAGCTGGGCGCGAAGCCGCACCACGGGCCCGTGGGCCCGATGGAGCTCAACATCCCGGCGATCAAGGGCATCGGCGAGAGCCTCATCTACCTCGTGGACCGCTATCCCGGCAACGGCGGCGACCTCTCCATCTACGACGTGGACTTCGTGCCCGTCGAGGGCACGGCGAAGTACCCCGTGGGCGCGGGGCTGCTGGAAGTCGACCACCTCACCCACAACGTCTACGCGGGCCGCATGGACGTCTGGGCGCGGTTCTACGAGAAGCTCTTCAATTTCCGCGAGATCCGCTACTTCGACATAAAGGGAAAGAAGACCGGCCTCACCTCGCGCGCGCTCACCAGCCCCTGCGGGAAGATCCGCATCCCCATCAACGAGCCGAGCGACCGCAAGAGCCAGATCCAGGAGTACCTCGACGCCTACCACGGCGAGGGGATCCAGCACATCGCGCTCTCGACCGCCGACATCCACGCCACGGTGGAGGCGCTGCGCGGGCGCGGGGTGCGCTTCCTCGACACGCCGGACACCTACTACGAGCGCGTGGACGCGCGGGTGCCGGGCCACGGCGAGGACCTCGCGCGGCTGCGCAGGAACCGCATCCTCATCGACGGCGAGGGCCTCGACAAGGACCGGCGCGAGGACAAGCTGCTGCAGATCTTCACGGAGACCGTGATCGGCCCGATCTTCTTCGAGATCATCCAGAGGAAGGGCAACGAGGGCTTCGGGGAGGGCAACTTCCGGGCCCTCTTCGAGTCGATCGAGGCGGACCAGATCGCGCGGGGCATCGTCTGAGGATGGCGGCGCCGGACCTTCGCTACCTCTCCGGGTTCGCCTCCCACCACGAGACCGAGGCGGTGCCCGGCGCGTTGCCGGTGGGGCAGAACTCGCCCCAGAAGACCCCGCACGGCCTCTACGCGGAGCAGTTCTCGACCACGGCCTTCACCGCGCCGCGCTCGCAGAACCTGCGCGCCTGGCTCTACCGGCTGCGCCCGGCCGCCATGCACCCGCCCTTCCGCAAGATCGGCGCGGGCCTCCTGCGCACCGGGCCCTGCGGCGAGGCCGAGGCCGGACCGAACCGCCTGCGCTGGGCGCCGATGGCGATGCCGGAGACGCCGGCGGATTTCGTGGACGGGCTGGCCACCTACGCGACCAACGGGGAGGCGCGCGTCGGGGCCGGGGTCGGCGTGCACGGCTACGCGGCCAACCGCTCCATGGCGCGCCTCTTCGCGTGCTTCGACGGCGAGCTGCTGCTGGTGCCGCAGGAGGGGGCGCTCGACATCGCGACCGAGTTCGGCCGGCTCGCCATCGCGCCGGGGGAGATCGCCGTGATCCCGCGCGGCGTGAAGTTCCGCGTCGCGCTGGAAGGGCCCTCGCGCGGCTACGTGTGCGAGAACTACGGCGCGGCGCTGCGCCTGCCGGAGCTGGGCCCGATCGGCGCCAACGGGCTCGCCAACCCGCGCGACTTCCTCGCGCCGGTCGCGGCCTTCGAGGACACGGACGAGCCCACGCAGGTCGTCGTGAAGTCGGGCGGCAAGCTCTGGGCCGCCCAGTTCGCCCACTCGCCGCTCGACGTGGTGGCGTGGCACGGCAACACCTATCCCTACAAGTACGACCTCGCGCGCTTCAACGCGATCAACACCGTGAGCTTCGACCACCCGGACCCGTCGATCTTCACCGTGCTCACCTCGCCGTCGGACACGCCCGGCACCGCGAACGTGGACTTCGTGGTCTTCCCGCCGCGCTGGATGGTGGCCGAGCACACCTTCCGCCCGCCCTGGTTCCACCGCAACGTGATGAGCGAGTTCATGGGGCTCGTGCGCGGCGAGTACGACGCCAAGCGCGGCGGCTTCGTCCCCGGGGGCGCCAGCCTGCACAACGCGATGAGCGCGCACGGCCCGGACCGCGCCTCGTGGGAGGCGGCCGTGGGCGCGAGCCAGGAGCCCGCCTGGCTGGGCGGCACGCTCGCCTTCATGTTCGAGAGCCGCCACGCCTTCGAGCCCACCGACTACGCCCTCGCCACCCCCGCGCTCGAGCCGGACTACGACGCGGTCTGGGCGGGTTTCCCGAAAGCGAATCCCCCGCGATGAAGCTCGCCTCCCTGAAGGGACCCTCCCGCGACGGCCGCCTCGTGGTCGTGCGCCAGGACCTCGCCACCGCCGTGGCGGTCACCGGCATCTCGCCCACGATGCAGCACGCCCTGGAGAACTGGGACGAGGTGCACCGCGCGCTCCAGGACGCGGCCGAGAGCCTCGCCTGCGGCGGCGAGCGGCATGCCTTCGACTTCCAGGCGGCGCTCGCGCGCGGCGAAGTCGCCGCGCCCCTGCCGCGCGCCTACGAGTGGCTGGACGGCTCGGCCTACCTCTCGCACGTGGAGCGGGTGCGCCGGGCCCGCAACGACCACGTGCCGGAGAGCTTCTACCGCGACCCGCTCATGTACCAGGGCGGCGCGGGCGACATGATGGGCCCGCGCGACCCGATCCGCGCGCTCACGGAGGACTGGGGCATCGACCTCGAGGGCGAGGTGGCGGCGATCACCGGCGACGTGCCCATGGGCGCCACGCCCGCGCAGGCCTCCGGCGCGGTGCGCCTGCTCACGCTGGTGAACGACGTCTCCTTCCGCCGCCTCATCCCCGCGGAGCTCGCCAAGGGCTTCGGCTTCGTGAACGGCAAGGGCGCGAACGCGCTCGCCCCCGTGGCGGTCACGCCCGACGAGCTGGGCAACGCGTGGGACGGCGGGCGCATCCACCTGCGCCTCGTCTGCCACGTGAACGGCAAGTGGTTCGGCAACCCCAACGCGGGCGTGGGCGCGACCTTCGACCTCTTCCAGCTCGTCGCCCACGCGGCGAAGACGCGCGAGCTGCGGGCGGGAACGCTCGTGGGCACCGGCACCATCTCCAACCCGGATCCGGACACGGGCTACGCGTGCATCATGGAGGCGCGGCTCGTGGAGCAGGTCGAGAACGGCGAGGCGAAGACGCCCTTCCTCGCCTTCGGCGACACGGTGAGGATCGAGATGTTCGACCGCCACGGCGAGTCCATCTTCGGCGCGATCGAGCAGAAGGTGGAGCGATACGAACG
>CALEJW010000024.1 GCA_937898635.1 uncultured Pseudomonadota bacterium | reverse complement strand
CGAAGCCCGAGCGCGGCATGATGTCGGCCCAGTCGCTCGCCTCGTTCTGCTGCAGGAGGTGGTAGTGCTGGTGCTCCTGGGCGAGGAGCCAGCCCGTGGCGAGCGCGACCTGCGGCGCGAATCGCGTGACGAGGCGACGGGAGCCCTCGTGGCGGTCGAGCGCGTCGAGCGCGAGGAGCCACCAGAGCGTGGCGTCGATGCAGCCCACGTACCAGAAGTCCGCCTCCTTCAGCTCGCAGTGGACGAACTTCGGGATCTGCCCGTTGGGCGCCTGGTGCTCGGCGAGCGTGACGAGGCCCGTCTCGGCGCCCTCGCGCAACACCGGGTCCCCGGATACCGCCATGCCGAGGGCGCAAACCGCCGCGTCGCGGCCGAAGACGGAGAGGTAGTTGCGGACCGCGGCCTTCTGGCCGGCGGAGGCGGCGAGGATGCCTTCGCGGGAGAGGTTCTCGCGCAGGAGCCGGACCGCGCGTTCGCGGCATTCGGCAACGAGGGCTTCGCCGGCGGCGGCTTCGGGCGCGGGCGTCATGGCTTCGGTTGCGGCATGGATACCCGCGATTATAGGCGAGGCGCGCGGGCGGGCCGGCGGCGGAAAGGAAAAGGCCCGCCGAGGCGGGCCTTTCCGTGATGCGTTTCCCTCACCCCCGACCCCTCTCCCGGGAATGTGGATGCCCTCACCCCCGACCCCTCTCCCGGAGGGAGAGGGGAGAAAAGGGCTCCCTCTCCCTTTGGGAGAGGGCTGGGGTGAGGGGAGCAGCGAGGGCCGCGGACCTTACATGTCCATGTCGCCCATGCCGCCCATGCCACCCATGCCGCCCATCCCGCCGGCCATGCCGCCGGCCTTCTCGTCCTTCGGCAGCTCGGCCACCATCGCGTCGGTGGTGAGCATGAGGCCGGCGACGGAAGCGGCGTTCTGCAGCGCGCAGCGCGTGACCTTGGTGGGGTCGAGCACGCCCGTGGCCACCATGTCGCCGTACTCGCCGGTCTGGGCGTTGTAGCCGTAGTTGCCCTTGCCCTCGAGGACCTTGTTCACCACGACGCTCGGCTCGTCGCCGGAGTTGCGGGCGATCTCGCGAAGCGGCTGCTCGACGGCGCGCAGCACGATCTTGATGCCCGCTTCCTGGTCGGCGTTGTCGCCCTTCACCTTGGCGATCGCGTCCTTGCAGCGCAGCAGCGCGACGCCGCCGCCCGGGACGATGCCCTCTTCCACGGCCGCACGGGTGGCGTGCAGCGCGTCTTCCACGCGGGCCTTCTTCTCCTTCATCTCGACTTCGGTCGCGGCCCCGACCTTGATCAGCGCCACGCCGCCGGCGAGCTTCGCCACGCGCTCCTGGAGCTTCTCCTTGTCGTAGTCGCTGGTGGCTTCCTCGATCTGGGCGCGGATGGTCGTCACGCGCGCCTTGATCTGGTCTTCCTTGCCGGCGCCGTCGATGAGGGTCGTGTCTTCCTTGGCGACTTCGATGCGCCTGGCCTTGCCCAGGTCCTTCAGGGCCACGTTCTCGAGCTTGAGGCCCAGTTCCTCGGCGATGACGGTGCCGCCGGTGAGGATCGCGATGTCCTCCAGCATGGCCTTGCGGCGGTCGCCGAAG